>JBJDXI010000041.1:0-15982 GCA_051866595.1 Clostridia bacterium
AAGAGAATTCGAACCCGACAAACCCAACTACACCCCGAGAATTTCCGGCGTGCTTCACGTAAAAGACGGCGAATACAGCTACGAAATGTCCATTCTGAAAACAAATCACGGCGATCCCGCCGGCTGCAACCGCTTCACCTTCGCTTACGCCCCCGCCGCCGGTGAAGGCCATTTCCTCCATACCTATATCGGAGACGGTTCTCCTCTGCCCAGCTTTGAGGGCGAACCCAAACGCGTGGCCGTGAAAGGCGATATCGACGCTTTTACCGACCTCGTCTGGAACAGCCTCAACGAAGATAACAAAGTTTCCCTTTTTGTCCGCACCATTGATATTGAAACCGGCGAAACCGAAACCCGCATCGTCAACAAAAACGTAAAATAAGGAGATCGGACCATGAAAGAACTGGAATTAAAATACGGCTGCAACCCCAACCAGAAACCTTCTAAAATTTTCGTCAACGAAGGCGAACTGCCCATCACCGTTTTGAACGGCAAACCCGGCTACATCAACTTTATGGACGCTTTAAACGGCATTCAGCTGGTCATGGAGCTGAAAAAGGCCACGGGTCTTCCCGCCGCCGCCTCTTTCAAACACGTTTCCCCCGCCGGCGCCGCCGTGGGTCTGCCCCTCTCCGACACGTTGAAAAAAATCTATTTCGTCGATGACCTCGGGGAACTTTCTCCCCTGGCCTGCGCTTACGCCAGAGCGAGAGGCGCCGACCGCATGAGCTCCTTCGGCGACTTCATTTCCCTTTCCGACATCTGCGACGAATCCACCGCCAAAATCATCGTCCGGGAAGTTTCCGACGGTATTATCGCCCCTGGCTATACCGAAGAAGCCCTTGCCATTCTCAAAACCAAGAGAAAAGGCAACTACAACATCATCGCCATCGACCCCGAATATAAACCCGAACCCATCGAACACAAACAGGTTTTCGGCATCACCTTCGAGCAGGGCCGCAACGAATTGAAAATCGATGATGAACTCTTCAGCGACATCGTGACCAAAAACAAAGACCTTCCCGAAGCAGCCAGACGGGATCTGATGATCTCCCTCATCACCTTGAAATACACCCAGTCCAACTCGGTGTGCTACGCCACCGACGGTCAGGCCATCGGCATCGGCGCCGGCCAGCAGAGCCGCGTTCACTGCACCCGTCTCGCCGGCAACAAAGCCGACAACTGGTTCCTCCGTCAGGCTCCTCAGGTCATGAATCTGGAATTTGTCGACGACATCGCCCGCCCCAACCGCGACAACGCCATCGATGTTTACATCGGCGACGAATACGAAGACGTATTGAAAGACGGCGTATGGCAGACCATTTTCAAAACCAAACCCGCCGTTTTCACCAAAGAAGAAAAACGCGCGTGGCTTGATCAGATGAAGGATGTCGCCATCGGCTCCGACGCTTTCTTCCCCTTCGGTGACAACATCGAACGGGCCTATAAGAGCGGCGTGAAATACATTGCCGAACCCGGCGGCTCCATCCGCGACGCTCAGGTCATCGAAACCTGCGATAAATACGACATGGTCATGGCCTTCACCAAGATCCGCCTGTTCCATCACTAAGAAATATTTCATCAAAAATCCTTGGAGGCTGACTCAAATCGAGTCAGCCTCTTTCTCTTTGCGCCGCGAAGATACGGCGTTTTTACCGCTTTGTCACGGTTCCGTACAACCCAAGGACGTTTCAAAACGGCTTAAAGTCGGTAAAACACGCCGAGCGGCAGTAAAGCGTCATACAGAGCGGTATGCGCATTGTCGGAGGTCGGCGATTTTGCCGATTATCAAGCGTTTTGGAACGCCCTCTTTTTATTCCTTGCAAGGCGGCGGCTCTTTTTATATAATAAAAACGAAACAATCCAAAGAAAAGAGAATGTACCGATGGCAAACATCATCAACATCACGGATTTTTCCGATCCCCGGCTGGATATTTACGCCCGGCTCACCGAGAGGGAGCTCATCTGCAAAACCATGGAGGAGCGCGGCGTTTTCGTGGCGGAAAGCCCTTTGGTCATCCGCCTCGCCATGGACAGCGGCTGTAAACCCCTTTCCTTTCTGATGGAAGAAAAACATATCGAAGGCACCGCCAAAGAGATCATCGCCGATGCCCCGTCGGACCTACCTCTCTTCACCGCGGAGACCGAAGTCTTAACGGAACTCACCGGTTTCCATCTCACCCGGGGCGTTCTCGCTGTTTTCAAACGTCCTGAAATCCCCGATGCCGAAACGGTCTGCGCCGGAGCCCGTCGCGTCGCGGTGCTGGAAAATGTGATGAATCCCACCAATGTGGGCGCGATCTTCCGTTCCGCCGCCGCTTTGGGTATGGATGCCGTCCTCCTCACCGAAGCCGGCAGCGATCCTCTGACAAGAAGAGCCTCCCGGACTTCCATGGGCACGGTCTTTCAGGTTCCCTGGGCCTATCTGCCCAAAGAGATTCCCCTTCAGGAATCACTTCACCACCTGGGATTCAAAACCGCCGCCATGGTGCTGAGAGAAGATACCATCCACCTTGCCGACCCGGTATTGGCCGAAGAGCCGAAACTTGCCGTGGTGCTGGGCAACGAAGGCGACGGCCTCGTCTCAAGCACCATCAAAAGCTGCGACTACGCCGTAAAGATCCCCATGGCCCACGGCGTGGATTCCCTCAATGTGTCCACCGCCGCCGCCATCGCCTTTTACCAGCTGGGCCCCATGAGCAAATACCGATAAAAAAATGCCGTTCCTTTTCGGAACGGCATTTTCATATGAAATTTTATTCTTCTTCATCAGCGGTTTCTTCCGCAGTTTCCGTTGCTGCGGGCTGACCCGAAGTGTTTTTCATTTCGGTATAGTCTTTGCTGACATAACATTCCGTACCGTCATCCAGACGGATCTTATAGAAGTTACCTTCTTCACCGAGATAAGCCGCGGTATCGCCCTGATTCATCGTACCGACTTTATCCGAACTACTGGAGGGCTCACTGCGCAGGTTGACGAAACTGTGCGTCACTTCCACGACGAGGGCGTCGGGATCGTAATCGGTGGTTTCAATATCCGAGGTCAGCACGTAACCGGTCTGACCGTCCAACGTTGTTACCTGGGACCAGGTCTGGCCTTTCTTCGTCAGTTCCAGAATCGCGCCGTATTCCACGGTGGTAACAATCTGATAATCGGTGGATTCGCCTTTATAAATATCCAGCACATTGACGGTAGGCGTTACATAGGTCACTTCCGGTTCCGCCGGTTCCTGATTTTCCGCGTCGTTGGCCACATCATAATCCGTCGCCAGGGTAAACAGCTCCGCGTGGGCGTAACCGTAAACACCGTCGATGATTTCCAGTTTCAACCATTTTTCCGACTGTTTGACGCAAGTCGCCGTTTCACCGTCACTCATGGAATAAATCACTTCAGAGTTGGCGTCGGCTTTTTCATAGATATTGGCGGTATTCTGTCCGACCGTAACCACTTTCCCTTCAAGAGAGGGCACTTCTTCTTCCTTCTCCCCGAAAAGTCCGGAAAAACCGCCGTTCTGCACCACCATACCGGCGGCGAAGCCAATACCTAAGCTCAAAATGATCGCCAGTACCAAAATAAGAATCTTTTTTCCCACAGTTTTTTCACTCCTTATGTTTTTTTTATATATTTTTTTTATTTTATTGATCTTATTTACTTTCCGCGCCGTCGTCACGATCCAGAATCCCCAGCTTCATGGCGCCGGCAAAAATCAGCACCACCGCCACGAGAGATATAAACAGGCTGAACATCGTCGGCAGCATTGTAATCAGCACCGCCATGGAGCCGAAGAGGAAAGTGACGGCGTAGATAAACAGCACCGTGTCACGATGGCTCAGCCCCATGCCCAGCAGAAGATGGTGGAAATGGCCTTTGTCCGCCTGAAAGACGGGTTTGTGGCTGCGTTTCCGGCGGATAATGGCAAAGAGCGTATCCAAAATGGGAATCCCCAGAATCAGCACAGGTACCGCCAGACCAATCAATGTCACACCCTCGGAAATACCCATCAGCGAAAAGACCGCCAGCAAAAAACCGAGGGTCAGAGAACCGCAATCGCCCATAAACAGGGTAGCGGGGTAAAAATTCCAGCGCAGAAAACCGAGGATGCTCCCGACCAGAATCAGGCAGAGCACGGCGACAATACCGATACCGCTGGCATAGGCCACAACGCCGATGGACAGCGCCGCGATGGCGGAAACACCGGAAGCGAGGCCGTCGAGACCGTCGATGAGGTTCACGGCGTTGCAGACACCGACGAGCCACAGCAGGGTAATGGGATAGCTGAGGATACCAATATCAATGATCTCATCGGTAAAGGGAATGGAAAAGAATTCCAGATGGATGCCGAAAATCATCAGGATCACCGCGGCGATGATCTGACCCAAAAATTTCATCTTCGGCGCGATATTTTTTACATCGTCATAAAAGCCCAGCGCCGTAATGAAGGTACAGCTCACCAAAAGCCCCACCATGGAGCGGGAAAAATCGCCGTAGATCAGAAATCCGCAGAGGAAACCGGCGTAAATGCCGAGACCGCCCATGCGCGTCATCAATCCCGTATGCACTTTTCGGGCGTCAGGTTCATCGTAAACGCCCAGTTTCATCGCCAGCTTTTTCGTCTGCGGCGTCACGAGGATGGAGACAATGAACGCGGCGATAAAAGCAATGATCACTCTCAACATAGAAAACACACTTCAGCGGCAGGAAGATCTGCCGATTTTTTTCAATATCATTTCTTTGACCCACTGTCCTTCGCGCATACGGAACACCGCGACCAACAGCAGATAAAACAGAATTCCTACGGAAATGCCGGCCAAAAGAACCGTCAGATCACCGCTGTTCCCAAGGAAACGGGCGGTGATCGCCACCGCCGCCCCCATCAGCAGCGAGGCGAGAAAAATCTTTCCCGCGGAAACAAGGAGCGGGCCAAAGGTCATCTCCGGCAAATGCTTCTTCAAAAAGAAGAAAAAGACCAGCATATTCACGGTACTGCCAACGGTTGTCGCCAAAGCGAGGCCATCATGGCCCATGGAGTCCATCAAAAGCAGGCTCACGAGAATATTGGCGGCAATCCCGCAGAGACCGGCGTAAACCGGCACTTTCACATCGGAAAAGGCAAAAAACACACGGAGCAAAACGAGAATCAGTGAATAGGCCACAATACCGCCGGCGTAATAAAACAGCGCCGAGGAGGCGGCCAGCGTATCGGCGGAGGTAAAAGCGCCGTGTTCAAACAGGATGCGCACAATGGGAACGCGCAGAACCATCAGCCCCACCGCCGCCGGGGCGGAAAGGAGCAAAACAACGCCGATGCCTTTTTCAAGAGCATCCTGAAACCGCTTCAGATCCCCGACAATGGCATACTCCGTCAGCAGGGGATAAATGGCCACAGCGATGGCGGAGACAAAAACACCGGCGGGGAACTGAGCCAGTTTCGCACCGTAATTCAGCGCCGAAATACTGCCCTCAGCCAATCCCGAAGCGAAAAAGCGATTGAGAATATAATAGATTTGATTGACGGACATCCCCAGTATAATGGGAACAAGGGACGCCAGCGCCACCTGGATTTCTTTGTTTTTACGGGGCAGGCAGAACTGATACCGCCAGCCTGTCCTCAGCAGAGACGGAATCTGAATCAGGAAAAAGCCCACAAAGGAAAGAAACGTACCCCAGGCAAGTCCCCGGATGCCCCAGTATTTACCGAACAGCAGCACCACACCGATGATGATAAGACTACTGAAGGCCGGGGCAAAGGCCGCCACACCGAAACGCCGGTTGGCGTTGAGAATACCGGTAAGCACCATGCCGAGACAGACAAAGAGAACCGAAGGGAACATGATACGGGTGAGTTCTGTGGCCAGTTTCGCCGTTTCCGCCTGAAGGGCCGGGGCGGTGAACTGAACCAACAGCGGCGCGATCAGAACACCCAACAGAGAAATGACCAGCATCAGCCAGGCGGTACTGTTCAGAAAGAAGTTTGCGGACAGATCCGCTTCCTTCCGGTTACCCTCAACGATATGCTTTGTCAACAGAGGGACCGTCACCGATACAATGGCCCAGCCCACCACTTGCTGCACCGAATAAGGCAGCTGATAGGCCACAAGGTACGCGTCGGTATACATCGTCGCGCCGAAGACCCGGGCGATCACCATTTCCCGGACAAAGCCGAGAACTTTGGCGATGAGATTCATCAGCAGGATAATCGCGGCGGCCCATGTTACATTTTTGCTCAATGTCTGTTTTTGCACTTTTTCCGGAGCCATCCCGCTCATATTATTCCGATTCCTTTGCCTCCGAAATTTCTTTTTCGGCTGTTTCGGCTTCGTTCTCCATATCCTCCGCGAAATCCGCGTCGATCATTTCGTTTTCTTCCGCCGACGGCATTTCCGTCGGTTCTTCGGTAAACTCATCCTCTTCGGGCAGACTTTCCTTTTTCTTGCCTTTGCCGCCGAAAGAGATCAAACCTTTCAGCTGTTCTTTGGAAGGAAGAGAAACCGAAGAAGCGCCTCCTTCCCTGGAGGAACGGGCCCGGGAACGTTCTTCCCGCGCTTTTTTCCGCTCGATCTGGGCGAAGAGCAGTTTCAGCTGTTCTTCACCGTACGCCGCTTTTTCCCGCAGTTCCTCAAGGTTTTCGCCGATGGCCGCCACAATGGCGCCGGGGTCGGCGACCGCCGTTTTGAAATTGCGGACAAAAACTTCACTGTCATAGTGCATCAGATTTCCCGTCGGAGTCAGTCCCAGGGCGGAAACGAAATCCAATGCCCGTTCCGTACAGCAAAGGGATGCGAAAGGTTTATGACAGACCGCCGCCAGCATCATGGGATAAATTTCCGAAGTAAAGACGAAGTCCACTTCATTGATGGCGGTATAAAGAGACTGGGGAGACATTTTCCCTTCGACTTCATAGGCCGGATGCTTCATCATCGCGGCGATTTCTTTGCACAGCGCCGCGTCATCAGGATAGCTGACCGGCAGGAAAACCACCTGGTAGCCGTTTTCAATCATATAATCGGCCATGGCCGTAATCTGGGATACCGGCAATTCCGGCTTGGGAGAGACCGAAAAGGCCGCGAATTTCTCACCGGGTTTTTTCCAGAAAGCGGGAACCACCAACGCCAGATTGCGGGGACGGTTGGGCACGTCTTTCGGAATTTTGTCGCCGGCTTCTTCCGGTTCATTCTGTTTTTCGGAAGTTTCTTTCTGCACTTCCACGGTTTTTGCCGTTCCTTCCGGTTCCGCCGGCGTTTCCGCGCCGGTTCCCGGTAAAGCCGGATCCGCGACTATGGTATTGGACAAATCGTCGTTTTTTTCGGCCGGCGTTTCTTTTTTATCGACGATGCGGATTTCGATTTCCACATCCATCCCATCGTAATTGACAGGCTCCTTTTTTGCTTCTTTTTTCTCTTTATGGACAGAAACTTTCTTCCCTTCGCTTTCGGCAACATCCGTCAGTTTCCATTCAGCTTCCACATCGGTCAAGGCCAGTACGGGATCTTCCATCACATGGATACGGCCCCGACGGATCCCCATGGAGTGGAGAACATCCGCGCTCTGTCGGTCGGCAACGGTAATTTTGCGGACCTTGGTCAAAACATGGGCCGCCATATTCTGAGCCCGGGAAGAAGTAAAGGGAGTAAGCACCTGATTATAAACGAATACGGGAAGTTTCATCCGAAGGGCGCTTTTGATCACTTTCAGATAATATTTCAATTCCTGCAAATCAGCGGTTTCCTTCAGCAGATGACCACCGCCGCTGATCAGCAGATCCGACGAGCGCAATTCCCTTTTCAGCGCTTCCCACTGATCGCGCTGAACGGCATTGACATCAAATTCATCCTCGGTTTTCGCGGGATCCGCGGAAAACACCACAATCTCCATATTTTCATCCTGACGGCGCAGAGCGCTGATCAAACCCATCAGAACCAGTTCATGATCGGCACTGCCGTAGCCGTAATATCCGGAAATACATACCTTTGCCATGTTTTCTTCCTTCTTCCATTTTTATTTTGACAACAGAACTTTCTGTATACAAATCGCACTTATATTAGTCTACACTATATTGTACCGAAAAATGATCTGTTCATCAAGTTTTTTCTGATATAAAAATGAAAAAAGAGGCATTTTTTCACAAAAATGCCTCCTAAAGACTATGATTTACATTGTTTCTTCACCAAACGCATAAATTTCGGCAAAGCCATGATCCGTTTCCAACGGGAAAAATCGGTAAGCAGGCGATAAAGCCATTCCAGCCGCATCTTCTGAAAGAACACCGGCGCCCGTTTCACCGCACCGGAAATCACATCCAGGCTGCCGCCGACACCGATACCGACTTTCACGCCACAGCGAGAGCCGTATTCGGCAATCCAGCGGTCCTGAAAAGGCGCGCCCATCGCCGCGATGAGAATCTCCGCGCCGCTTTTTGCAATCACATCGGCCATGGCTTCACTGTTTTCCCTGCCGAAGTAGCCGTCGTGGTAACCGCAGCAACGCAGGTTCGGATACTGATTCCGGATTTTTTCCGCCGCCAGAGCGGCGATCTCCGGCTTGGCGCCCAGAAAATAGAAACCCCGGGAACCGTCGCTGTACTTTTCCAGCAGCGCCGTGAGGAGATCAATCCCGCAGACACGCTCCGTCATGGGCACTCCGTAACAAGAAGCCGCCCATAAAATACCGCTGCCGTCGGGAGTCACCAGATCCGCCGTATTGATCAGCGAAGTGAGCTCCTCATCACCGTAAGCGCCGTAAGCGATTTCGGCATTGAGCGTAATCACCCTGGTAAAATCATCTCCCGAAAGCGCTTCGTCCAAAAAAGCGAGAGATTCTTCCATATCCACATGATGTACTTTCAGACCGAGAATACGGACTTCCTTCAATTCCACAAATTAACCTTCCTCCGTTGCTTCTGTTGTTTCCGTCGTTTCCGTTTCCTCCGCGTCGGGCGTAATATCAATCTTATCCGTCGTCGCTTCAATATCCGCAGGAATTTCGCCGAAAGTGATCAACGCGTCGATAAGACTCTGTCCTTTATCCGTAATAAAAACGTAACTGATTTCGTCGATATAGTCCGGGGTATTCTCCGGCTGATAGGTCTGGAAATCCACACCGTTTTTAAACTGCAACAGGATCTGGAGAATCTGCGTTCCCGTAAAATCGGTCTGCATATTATCCATCACAGCGGAACAGATATCGGGGATCTTCAGCAGTGTGCCGGCACTGAACATTTTTTCCTTCATCGCCACAAGAAAAGCCTGCTGGCGGTCGATACGGCCGAGGTCGCCCTGACCGTCGCCGCGGAACCGGCAGAATTGCAGCGCCTTATTGCCGTCCAGCTGCTGCACACCGGCGGTAAGGTCAATTCCTTCATCGGGATAATACATATCCTGAGGCACATCCACGGTAATGCCGCCCAAAGCGTCGATCACATCAATGAAGCCCTGAAAATCAACGTCCATATAATAATCGCATTTGATACCGAAATTCGATTCCAGCGTCTGTTTCACCAGATCCACCCCGCCGTAGGCATAAGAATGATTGATCTTGGTCCGTTCCCCGGTGGTAGGGATGGTCACATAAGTATCCCGGGGCATGGAAAGCAGACGGATCTGTTTTTGATCCAGATTCACAAAAGCCACCATCAGTGTATCACTGCGGCTTTGGGTGTCCCCTTCCCGGAAGTCGCTGCCCATCAGCAAAATCGTCAGTTCTCCCGAGGCGAAAGCTTCTTTCTGTTCCTCGGTAATGGGGGCTTTCACCTCATCTTCATCATTCGCTCCGGTCAGCAGCGGATAGATGTAAGCGCCAACATAGCCGATCCAGCCGAAAAGGAACATCAGACAGACAAGAACAATAACGAAGACCGCCGTCGTAAACTTATTCTTTTTCTTCTTGCCCTTTTTCTTCTTTTTAGGACTCTTTTTCTTTTTTTTCTTCTTTTTCCCGGATTTTTTCGGAGGTTCCACAATTTCATCCTCGAAAAAGGGTGCTTCCTCCGAAATGTCATCGGCATCCATCGCAACCGTTTCCCCAACGCCGGCGTCACCGGCCTCCGAAACGGAGGACAAAACCGCCGGTTCCTCCGGCGTTACCGATTCCTTATCCATAGGATTCATTTCATCTTTTTCATTCATAAAACGATACCTTTTTGCAAAATTCAATATATCTGATTATTTTATTTTAATCCAAAACGGAAAGAAAAGCAACTCTTTTCCCCGAGGCCCCTCACAAGCAGGCAATAACCGAATCAAAATCCCGTTCCATCACCGAAAGGGCCCGTTCCATATCGATGGTGGGGAACTCGCCGTGATCGTAAACGATCATGCCGTCGCAGACCGTCATCACCACATCGCCGTTGACGGCACTGTAAACCAGATGATTGACCATCTGCTGCCGGGGATAGAAATGGGGTTTATCTATATCCACAACGGCAAAATCCGCCCGGTATCCCTCGGCGATCACGCCGGCGTCTTCCCTTCCCTGAGAAACCGCGGCATTGCGGGAAGCATAACGAAGCACCGCTTCCGGCGCCACCGCCGCGGGATTTCCGCTGCCTACCCGCTGAACCAGAGCCAGCGCTTTCATTTCACCGAACATCCCGAGACTGTTGTTGCTGGAGGCACCGTCGGTGCCGAGGGCAACCCGGACGCCGTGCTTTTCCATGGCGGGAATATCGGCAATCCCGCTGGCCAGCTTCATATTGCTCACCGGGCAGGTCGCCGCCGTTACACCTTTTTCCGTCAGCAGATCCATATCCTCTTCGGTCAGCCAAACGCAGTGAGCCGCCGTGGCGGGAACATCAAAGAGACCGAGATCATAGAAGTACCTCGCCGGCGTCTTGCCGTGGCGGGCGATACACTCTTCGTGCTCTTTTTTTGTTTCGGAAAGATGAAGCTGCATCCGGCAGTGTTTTTCCTTGGCGTAGGCCGCCACATCGGCAACGACCTTCGGAGAGGAAGTATATTCCCCGTGGATGCTCATATCCACCCGCAGCCGGCCGCCGTCTTTGCCGTGCCAGTAACTGAAGAGCCTTTCATTTTCGGCATAATCCGGCAGGTCAAAGAAACCCCGGTCATCAAAGCAGGTGGTGCCGATGGAAAGATTCAGCTTCGCGCCGCTCTTTTCAAAGGCGCTCATGATGGCTTCTCCGTGGAAATACATATCCGTGGAGGAAACCACACCGGCGGCGAACATTTCACCGATCCCCACCAAAGTGCTGTTGTAGACCATGGCCGGCGTCAGCTTTGCCTCAAAGGGAAAGATTTTTTCATTGAGCCAGCGGGAAAGTTCCATGTTTTCTCCATAGCCCCGAAGAATCGTCATCGGCGTATGGCCGTGAGCGTTGTAGAAAGCGGGCATCAGCAAAAGATGATCCCCTTTCACCACCCGGCGGTGTTCCCCTTCCGGGCGTTCCTTGCCCACATAAGTAATGGTATTGCCCTTGGTAAGGACATACATATCGTTTTCCACAGCGTAATCTTTGTTCAAAATGGCAATTTTCTCAAACAGCATTGTTTCCCCTCCGTTTTACCTGATAAAGGAAAAGCCAAGGCCAAACCAAACCCCGGCTTTATCATCGGTTCTTATTCCTGGTCCTCATCATCCAGATCTTCCGGTTCGGCGTAGACCGCTTTTTCCATCATCGCCTGACGGTCCTCTTTGGAAATCTTGTGAAGAACGGCGTTGACAGCGTCAAGAAGCTCGTCCCGGCCTTTGGCGATTCCCACCGCCACGGTGGAATATTCCTCATCGGTTTCAAAATTATTTTCGGTGCCGAAAATGATCATGGCGTACTCCGGATGAAGCCGTGTGGCCGACATTCCCTCGGGACGGGTGGTCACGTAACCGTCAATGACATCGTTATTCAACGCTACCCGCATATCCTTGTGGAAGGTCATCGCCGACATCACTTTGGCTCCTTCCATTTGGGAAAGGAGTTCATCATAAATATAGGAACCGCTCTGGGCAGTGATACGGGCGCCTTTGAAATCATCAATTCCCGTGGCCGAAGCGTATTTTCCGTCCTTCAGAACGATAACAACGTAATCGTTTTCATAATAGCTGTCGGAAAAATCCACCCGGTCCGCCCGGGTTTCCAAGGGATTCACGCCGGAAATCATCAGGTCGATTTCCCCGTCCTCCAGCGCGTCCATCAAATCACCCCGGTCATACCGGACAAGTTCGATTTCCACACCCAGTTCCTCACCGAGAATCTGAGCGATCCGCACATCGTAACCGCCGGCATAACCGCTGCCGTCGGCCAAAACACAGGTATCTTCGGCTTCTTCCTTCTGAACCCAGCCGAAGGGCGGATTATCGCAGCTCATACCAACCACCAGCGTATCGCCGATAGCATCTTCCTCTTCCTCGGGAAGAGACTGAGAGCCGCAGCCGCTGACAACAGCGGCGGTCCATATCATCATACAGAATAAGAATAAAACTTTTTTCTTCATCGCTCCATTCCTTTCTTTCTGCGGTTTTCCATCGCGAACCGTCATAAGTTCAAAATCATACCGGATCCTTTTATCCGAAATAAATCCACGTTTATTCTATCATAAGATACAACGGAATACAGCTGTAATTTCAGGGAATTTTTGATGAAGGTTTTGTCTTCATCATTCCTTCCTCCGTTTCCCGCTCCTGTTTTACACCGACAGTCTCTCCCCGAGAATATTCTCACAGACATAAGAAAGAGCCGCCTCCTTGTCCAGATTGCCGAAGGCCAGAAGCATTTTCACGTACACCGCTTCCACCGCCGTATCGTCAATAAACACAAGGCGGTCCATGGCTTTCAGGTCCGACTCATAGCGTTCCTCGGCGGCGGTGCCGCCGACGACAATCACCGGAAGGTTCTCTCCGGCGTCGGACAGCAGAAAATCGAGGTTTTCCCTTTCCCCGGCGGCGCAGAACATCCCCGTATGATAAGTTTCATGGAGGATCGCCTCTACACCGTCGAGGGAAAACCGGCTGTAATCCAGACCGGGGTAGGCGTGAATCTGCAAAATACCGGAGCTCAGCTTCGTTCCCGGAAAAGGCGCGGCGGTTTCCGGCTCTGTTCGGTTCAGCGGATTTTCATTTTCCTGGAACCGGTTTTTCACGATTTCACCGTAACAGACCTCACCGGTACTGAAAAAGCCGGGATGAATGTGATCCATCTGGCAGAGCCTTCCGCCCCGATGCACGTAAACACGGCCGTCACCGTTTCGGTATACGGCGAAAACCCCTTTTTCACCGGCGGCGATGAGATCCAGCGCCCCGAGAAAATTATCAATGCCGTTAGACCGGGGATCCGCCAGAGGACGATCCGCCGAGACAAAAACGAAGGGAATATCGATGGTTCCCAGCACAAAAGCGGCAAGATTCACGGAATAGGCCAGCGTATCCGTACCGTGGGTCACGATGACACCGTCATAGGTGTTCAGGTCCACTTTGCGAAATTCCGCCGCCAGAGCTTCCAGGCGGGAAATGGTCATATTCTCGCTGAGGATGCGGAAAGGCCGGTGGTTTTCAAAGACAAAATCTTCGCGGCGCACCTTTTCCGCCACGACTTCATAATCAAAAACAGAACCGCTGCCGATGCCCCGGAGGCCGTTTTCCTTTAAATCCGTGGCAAAGGTACCGCCGGTCTCTATCATTAAAATCTGTCTGGACATAAAATCCTTACCTTTTCCATATTATTTTTTTATTTTACCACAATACGGAAAAAAATACAAAACTATTTGACAGAAGGTATCCGACCGGCGCCGGGCTTTCCGTTTTTTTTCGGTATAAAAGCCCGCTCTTTTGCAATAATAAAAGAAGCAGCACATTTCCGAGCAAAAGAAAACCAAGAAAAGGAGTTCGTTTTTATGATGATACCCACCACTACCCTTTTCCACGCCGAAGAGGAAAGCAACGTTCCCTTCGCGGAAAGTGAAACAAAAATCAACCTGCTCCGGGCCTTTGCCGGGGAATCCCAGGCCCGAAACCGCTACACCTTCGCCGCCGGCCAGGCAAAAAAAGACGGCTACGCCCTTATCGCCGATGTATTCAATTACACCGCCAATCAGGAAAAAGAACACGCCGAGATCTTTTTTAACCATTTGAAGCAAGGCGCCGCCGGTGAAAATATCACCATGGAAGCCGCTTATCCCGTGGACCGGGATACCGATGTCTTTACACTGTTAAGAGAAGCCCAGCACAATGAGTTTGAGGAATTTGAAAGCGCCTATCCCGCCTTCGCTCAGACCGCCGAAAAAGAAGGCTTCGCCAAAATCGCCGCCCACTTCCGCATGATCGCCGAAATCGAGAAGACCCACGGCGAACGCTTCGGGATGTTCGCTTCCCTCATTGAAAACGACCGTCTCTTCATCGCCGATCAGGAAACCCGCTGGGTCTGCCTGAACTGCGGCAACGTCTATCAGGGCATCGAAGCGCCCATGGTCTGCCCTGTCTGCGACCACGACCGCGGCTACTTCATCCGGGAGGAACTCGCGCCCTTCACCCGATAACAGATTTCCAAATGGAATGAGACGTTTTCCCGGAAGGTTTCCTTCCGATGAAAACGTCTCTTTTTATTGTTTTCCGAAAAAAGCAAGGGATTTCTCAAGGTTAAAAAAATCCAAAAACTGGCAGTTATTTTTTTACAAAAAGGTTTATTTTGTTCACAAAAAAGACACATTGCGGTGGTAGCATAATTTGCGATGTGAGACAAATATTTTACCATGTGTCCCACAGACCGTCCCCCCGGAACCGATCAAGTACAAGTCAAGGGTATTTCAAAACCGTTTTCATTCGGCGGAATCGCCGGGGCCGGACGTTTTGGATACCCTTCTTTTTTTCGGGTTTCAAAGAAAATTTCGCCGGGGGTAACCCACGGCGTGTAAAATAAAGGAGGACATAAGGAATGTCAACGTATTATTTTATCCCCACCAGAAACATCTTTGGAGAAGGATGTGTCAAGGAAACAGGTGAACTGGCCAAAGGTTTGGGCACAAAAAAAGCGATGATCGTCACCGACGGCTTTTTGGCTCAGTCCGGCATGGCCGCGGAAGTCCAGGAAATCTTAAAAGGTTCCGGCGTGGAATCCATCGTTTTCGATAAGGTCCAGCCCAACCCCACCGACATCAGCGTAGCCGAAGGCGTGGAACTTTTTAAGAAAGAAAACTGCGACACTTTGATCTCCCTCGGCGGCGGCTCTCCCCATGACTGCTGCAAAGCCATCGGCGTCGTTGCCACCAACGGCGGCAAAATCAACGATTACGAAGGCGTGGACAAATCCACCAAAGATATGGTTCCGATGATCGCCATCAACACCACCGCCGGCACCGCCGCGGAAATGACCCGCTTCTGCATCATCACCGATACCGAACGCCACGTTAAAATGTGCATTGTCGACTGGAGAACCACTCCTCTCATCGCCATCAACGACCCCGCGATGATGGTGGGTATGCCCCAGTCTCTCACCGCCGCCACCGGTATGGACGCTCTGACCCATGCCATCGAAGCTTACGTTTCCACCGCCGCCAACGATCTTACCGACTGCGCCGCGCTGAAAGCCATCGAAATGATCGCGGAATACCTTCCCAAAGCTTACGCCAACGGCGCTGACATCGTAGCGAGAGACAAAATGGCTTATGCCCAGTACCTCGCCGGCGTGGCCTTCAACAACGCTTCCCTCGGTTACGTTCACTCCATGGCTCACCAGCTCGGCGGCGTTTACGACCTGCCCCACGGCGTCTGCAACGCGCTGCTCCTGCCCTATGTGGAACGGTTCAACATTCCCGCCAGAGCCGAACGCTTTGCCGATATCGCCGTTGCCCTCGGTGAAAACATCGAAGGCTGCTCCGTAAGAGAAGCCGCGGACAAAGCCATCGACGCCATCCGCGCTCTGAGCAAACAGCTCAACATTCCCGCCAACCTCAAGGAACTCGGCGTAAAAGAAGAAGACTTCGGCATGATGGCAGACAACGCCAAACTCGACGCCTGCCAGCTCACCAACCCCAGAACCGCCAC
>JBJDXI010000042.1:0-15963 GCA_051866595.1 Clostridia bacterium
GATGGTGACGCGTATGGGATTCGAACCCATGAATGCCAGCGTGAAAGGCTGGTGAGTTCAGCCGCTTCTCCAACGCGCCATGTGGTAGCGGTGAATGGATTTGAACCCTTGACACCCCGGGTATGAACCGAGTGCTCTAACCACTGAGCTACACCGCCACAGCGATATAATTATCATACAAAATGATGGAAATGTCAATACTTTTTTCAAAAAAAATCCGTTTTTTACGGATTTTTTTTCTTTTCCAGATAAAACCGGCCGTTTTTATATAAGAGGGTGTCAATTTCATCCCATGAACTTACGTTTTCTTTTTCCAGAAAAGCCAGCACTTCCTTTTCTTGGATTTTGTTATCGTTCCAATCTTCCGGACGGATGTTTCCTTTTTCCACCAGAATGGCGGAGCCCTTTTCTCCGAGATACCGGGGGGTAATCGGTGACGCTTCGTTTTTCAGAATCATACTGAATCTGCCGCTGGGTTCCAGAAAAGCCATATCGACGTCTTTTTCATCCCGTATTCCCTTGATGCGCAGCTCTTCCAGAATGGAATTGCGGTCGACACGGTTCCGGGAGAGATTCTTTTCGAGGATTTTGCCGTTCTGTATCACCGGAATGGGTTTCCCTTCCATCATACGGTTGAGCTTCGGCACTTTGGAATAGAGAGCGGACAGCAACATTTGCAGGAGTGTCAAAGTGAGAATGGCCGCGGCGGCGTAGAGGATATTGCTTTCGGGAGAGCTCAGCGGGGTGCCCATGATTTCGCCGATGCCGAGGACAATGACGTAGTCCAGCGGTTCCATGTCCCCGAGGGAGCGGTAGCCCATCAGCCGGAAACAGATCAATGTCAATAAAAATAACGCGGTTGTTTTGGTCAGCATAACGGGGACAGCGGCGATTTCCATGGATTTTCCTCCTTTCTGGATAGTATGGGCGAATGAACGGTTTTTTATTGGGGATTGCGGGTATCTTAACAGAAAAAACAACGGAGGATTTTATGCAACAGATTTCATCTTTCGCCCTTGCGGCTTTGGCCGGAGCGGCCATGGCTTTGCAGGGAACATTTAATACCGCCGCCGGAAAAGTCATCGGTACCGCCGAAAACACGCTGGTGGTTCATTTAATCGGCGCGGTGACCGTTGGCGTTTTATTACTGTGTAATCTCGGCAAAGGTGACTTTTCCCGCTTCTTTGAGATTCCCTGGTACGGTTATCTCGGCGGCGTGCTTTCGGCGGTGATTATTTTCGCGGTGATCGCCGCCATGAATCAATTGGGTGTCGGCAACGCCACGGCGGTGATTATTTTGTTTCAGATCACGGCGGCGCTGATCATTGATTGTTTCGGACTTTTCGGCGCGGAAAAAATACCTTTCGCCTGGAGCCGTATTTTTGGTGTCCTGTTGCTGCTGATCGGTACTAAACTTGTTTTGCGTTAAGAAAATAGCGGTTTCTTCAACTTTCTTCTGCTGGACTTTTTCTTTGTCAACGGGAAATCCGCCGGCTTTTACGGGGAAAGAAACGGAAAGGAGCGGGAAATCTGTCGGAAGATTCTTCTTCTGTCCCGCCGATTCTGACAGGATTTACGGCACTGTCCGTCTATAATCGTATCAGAACAGCGAAATGCGGTGGGAAACAAAAAAGAGAAACGAACAAAGGATGTGATGAAGTGAGCGAGCCGGTAAAATTCTACGCTTTTAAGGGAAGTGAACCGGGAAAGAAACCGAAACTTCCCAAAATCAAAAAAGAACATCCGTTTAAGACCGTGATGCGGAGCTGGTTTTCCTTCTCCACTTTGCTGATCGGATTCTGCGGTTTCTTTCTGACCGGCGCGGGGTTCTTTCATGCTTTGTATCCTTTTGGTATTGCCTGGTTCGCCGCGGTTTCTCTTTTGGATAAAAAGCGGAGTTTTCTGTGGCTTTTTGCCGCGGCCGCCGGTTATTTATGGTTCGTGCCGGAAAACTTTCCGGTCTATGCCGTTGTGCTGGCGGCGGAATTCTGCTGTTTCCTGCTGTATCCCGCTTCCGGGAACAAACCCCAATGTTACCTGCCGGTTACCGTTTTCACGGCGGTGATCGTGATTCGCGGTTTGTTCCTTGTTTTCAGCGGCATATCGGATACTCTCCTCGTCATCACCTTGACGGAAAGCATCTTAGCAGCTGGTTTTTCTCTCGTACTGTTTCGTGCATCGGAGGTATGGCAGCTTTTGGGCAGTATGGAAAAACCGGGGCGGGGAGATGTCCTATGCATATTGATTTTTGCCGGTGGTTTGCTTTTGGGTATGGAAAATATCGCAGTATATTCCGTATCTCCTGCGAATATTGCCATGTGCTTTCTGATTCTGGCCGGAGCGTATTTCGGCGGTGTCGGCGGTGGGGCCGCCTTCGGCGCCGCGTTGGGTGTGGTTCCTTCTCTTTCGGCCATGGTCAGCCCCGCGGCCATCGGAATGTATGCATTTTCCGGGTTTACTGCGGGACTTTTCCGAAAGTTCCGCCGTCCCGGAATTATCTTTGGGTATCTGCTGGGAAACATTTTACTTTCGCTTTATCTCCTTAATACGACTCTGTTTACGTCTTCCGCTGTGGAAACGCTGATTGGAGCCGTTTTTTTCCTGGCGGTGCCCAAAGGTATTTTGTTCCGGATTTCGGAAATGATCCGGGGAGACCAGAGAAGCGGTTCCAAAACGGAAGCGCGGCTCAAGGGAGAAGAATACGCCATCCATTATTTACAGGAAACGGGAAAAAACCTTTCCTCTCTTCGGAATACCCTTGCCGTGATTCATAAAGAAGCGGAACCTAAAGCGGAAAAGAATATTTCCTCCATTCTGGATCATATTTCCTCGAAAATCTGCTGCGGATGCTCTTTGAAAAGCGTTTGCTGGGAAACGGATTTTGACGCGACTTATAAAGATCTGATGCGTATTTTCGCTCTGGCTGACGCCAACGACGGTGTGAGCGCCAAAGATCTGCCTCCGTCTTTTCGCCGGAAATGCTGTCATTATAAAGAAATGATCGCGGCGGTGAATTGTCTTTATGAACTTTACAGAAAAAACGAATACTGGCAGCGTCAGGTTGTCGGCAGCCGTTCGCTGGCGCTGAGCCAGCTTGATCATACGGTGCGTCTTTTGGATGAACTTGTCCGCAACATCGGTTCTCAGCGGGCCTTCAAGGAGGTGCTCTATACCAAACTCGGCGGTGAGCTCCGCAAACGGGGTCTGCGGGTGGATAAAATCACCGTCAGTCAGCTCAATGAAAACGAACTTGTCCTTCGTCTGAAAACGCGGCACTGTGCCGGTGAGCGGAGGTGCAGCAATGAGATCGCTTCCGCCATTCAGCATTTGACGGGAAAATGCTATATGGCGGCGGAATGTTGCTGCGGCGATGATCGGGGTAACGGCTGTCTCTGCCGTTTTGTGAGCGGAAACGCGATTTCCCTGGACATCAGTTCGGTGCAGCTGATGCGGGAGGGGAGCACGGTTTGCGGAGATACCCTGGCGGAGATGGCTCTTTCCGAAGGAAAAGATGTGCTGATGATCAGCGACGGCATGGGCAGCGGCCCCAAAGCGAAAAAAGAATCGGAATTTACGGTTTCTCTCGTAAAAGAAGTGCTGGAAAGCGGTTTCGGACGCGATTTCGCCACCGGTCTGGTCCGTTATATGATGCTGACCGAAAGGGAAAACGATATGTACGCCACGGTGGATCTTTGTGTGGTGGACCGCATCCGAAAAGAAGCCGAATTTGTAAAGCTGGGTGCCGGCGCGTCTTATTTGTGCACGCCGGGAAAGGGAATCAAAGTAATCCGCGGGGAAACGCTGAATATGGATGAGGCGTTGATGAAATCACCGAAGGCGGTCAAGGAAGATGTGAAAAAAGGCGATGTGATTATTCTTGCCAGTGACGGAATCAGTGAGGCCGCCGGTGAAGGCGGCGGCTCTGATGACTGGTTAATTCCGCTGATTGAGGAAAGCTGTAAAGAAAATCCCAAAGTGATCGGGGAACGCATCGCCAATAAAGCCGTCATGATCGGTGGAGGAAAGGTCCGGGACGATATTTCGGTGACGGTGGCGAGGGTCAGCTGATTTCTTCGTCAGATAAAAAATAAAAACGCGGTATCGCCGCGTTTTTTTGATTTTTGGATCAATATCCGTTATAATAAAGCTATGGAAAAAAAGGTAATGGAATTTATTGAAAAAAATCAGATATTGAAAGGTGTTTCCCGGGTTGTCCTGGCTGTTTCCGGTGGCGCCGATTCTATGGCGCTGGCGTATTTCATGAATACCCGCTATCCGGAGCTTCACTGTATTATCGCTCATGTGAATCACGGTTTGCGGCCCGAAGCGACGGAAGATGAAAATCTTGTTCGGAATTTTGCCCGGGAAATCGGGGCGGAATTTCACTGTTACCGCTGTGATGTGGCGTTGCTGGCCAAAGAACGCCGGCAGGGGATTGAGGAAACCGGCAGGGAAGAACGGTATCGTTTTTTCCGTTCCCTGGAGGCGGATCTCATTTTGACGGCCCACCATAAGGATGACCACGGGGAAACGGTGCTGATGCATCTGATCCGCGGCAGTGGGATGAGGGGGCTTTGCGGCTTGTCTCCTTTATCCGACAGCATCGGCCGTCCGCTGCTCTGCGTCACCAAAGAGGAAATTTACAGGTATTGTAAAGAACATCGTATCTCTTATCGGGAGGATCTTTCCAATGAGGATACGGTATACACCCGCAACAAAGTGCGGAAGGAATTGCTGCCGCTGATGCGGGAAATCAATCCCGACATTACCGAGGCTCTTTTCCGGTTATCTCTTTCCCTTGAAGCCGATGAGGCATATCTGGAACGGATGGCTTTATTGTCCTATGAGGAGAATCTTTCCCGACGCGGTGATGAATTGATCCTGAATCTGCCGCCGGATCTGTACAGGGAACCGGCCCTTGCCCGGCGATGGATCCGAATGGCGGCAAAGGAGCGGGGAGTGGAGCTCTCTTTTGAACGGACCGAGGCCGTCCGCTTTCTATCTGTCGGCAAAACGTTGCCTCTGACGGCCGGTCTTTGGGTTACCCGTGATTACAACCACCTCGTTTTCGGGCCGAAAAGGCAATGGATAAAAGAAAATCAGGAACCGGTGACGATAACGGAGGGAACAACCGAGTCCCCGGACGGAGCTTACCGTGTGACCGCCCGTCGGGACCGTCCCGGGGACAAAGGCAGTGTTTCGGATCATGGTTTTTTCCCCGAGGAACTGTTTCAGGAGGAACCTCCGGTACTCCGGCGCCGCCTCCCCGGAGATTATATTGTGTTTTCCGGCGGCCATCGTAAAAAACTCAGTGATTATTTAATCGATGGCAAAGTTCCTTTGGCAGAACGGGATCGCCAGCTGTTGCTGGCGGTGGGATCCCGTGTCCTCTGGCTGGTCGGGACAAGGTTTTTCGCGCTTCCCGGAGATCGCAATCTGGAAATTATCATTGATAAAAAAAATTGATAAATTCTTTTGCAATGAAAGAAAAACCCCTTTTAACTCCCGATTATTTGTGATATAATAATTTAACTATATTATAACGAAAGTGCTTTTTGAAGGAGGACATCTTGAAAAAGAATCTTTTTAAAAACATTATGATCTATCTGCTCATCGTTTTGGGATGCGTCGCTGTGTTCCAGATGATGTCCGGGGATCGTCAGAATATATCCGAGCTTTCATCTTCGGAATTTATGAACAACGCCCTCGCCGGCGAATACAGCGAGGTTGTTATTGTCGCTTCGGATAACGCCTGGGAAGTTACGGCAACAGACGAAGAGGAAAACGTCTATAAAGCGACGATTCCTCCTCAGGATAATTTCGTCTCCCAGCTGGATAAAAAAGGCGTGGATGTCTCCTTTTCCCAGAAAGCGGGAGAACCCTGGTGGCAGAGTATTCTGATTATGTTGATTCCCACCGTGATTATTCTGGCTGTATTTGTCTACATGATGAATCAGAGCCAGGGCGGCGGCGGAAAAGTGATGCAGTTCGGGAAGAGCAAAGCGAAAATGCAGGCTCCCGGCGAGAAAAAAGTGACTTTCCGGGATGTGGCCGGTGTGGATGAAGTTGAGGAAGAATTGGCGGAAATCGTTGATTTTCTGAAAGACGGATCGCGCTACAACGCTTTGGGCGCCAAAATTCCCAAAGGTGTTTTGCTTTACGGTTATCCCGGTACCGGGAAAACCCTCCTTGCCAAGGCCGTTGCCGGTGAAGCCGGCGTGCCTTTCTTCAGCATCAGCGGTTCGGATTTTGTGGAAATGTTTGTCGGTGTCGGCGCGTCCCGTGTCCGTGACCTTTTTGAACAGGCGAAAAAGAATTCACCCTGTATCGTATTTATTGACGAAATCGACGCCGTCGGCCGTCAGCGCGGCGCCGGTGTCGGCGGTGGTCATGACGAACGTGAGCAGACCTTGAATCAGCTCCTCGTAGAAATGGACGGTTTCGCGGAAAATTCCGGGATTATCGTCATTGCCGCGACAAACCGTCCGGATATTCTGGACCCGGCTCTGCTGCGTCCCGGTCGCTTTGACCGTCAGATCAGCGTCGGCATGCCCGATGTGAAAGGCAGAGAAGAGATTCTTCGCGTTCATTGCAAAGGGAAGCCTTTGGGCAATGATGTAAATATCGCCGTGATCGCCCGCCGTACCCCCGGTTTTTCCGGGGCGGATCTGGCTAACCTCGTGAATGAAGCGGCGCTTTTGGCGGCCCGCCAACGGAAAACGGTGATCAACATGGAAGAAATGGAAAACGCCAGCGAGCGTGTGATCGCCGGTCCGGAAAAGAAGAGCAAAGTGGTAAGTCCCAGCGAAAAGAAACTGACGTCCTACCACGAAGCCGGCCATGCCGTGGCCGCCTTCTATTCTCCCACTTCCGACCCGGTCCATAAGATCTCCATTATTCCCAGAGGCCGCGCCGGCGGATATACGCTGATGCTGCCGGAAGAAGACCGGAATTATATGACCAAAAGCCACATGGAAGATGAGATTGTTGTATTCCTTGGTGGCCGTATCGCCGAAGAACTGATTTTGAAAGACGTCAGCACCGGCGCCCAGAACGATCTGGAACGCGCATCGGAACTGGTTCGCAAAATGATTATGCGATATGGGATGTCCAAAGAGCTGGGGGCATTGACCTTCGGCCATAACGAGGAACAGGTTTTCCTCGGCCGGGAATTGGGACAGAACCGCGGCTATTCCGAAGAAGTTGCCGCGGCCATCGACCGTGAAGCCCGGAAAATGATGGACGCCGCTTATGCACGCTGCACGGAAATTCTGACCGAGCATGAAGATCAGCTTCATATTATCGCGAAGCTGCTCTATGAAAAAGAAACCGTGGAAGCCGATGAATTCCTCGACGTGATGAACGGCAGAACACTGCCGGGCCCCGCGGATAACGAAACGGTGATCGTGGACGCTCCGTCGGAATCTCCGGAAACCGTTGATCCCGTTGAAACCGCGGAATCTGTTGTAACGGAAGTCTCTGAAACGGAAGAAACGGTTTTGGAAAATGAAAATAAAGAGGAAGGAGTCTCTGCCGACGAAATCAAAGCGGAAACCGTGGAAACCACAGGCACCGATGATTCCGATGAAAAACAGTAAAACAGCAATGAAACGAGTGGAGACGATTTTACAGTCTCCCGTCTATCAGGAGTATATTGAAAAAATTCGCCGCTGGGAGGAAACCCGCCGTTTTTGCCGCCATGACCGGAATCATTTCTGGGAGGTGGCGCGGACGGCTTACATTCTCTATCTTTCCGGAGAGGTTTCCTGTCCGGAATTGAAGAATTTTTCTTCGGCGGCGGTAAAGGAAATGATTTATGCTGCGGCCTTTCTCCATGATGTCGGCCGGTTTCTGGAATATGAAAACCGGGAGCGGGATCATGCGGAAGAAAGCGCAGTTCTGGCCCGCCCCCTTTTGGAAGAGGCGGGCTTTTCCGTGGAGGAAACCAAACCGGTCTTATCGGCCATCGCTCATCACCGGCGTAAGGACGGAAGCGGTTTTGATCTGTTGCTTTACCGGGCGGATAAAGAAAGCCGTCCCTGCTATAACTGCCCCGCTTTGGCGGAGTGTAAAAAATTTTCACCGGAGAAACCGCCGGTCATTACAGTGTGAGGTGTTTTTTATGGGTCATTTTAATCTTCGTTTTCTGTCTTTTTCTGATTTGAAGGAAATCAGAACATTCAATAAAAAGTATATCCATCCTTCGGATTACGGCGCCGGCTATATGGCCGATAAAGCGTCTCGTTTTCAGATTTACGCCGAAAACCTGCGGGATCCCGCCGTTCAGATTTTAAAAGAAACGGTTCTTTCCTGCGGCGGTGAAATGGTGACCAACCGCGATGTCCTGATCCGCAAATGCGGAACCTCCGCGGTGGTGATGATGCTGACGAAACATCAGGTGGAAGCGATTCTTCCCCGGCTGAAAATGCAGCAGTTCGGTCTGCCTCAGCTGGCGGAAGAACTGGAAGAGCTTTTCGCTCATACCAGACCTCATGGTGAGCGTGTGATGACCTATCCCGGCGGTGAACTCGTTTTCGGTAAAAAAACTCTGGTAATGGGGATTCTGAACTGCACGCCGGATTCTTTCTCCGACGGCGGTCTCTGGTATGATACCGACCGCGCCGTGGAACACGCTTTGCAGATGGAAGAAGACGGCGCGGATATTATCGACATCGGCGGTGAAAGTACCCGTCCCGGTTCCGACGTGGTGACCGCCGAAGAAGAACAGCGCCGTGTCCTGCCGGTGATTGAACGGTTAAAAGGAAAACTCCATGTGCCGATCTCCATTGATTCCTATAAAGCGGAAACCGCCAAAGTCGCGCTGGAAGCCGGCGCGTCCATCATCAATGATGTCTGGGGATTTCAGTATGATCAGGGTGAAATGGCGAAGGTGGCCGCCGATGCCGGTTGTCCCGTCATTTTAATGCATAACAAAACGGACGCTGTTTACGAAAACTTTATGTCGGAAATGATGGCGTTTCTCCGCCGCAGTATCGAAATTGCCGTGGAGGCCGGCTGTGACCGGAATAAGATCATTGTGGATCCCGGTTTCGGTTTCGGGAAAGAAATGGAACATAACTTGCAATTAACCGCAAAATTGAAAGAAATGACTTCGCTGGGTTGCCCGGTATTGATGGCGGCTTCCCATAAGAAAACCGTCGGCCTCGTTCTGGACGCTCCCGCCGATCAGCGCATGATGGGTGACGCTGCCGTTACCGCCATTTCCATTGCCAACGGCGCCGATATGATCCGTGTTCACGACGTAAAAGAAATGGCTCAGGTCGCCAAAATGGCCGATGCCATTGTTCGCAACGGAGGATATTGATCTATGGACAGGATTTATCTTGATCATCTGGAATTTTTCGCTTATCACGGCGTATTTGAACATGAAAAGGAAAACGGCCAGACCTTTTACGTCTCCGTGACGCTGGAACTGGATCTCACCGCGGCCGGCGTCAGCGATGACCTGGACCAAACCGTGAATTACGGGGAGGTTTATGATGTCATTGCCGATGTGACGCTGAACCGTCGTTTTGACCTTATTGAAAAGCTGGCCTATACCATTATTGAGGAATTACTTGAAAAATTCGCGTTGATCCATGCCGTGAAAGTCCGGGTGGATAAACCGAAAGCTCCGGGAACGACCTGTCTCTTTCCCGCGGCAGTGGAGCTGCGGAGGGAACGCCAATGAAAAAAGCGGTGATTGCTCTTGGCAGCAATATCGGGGATACACTGGCGAATCTGAAAGAAGCCGTGGCTCTTCTGGAAGAAAACGGTTGCAATGTTCTGGCGGTATCCCGACTTTATCAGACGGAACCCTGGGGCTATGCCGATCAGGATGATTTTCTGAACGGCGCGATTCTTATTGAAACCGATCGTGATCCGTTCTCTCTTCTGGAACTGACCCAGGGTATTGAAAAAGGTATGGGACGGAAAAAACTGTTTGTAAACGGTCCCCGCAACATTGATCTCGATATTTTACTTTATGAGGAAGAAACGGTGGAAAGCGAAAATCTGACGATTCCTCATCCCCGGATCTCGGTCCGGATGTTTGTGCTGCGGCCGATGATGGACATTGTGCCTGGTTGGACGGTTCCCGGTTTGGGAACGGTGGCGGAATTATATGAGGCATATGACGGCAATGAACGGGTGGAGCTGAGTCCCTTGGAATTGCGGTAACAATTTTTAAATTTCAGAATAAGATAGGATAACAAGAAAACGCATGAAGGAGGGATCTCCGTGAGTTTTCCCGTTATCCTTCTTTTATTGATGACCGGTTTTCTGATCTGGTGGGTTTTCTGTTCCAATGATCACGATCATCATAAAAAATCTTAAAATTTAAAAGGAGGCATCCGCGTGGGCAAAGCCAGAACCGAATATGATCTCCTGCGGAGTGATTGGGTGTTGGAAGAAATGTTGAAGGTTGCGATGGAAGATGAAAAAGCAGACCGTGAAAAATACCGCAGGCTGGCGCGGATGGCAGAAAAAGAAAGAGATCGGAAAATACTTTTTTCCATTGCCGATGATGAGGGCAGGCATCTGAAATTGCTTCAGATTCTTTTTCGGAAGCTTTACGGAAAGAGCGCGCCGAAACCCCACATTCCCAGTCAGCGTTTCGGCGGTTTTAAGGAAATGATCGGAAAGTCCATCGTCAGCGAACATGAAGGTGTTTTGTTTTATCGGGAATTGCTGGGACATCTGGATCGGGAAGACTATAAGACGCTGATCCGTCAGATTATGGCCGATGAACAGCGTCACGGTCAGATGCTGGAGGGGATTTTTGAAAGACGATAACGGATAATATTTTTTTACGCAAAAGGCCGTATGTTCGGCTTTTTGCGTATTTTTTAATTCCTGTTGCCGAATTGGTGAAAATGTGATATTTTAATAACGGTAAGGAGGCATCAGATGGATAAACTTCTTTATATTATTCTTATCGCATTGGGCGGCGCTTCGGCGGCTGTGCAGTCTCCCATCAACTCGGCGTTGGGAAAGCGTATCGGCGTTTTGGAGGGCGGCCTGTGGTCTTTTTGTACCGGCGCCCTGCTTCTCGTTTTGCTGGTGGCTTTTTTTGGCAAGGGGCATCTGTCGGACATCCCCTCTGTTCCGAAATGGCAGCTTCTCGGCGGTATTCTCGGCGTCATCGCCGTCACGGCCATGATTATTTCCGCGCCTCAGCTCGGTATCGGCCTTGCCACGGTCTGCCTGCTTTTCGGCCAGATCATTGTTGCGATTTTAATTGATACCTTCGGACTTTTCGGCGTTGAGGCAGTTCCTTTGGATTATAACCGTATCATCGGCGTTGTTCTCATGTTTATCGGTATCTTTTTTGTATACCGCAGTAAATTCGGAGCCTGATTATGAACGAAATTGATTCTTTATTAAAAACCCGCTGGCTGGGTAGAAAATATTATTATACGGAAGAAACTTCTTCGACCAACACTTTTTGCTATGAGCTTGCCGAAAAAGGTGCGCCCATGGGGACGGTTGTTGTCTCTGATGTGCAGACGGAGGGGCGAGGAAGGAAAGGCCGGCGCTGGGAATCGCCGGCCGGTGGTTTGTGGTTCTCTTTGTTGCTGCGTCCGGCGTTTACGCCTCAGGAGGCCGCAGCGCTGACAAACGTTACGGCGGTGGGGCTTTGCCGCGGTTTTATGTACTATCCCGGCCTCGGCGCGAAAATCAAGTGGCCTAACGATCTCTTTGCCGACGGAAAAAAATTCGGCGGGATCCTTTCGGAAATGAAAGTAGAAAATCAGAAACTTGCCTACGCGGTTATCGGTGTCGGTGTGAATCTGACGAAGGCGGGGCTTTCGCCGGAACTGGATTCTGCTGCCATTGGCGCCGAAGACGTCTATGGTGACGGTATTGACCGGAAAGAGCTTCTCTGTCATTTGCTTCTCGGTCTGGAATCCGCCTACGATCAGTATTTTAACGGACAGAAAGAAACGCTTTTTGAAGAATGGAAAGAACATTCCTGTGTCATCGGGAAAAAAGTCAAGGTCAAAACGGTAAACGGAGATCTGGAAGGCAAACCGGTGGGACTGACTTCCGACGGATTCCTTCTTCTTGATCTCGGCGGCGGTAAAGGCGCCAAAGTCATATCCGGAGACCTTGAGCTTTGTGATGGGAATTGATTGGTTCTGATAAGGAGAAAAAATGCTTTTAACAATTGATGTGGGAAATACCCATACCGTGATTGGCGCTTTTGAGGGAAATGAGCTTCGATATGACTGGCGCATCGCGTCGGAACGGCAGAAAACCGAGGATGAAATCGGCCTGACCATTCTGCACTTTTTGGATCAGGTGGGAATCAAAGTCTCCGATATTGAGGGGATTGTTATCGGTTCGGTAGTTCCTGTGCTGACGGAAGCGCTGTTTTATATGTCCCGGAAATATTTTTCCATTAAACCGGTGGTGGTCAATAACCGTATCAACTGGGGACTGGATGTCGTTATTGATAATCCGGCGGAGGTCGGCGCGGACCGCATCGCCGATGGCCTGGCGGCTTATGAAATTTACGGGGGCCCCGTCATCGTGGTGGATTTTGGTACCGGGACAACCTTTGACTATATCACGGAAAACGGGGAATACGCCGGTGGCATCATCGCGCCGGGCATCGGCATCTGTATTGAGGCGCTGTTTTCCAAAGCGGCGAAACTGTCAAAAACAGAATATGTGAAACCGCCTCATGTGATCGGTAAAAATACGGCTCACGGGATGCAGTCCGGATTTTATTACGGCTTTGCCGGACAGGTTGACGGCATCCTCGGGAAAATGATGGAAGAAATCGGTCTGGGCAAAATCAAAGTTGTCGCTACCGGTGGTTATGGACGTCTTGTGGAACGGGAAAGCAAATACATTGACGAAGTGGAACCCAATCTCACGCTGTACGGATTGAAAATGCTCTATGAAAAGAACAAGTGATCTTTGTTATCTGGATGGAAAAGAGTTTCCGCCGGTATTGGCGGCGCCCATGGCCGGAATTACCGATAAAGTGTACCGGCGGATCCTTATTGAAATGGGTGTTGATTACTGTTTCACGGAAATGGTCTGTGCAAAAGCACTGGTATACCGTAACAAAAAGACCATGGATTTATTGAATATCCATGGGGAAGAAAACGTTTGCGGTGTACAGCTCTTTGGAGAGAACCCCTATGAGATGGCCGAAGCGGCGCGGTACGCCGCGGAGCACGGCGCGAAAGTGATTGACATCAATATGGGATGTCCCGTGCCGAAGGTGGTCAATAACGGTGAAGGTTCGGCGCTGCTGAAAAATCCGATCCTTGCCGAAAAGATACTGCACAGTGTAAAAGAGGCCGTTTCCGTTCCCGTGACAGTGAAGCTTCGCCGCGGTTTTGACGGTGGCATGGAGGGTCTGGAGCTTGCCCGGCGCATGGAAGCTGCGGGAGCATCGGCGGTAACCGTTCACGGCCGTGACCGTGCCCAGTATTACAGCGGTGAAGCCGACTGGAGTTTTATTGCCAAAGTAAAAGAATCCCTGTCCATTCCCGTGATCGGCAACGGGGATATTTTTGCTCCGAAAGATGCTTTGAATATGCTTCGTGAAACCGGCTGTGACGGTGTGATGGTGGCCCGTGGCATGGAGGGAAATCCCTGGCTGATCCGGGACATCCGGGCGGCGATGCGGGGACAGGCGATAATGCCTGTAACGGCGTCGGATCGGGCGGATATGGCCATCCGTCAGCTGAGAGAATGTACGGAGCAATACGGTGAGTGGCTTGGCATCCGTTTTATGCGGAAGTTCCTTGGCTGGTACGTCCGGGGATTCCGTGACGCGGCGGCGGCAAGGAACGCGCTGAACGGCATGACGGAGCTGGATGAGATTGAAGATTACCTGCGGGAATGGGCGCATAAAAATGAAATGGCTGCCGGAGAGCGGTAGTTTATGTCAGTAAAAACGGGTTTCCTTCGATTTTTATACAATTACGGAGGAAACCTTGACTTTTCTTTTGCATGGAAATATAATAATATGAATGACTGAAATGATGGTTTTGTCGGCGGAAGATAAAACTGTCTTTTTCTATTATTAAAAAAACAGTCAAAGGAGTATACTATGAGCGAAGAACAAGAAGTCCTGTTAACAGCAGAAGGCTTGAAAAAGTTAGAGGAAAAACTGGAAAATCTGAAAACAGTTCGTCGTAAAGAAGTTGCCGCCCGTATCAAACAGGCGATTGACTTCGGTGACCTTTCCGAAAACTCCGAATATGACGACGCCAAAAATGAGCAGGCTTTTATTGAAGGCAGTATTGTAGAATTGGAAAACAAGCTGGCTCACGCGAAAATTATCGAAGAAGGCACCGGCGCTAAAAAAGTGATGATGGGCAGCACCGTTGAATTGGAAGACATTGAATACGGCGAAACGATGACCTATACGATTGTGGGTTCCATGGAAGCGGACCCCATGGAAAATAAGATTTCCAACGAATCGCCTGTGGGCAGTGCCATCCTCGGTGCCACGGTGGGTTCTATCGTTGATGTGAAAGCTCCCGCCGGTACAATTCAATATAAAATTCTGGATATCAAAAAGTGAGGAATCACCATGGCAGAAAAGGGAAAGAATGAGAATACTGCGGTTTCTCAGCCGGATCTGAACGATCAGATGCTCGTCCGCCGCGGAAAAATGAACGATTTCCGCGATCTGGGCATTGATCCTTTCGGCCACCGCTTCCGCAGAACAAATTATTCTGTAGATATAACTGAGCATTTTGAAGAAATGGAAGGCCAGAAAGTGACTTTGGCCGGACGCATTATGTCCGTCCGCGGCCACGGCAAAGTTTCCTTTATGGAAATTACCGATGTCAAAGGTTCCATTCAGCTCTTCTTTAAAATTGATTTGCTCGGGGAAGAAAAATTCAAACAAATCAAATTGCTGGATATCGGCGATACCATCGGGATCTCCGGTGAGGTTTTCCGCACCCAGCGCGGCCAGATCTCCGTTCGGGTGGAAGACTGGGAAATCCTCTCCAAAGGACTCCGTCCTCTGCCGGAAAAATTCCACGGCCTTACCGATACGGAAATCCGCTACCGCCAGCGATATGTGGATCTTATCGTCAATCCTGAAGTAAAGGATGTTTTCATCAAACGCTCCAAAGTGATCAGCGCCATCCGTAATTATTTGGACGGACTTGGTTTTATGGAAGTGGAAACGCCGGTTCTCCATACGTTGGCCGGCGGCGCTTCGGCCCGTCCTTTCGTGACCCATCATAACGCATTGGATATGACGATGTATTGCCGTATTGCACTGGAACTTCATCTGAAACGTCTGATCGTCGGCGGTCTGGAAAAAGTGTATGAAATTGGTCGCGTTTTCCGCAATGAGGGCATCGATGTTCGTCACAATCCGGAATTCACCTTACTGGAATTATATGAAGCCTATTCCGATTACGAAGGGATGATCGAATTGGCCGAAGGCCTGTTGAAGGAAGTATGTCTTGCCGTCCACGGCTCGACCTCCTGTATGTGCCAAGGTGTTGAACTCGACTTTTCTCATTTTGAACGCATGACCATGGTGGAAGCCGTCAAGAAATACAGCGGTATCGACTATTATGATTACGAAACTGCTGAAGAAATGCTGGCCGCCGTCAAGGAAAAAGGCATTGATCTGGAAGATAACGATGTATCCACCAAAGGCTATATTCTCAATGCTCTGTTCGATGTTACCGTTGAAGAAAACCTGATTCAGCCGACGGCGATCACTGATTATCCTATCGAGATTTCTCCGCTGGCGAAGAAAATGCCCGATCCCAACTTTACCTATCGATTTGAAGGGTTTGTTTTGGGACGGGAACTTTGCAACGCATTTTCCGAGCTGAATGACCCCTTGGATCAGAGAGAACGTTTTGAACGTCAGATGGAATTGAAAGCCAAAGGCGATGATGAAGCTCATCCTCTGGATGAAGATTATCTCACCGCCATGGAATACGGTCTCGCGCCCACCGGCGG
>JBJDXI010000043.1:0-15829 GCA_051866595.1 Clostridia bacterium
GCGATAAAGTCGGCCTCATTGAAAAAACCAACGGTTCCTACTGGTATATCGGCGCCAACGGCGTTTACGGCTGGGTAGCGGCTTCGTATCTCACCGCAACACCGCCGACGCCGGAACCCGCTCCGGAACCGACCCCGACGCCGCCTCCGGATACCTCCAATCAATATAAGGTCACCAGCACCCAGGAATACCTGCCGGTGCTCAATGCCGCCGCCGTCGGCGCGGGCGAAGTGGCTCAGCTCCACAACGGCGACGCCGTGAATGTTCTCGACAGCTCCGGCGCTACCTTCTGGTACATCGAGGTTCCCGCCACCGGCGTCAAGGGCTATGTGGTCAAAGATTACCTGACAAAATGATGAATACCGCACGCAGGAAAAAGAACCTGCGTGCGGTTTTTTCGTCAAAGCCTCTGTCATCGGCTGAAACGAAAAGAAAAAATCGGAAACAGGAAAAAGGGATCGGAAGAAACCGTTCCTTTCGTCTTGACAAGGGGGAGCGTATCCGATATAATTGTAATATTCCGAAAGTCAAAGGCAATGAAGGAGAAAGTAGGCAAAAGACAGCCTCAGAGAGAAACCGTCAGCGGCTGAAAGCGGTTTTGGTGAAGCTTTTGTTCGAAGTGCGCTCCCGAGCTGTTCATCTGAAATGATGTAGGGTGAAACGCGTGGCCGGCGTTAAAGGTTTTGAGTGCGGTATCGACTTTGCTGATACCGTAATCAGAGTGGAACCACGTCTGTATGTCGTCTCTGAACATACAGACTTTTTTATATGTTTGGGAGGAAATTGGTTATGTTCCGCAGAGTAAAACGGGATATTGATGCCATTATGGAGCGGGACCCCGCCGCCACTTCGCGGCTGATGGTTTTTTTCTGCAGTCCCGGACTCCACGCCATCTGGGGACACCGGCTGGCCCATTGGTTTCATATCCGCGGCTTTAAAGGCTTCGCGCGGTTGATCAGCCATATCAACCGCTTTATCACCGGGGTGGAAATTCATCCCGGCGCACAGATCTCCGACGGTTTCTTCATCGACCACGGTATGGGTATTGTCATCGGTGAAACCACGGAGATCGGTGAAAATGTCACACTGTATAAAGGCGTTGTTCTCGGCGGTACCGGGAAGGAACAGGGAAAACGTCATCCCACCATCGGTCATAATGTGGTGGTGAGTTCCAACGCCATCGTGCTGGGCTCCATTACCATCGGCAATAACGTGAAAATCGGTGCCGGTTCCGTGGTGCTGAAGGATGTCCCCGATAACTGTACCGTCGTCGGCGTGCCCGGCCGTATCGTCGTCAAGGACGGCGAACGCATTGATGACATCGGCGAAGTGGAGGACGGTCGCTTCAGCGACCCCGTTGCCGACGCCATCGACAGCCTCTCGGCCCGGCTGGAAGCTTTGGAAACCGAATTAAAAAAGGAGAAAGAAAAAAATGGCAATCCGAGTTTATAATACACTGAAAAACAAAAAAGAAGAATTTGTTCCCGTGGAAGAGGGCAAAGTCAAAATGTATGTCTGCGGCCCCACCACCTATAACTACATTCATCTGGGCAACGCCCGTCCCATCGTGGCCTTTGACGTGGTGCGCCGCTACTTTACCTACCGCGGCTATGATGTGACCTATGTCCAGAACTTTACCGATGTGGATGACAAGATCATCAACCGCGCCAACGAGGAAGGGATGGATCCCAAAGATCTGGCCAACAAATACATCGAAGCCTACTTTGAGGATGCCGGCCGTCTCGGTGTGCAGAAGGCTTCTGTTCATCCCCGGGTCACCGAGCATATGGACGATATCATCGCCATGGTACAGCAGATCATCGATAACGGCTTCGCCTACGAAGTCAACGGCGACGTCTACTTTGAAGTCCGCAAATTCAAACCCTATGGCAAGCTCTCCGGCCGCTCCATCGATGAAATGCAGTCCGGCGCCAGAATCGCCGTGGGCGAACAGAAGAGAGATCCTCTCGATTTCGCGTTGTGGAAAGCGGCGAAACCCGGCGAACCCTATTGGGAAAGCCCCTGGGGCAAAGGACGCCCCGGCTGGCATATCGAATGTTCCACCATGTCCAAAAAATACCTCGGCGATACCTTTGATATTCACGGCGGCGGCGCAGATCTGATCTTCCCCCACCATGAAAACGAAATCGCCCAGTCCGAAGGCTGCAACGGCTGTGAATCGGTGCATTACTGGCTTCACAATGGTTTTATTACCATCAATTCGGAAAAAATGTCCAAATCCCTGGGGAATTTCTTCCTCCTCCGGGATATTCTCGATAAATTCCCCGGCCCCGTAGTGCGCTTCTATCTGATGTCCACCCATTACCGCAGCCCCCTGGATTTTGACGATCAGAAGCTGGCGGCGGCGGAAAAATCCTTGAACCGCATCCACAATACCTATCGCACCGCCGCGGAAAAAATCGCCCGTCTGGAAAAGAATCCCGGCGAGGACAACGGCAAAAAGGAAAAACTCATCGCCATCTGCGACGAAGCCCGGGCTAAAGTCATCGCCGCTATGGACGATGATTTCAATACCTCTCTGGCACTGGCGGCTATCTTTGACGTCTGCAAAGAAGTCAACACCATGGTCAACGATAAAGAATTCAGCGGCGACGCGGCCACCATCGAAGGGCTCAAAGCCGTGAGGGCCTTCTTTGAAGAAATGAACGGCATCTTTGACGTCATCGTACCCAAGGAAGAAGAGGCCGCTGCCGATGACGGTCTTGCCAACGATCTGATGGAAATGGTCATGACCCTTCGCACCAACGCCCGGAAAAACAAAGACTGGGGCACCGCCGATTTCATCCGCGATGAACTGAAGAAGATCGGCATCGTCATCAAAGATACCCCCGAAGGCTCCGTATGGGAAAAAGAGGGCCGCTGATGAAAACCATGACCTGGCAGGAAGCCATTAATCTGCCGGCGCTGACTCTCGCTTACATCGGCGACGGCATTTACGAGATCGGTGTCCGCCGCTATCTGCTGGAGCGGGGCGTGATGAAGGCTGAGGAACTGCACCGCGCCGCCGTTCATTATGTGAACGCCACCTTTCAGAGCGGCTTTTATCACAGCCTCTGTGAGGTTCTTCCCGAACGGGAACGGACGGTGATGAAACGGGGTCGCAACGCCAAAACGGGACATCAGCCCAAAAGCAGCGGCGTGGCGGAGTATCACAACGCCACCGGGGTGGAAGCTCTTTTCGGCGCGTTATGGCTGGCCGGGGAGAGCGACCGTCTGGAGGCCCTTTTTGATCAGCTCTATGCTTACATTGAAAATCACGGAGAAAAAGGCAATGAATGAATATATTCCCGGCCGTAACGGCGTTGCCGAAGCGCTGCGCTCCGGCCGCAGTATCTCAAAATTATTCGTGGCGGAGGGCCGTGCCGAAGGCTCCTTAAAAGAAATCCTGGCCAAAGCCAAGGAACAGGGAATTCCCGTCCGCCGCGTCAACCGCAGAAAACTTGATGAACTCTATGACGGGAATCATCAGGGCGTGATTGCCGAAGCCGCGGCTTACGATTACGCCGATATCGACGATATGTTGGCTCTTGCCGCCGAAAGGGGAGAAGAACCCTTTCTGCTGATGCTCTCGGAGATTGAGAGTCCCCATAATCTCGGTGCCATTATGCGCACGGCGGAAATCGCCGGGGTCCACGGCATTATCATTCCCAAAAACAACAGTGTCGGTCTCAACGCCACCGTGGCGAAAATCGCCTGCGGCGCCGCGGAATATCTGCCCGTGGCCCGTGTGGCCAATCTGGTGCAGACCGCCAAAGACCTCCAGGCAAAGGGTCTGTGGGTCTACGCTGCTGATATGGAAGGGACTTCCATGTGGAAACAGGATATGAAAGGTCCCATGCTGCTGGTGGTGGGCGGTGAGGACAAGGGGATTCCCCGGTTGCTCCTGAAAACCTGTGATTTTAAAGTGACCATTCCCATGAAGGGAAATATTTCCTCCCTTAACGCCTCGGTGGCGGCGGGAGTGATGGTCTATGAAATTCTTCGCCAGCGAAGCGGAAACTGAAAAGAGAAACCAAAATGAAAACGTCCGGAAATCTGATAAAGAATTTCCGGCGTTTTTTTGTCGAAATATAGTTTTCTAAAAAAACTAATAGAAAGGATTTGCCGGAAATAGGACGAATTATAACAGAGCGGAAAAGCAAGAGCGCTTTCGCTCCGTTTGTTTTTTTGTGACGGATTCTTTTTTTCATGGGGATCGCCTCATGCAATCTTACACCTCATGCAAAAAAACATGATTTTGATGCGAAATTGCATTTGCGGGCATTTTTCAAGGTCAAGCATGGACTTTTATTTTTGCCGGATTTTTTTCTTTGAAAAAAGAAAAGGCGTAATGCAAATTTGCATTAGCGGGAAAAAGAGAAGAAAAAAATATATATTTTCTTGTCGCTTTCCTGAACAGGGATTTTATCTGATATTTTTTCTTTTGGTTGATTTGGCACGGAACTTGCATTAATATAAAAGCAAATCGGTAAAAGAACCGTGAAATCGAAAGGAGAAATTATGAAATACGAATTCCTTAGCAAATCCGACATTGAACAAATCCATGAAGCAACATTAGACATTTTGGAAACCATCGGCGTGCGCAGTGCTTCTGATCGCTTCTTAGATAAATGCGCTGAATTGGGTCTCACCGTGAAAGACGGTACCGTTTATTTCCCCAGAGACATCGTTAACAAAGCTTTGAAAACCGCTCCCAGCAAATTCACCCTCTACAGCAGAAACGGCAAACATGACGTAGAACTCGGCGCGGAAGGCAAAGTCTGGACCCAGACCTGCATCGGTTCTCCCTTCATCAACGATATTGAAACCGGCGAAAGAAGACTCGTTACCAGCAAAGACCTCTGCGACTACGTAAGAGTCTGCGACGCTCTTGACAGCATCGACATCGTTTCCGCCATCTTCCCCAAAGACGTTCCGGAACAGGCCGCCGTTACCTGCGAAACCGCCATGCAGATCAAAAATACCACCAAACCTCTGCATATCTGCATTGAATCCGCCAAAGAAGTAAAATACATCATCGAAGTGATGGCTGCCGCTGTCGGCGGTATGGAAAAACTGGTTGAAAAACCCATTGGTTATCTCCAGGTCTCTCCCATCTCTCCCCTGGATTACGCTGTTGGCCCCGCCAACGGCTTGATCGATACCGCGGAAGCCGGTGTTCCTCTCGGCATCATTCCCTGCCCCATGATGGGTGCTACCGGCCCCATGACCCTCATCGGTTCCGTTACCATGCATAACGCTGAAATGGTTGCCGGCGTTGTTGTCGCTCAGCTGATCAGACCCGGTCTCCCCACCATCATGAGCCCCCGCGTAACCTTCCTCGACATGAAAACCGCCATTGGTCTCTGGGCCGCTCCTGAAATGGGCATGGCCGGCCTCTGCTCCGCTCAGATGGCCAACTACTACGGTATTCCCAACGAACCCACCGGTTTCTCCTGCTCCTCCAAAGTCTGCGATGAAGAAGCCGGCTTCGAAAGAATGTACAACGCTCTCGTCCCTGGCATCGGCGGCGCGACCATCCTCGGTACCGCGGGTTCCGTTGACAACGCATTGATCGCTGACTATCCCACCATCGTTATGGATGACGAAATCGCTTCCATCATCAAATACACCGTAGCCGGCAAAGAAGTCAACGAAGATACTCTGGCGGTGGAAGCCATCCGCGAAGTCGTCAACGGCGAACGCAACTTCCTCGGCAATATGCACACCATGCAGCATCTCCGCACCGAAACCTGGAAACCGATCCTTTGCGAACGCAACACCTGCGAAGCATGGCAGGCCGAAGGTCACATCACCTATGGTCAGAAAGCTCTTGCCAAAGCGAAAGATCTCTATGCCAACCATGTTGTTGAACCTCTTTGCGACGAATACGCCGCCGCTGTGGACGCCGCTGTTCAGAGAGCCATCGACATGAAATAAGTTTGCGGTTGAGAAATCGTTTCAAAGCTAATTGAATACGGACCGTCCGTTTTTTGGGGATTGGGCAGGTGTTGGGGTCCTATTTGAACAGGTTGTCAATTATAGACTTTACTTTAGGAGGAGTCTGTTTTGGAAACTCATGCGAAAAATTTTGTTTACCACAGACCTGATGTTGAGATTACACTGGATGAAGTCACAACGCTTCGCTGTAATTATGTGATTACGCAAGACGAGGATTTTCATCTGTATCTCGTCAAAGACATCTATCGTTACTTCCTTGAAGAACGGACGGTTTCTGTTTTCTTCGATAAGCTCCCGGAACAAACTTACGATATTATATATGAAGACGATCCTTTTTCCTTTGTGTCGGAAGGGTCTCTCTACGCTATTGTTCAGGATGATAACGGCGAGATCCTTGGTGTGTTTGACTCTCCGGAGCTTTTCGGTCGTTTCTGCGTGGAGGCGAACCATCAGATCAGCAATCTGAAGCTCCGCGAAAAGAATCTGAAGCGTCTCTTTAACCTTCTGGAGGATGAAGTGTTCGTTACCGATGAATACGGTTTCGTGCAGCTGATCAACCCCCGGGGCGAGTTCATTATGGGCATCAAGGAGGCGGACTATCTCGGTCACCATGTCAGCGAGATGATCCGTAACAATGTTCTTCCCAAGAGCTTATCGCTGAATGTGATTGATACCGGTGAGCGCTGTACGGAAATTATCGATCTTCCCACCGGCATCCGCATCATCTGCTCGGCCCAGCCCGTTTACGATGAGGAAGGGCGCATGGTGCAGATTCTTTCCACATCGAAAAATATTGATGAAATCACCGATAAGATCAACGAACTCTCCCGGGAGCTCCATTCCAGCAACGAGCAGATCAAGAGCTTGCAGGAACAGATCATCGCCAAAGAAAAATACATCTTTGAAAGTCCGCCGATGAAGCAGATTCAGAAAATGATCATGAAAATCGCTCCCGCCGATGTTGCCGTTTTGATTGAAGGTGAATCCGGCGTGGGGAAAGAAGTTATCGCCGATACCGTTTACAAGCTGAGCCGCCGCAGAGACAAACCTTTTGTCAAAATCAACTGCGGGATGATCCCCAAAGACCTGATGGAATCGGAACTGTTCGGTTATGAACCCGGCGCGTTTACCGGTGCCCTGAAAAACGGAAAGACCGGGAAACTGGAAGTCGCCAACGGCGGCACCGTGTTCTTTGATGAAATCGGCGAAATGGAACTGCCTCTCCAGGTCAAGCTGCTGGAATTTTTGCAGGACCACCAGATCGTCCGGGTCGGTGGTACCCGCCGGATTCCTCTGGACATCCGCATCATCGCCGCCACCAACCGGGATCTTTTCAGTATGGTGGAGGAGGGAACCTTCCGCCGGGATCTCTATTACCGCCTCAATATCATGCCCATTTACGTTCCGCCGCTGAGGGAACGCAGAGAGGATATTGTGCCTCTGCTTTTCCATTTTCTCAATGTATTCAATAAAAAATACGGTTTTGACAAGCACATGGATAACAATGTTGTTGAGAAAATGCAGACTTACGGCTGGCCGGGGAATGTCAGAGAGCTGATGCACACCGTGGAGCGGATCGTTGTAGCCTCCGATTCCGATTATATCAACGTGATTGAACTGGATGACCTCTTTACCGAAGGTCTCACGGCCCACGGCACGGCCATCACCGCCAACGCCAAAGTCATTTGTACGGAACTGATGCCGCTGAAAGAAGCCAAGCACGAGCTGGAAAGCTATCTGGTAAAAATGGCCTACGACCGTTTCGGCTCTTCTTATAAGGCGGCAGAGTATTTGCAGGTCAATCAGTCTACCGTCAGCCGCTGGCTGAAACGGAAAGAAGATAATACAAAAAAGCACCCCCGATGATTTTTTGGGGAAAGAAGATGTGTTCTATAATATATAGAACAGACAGAACAAAACCTTCATAGGGACGGCCGAAACGGCCGTCTGTTTTTTTGAGAGAAACCGGATAAAACAGACTGTCATTATGAAATTATTATAAAATCATAATAAAATTATAATTTTAGTATTGACCTTGCCGCCGGAAAGTGGTAAGATAAGTGCATCGAATTCCAAAGGGGATTGAAATAATAAAAATTTTATAATAAAAGGAAGGTATTCTCATGAAAAAGAAATTACTTGCTGTTTTATTGGCCGGCGCCATGGCATTGGCCGCCTCTGCCTGTGGCTCCGGTGACGCCGAAGAAACCGAATCCACCGGCGAAACGTACACCATCGGTATTTGCCAGCTTGTGGAACATGAAGCGCTGGACGCCGCCACTCAGGGCTTTGAAGACGCACTGACCGATGAATTCGGCGACGCTGTTACTTTTGATCTCCAGAACGCTCAGAACGATTCCAATACCTGCTCCACCATTATCAACGGTTTTGTTTCCTCCGGTGTGGATATGATTCTTGCCAACGCGACCCCCGCTCTTCAGGCCGCTGCCGCCGGTACTTCCGATATTCCGATTCTCGGTACCTCCGTTACTGAATACGGCGTAGCTCTTGAAATCGATGATTTCAACGGCACCGTTGGTGGCAACATCTCCGGTACTTCGGACCTGGCTCCCCTCGATCAGCAGGCGGTCATGGTCAAAGAATGGTTCCCCGACGCGAAAAAAGTCGGTTTGCTCTACTGCTCCGCCGAAGCCAACTCCCAGTATCAGGTGGATGTGGTAAAAGTTGAACTGGAAACCCTGGGCTATGAATGCGAGCTTTACGCTTTCTCCGATTCCAACGACCTTTCCGCCGTCTGCACTACCGCCGCCGGGGAATGCGATGTGATCTATGTTCCCACCGATAACACCGTTGCTTCCAATACCGGGATCATCGACAACATCTGCCGTCCCGCCGGTATCCCCGTCATCGCCGGTGAAGAAGGCATCTGCGCCGGTTGTGGCGTAGCGACTCTGTCCATCAGCTACTATGACCTCGGTTACACCACCGGTCAGATGGCCGCTAAGATCCTTAAAGGGGAAGCCGACATCGCCGAAATGCCCATCGAATATACCGATGTGACCAAAAAATACAACAAGGCCATCTGTGATGAGCTCGATCTGACCGTTCCCGAAGGCTATGAAGCCATCGAAGCGGAATAAATAAGGCTTTTGTCTTTGGACTTTCGGTCCTTTGGCGGGGAGTTTTCGATTTTCATGCCTCTGTTTTCCCCAAAAAGGATTGAAAGGAAGAAATGAAAAAAACAGCGAGAAAGACTTTTCTTTCTCGCTGTTTTTTGATATAATTTTATTATCTATGTACTTTTTGGGAGGATTTGCTGTGTTTGAGACTTTATTTCTTCGGCTGTTAACGGTGCCCGCGGCATTACCCGGCGCTTTGGCGCAAGGGCTGATCTGGGGTATTATGGCCATCGGTGTTTTTATTACTTTCCGTATTCTGGATTTTCCCGATCTTACCGTGGACGGTACCATTTGTACCGGCGCCGCGGTCTGCATCATCATGATGCTGGCCGGATGCAATGTCTGGGTTGCCATGCTGGCGGCCACTGTTGCCGGTTTGCTGGCCGGTCTGATGACCGGTCTCTTCCATACGTTTATGGGAATTCCTTCGATTCTGGCCGGGATTTTGACACAGCTTTCGCTGTATTCCATCAATCTGAAAATTCTGGGCAAGGCCAATCAGGCCATCAATGTGGATAAATACGATCTGTTGATCTCTCTTCGTTGGGTGCAGGAAACGGTGCTGGGTAATCCGTTGATCATGGTTTCCATCCTGATCGTGGTGGTTATCGCGGTTCTTTATTGGTTCTTCGGCACGGAGCTGGGCTGCTCCATCCGTTCCACCGGCGCGAATCCCAACATGAGCCGGGCCCAGGGGATCAATACCGACCTTACCAAAGTATTGGGGTTGATGCTCTCCAACGGCCTCGTGGCTTTTTCCGGCGCTCTTCTCTGTCAGTACCAGGGGTTTGCCGATGTCAACATGGGTCGCGGCGCCATCGTCATCGGCCTGGCGGCGGTGATTATCGGCGAAGCGATTTTCAGCCGTATTTTCCGTAATTTTGCCCTGAAGCTTCTCGGCGTCGTTTTCGGTTCAGTGATTTATTACGTTGTTATCCAGATCGTCATTCAGCTGGGTCTCGACGCGAACCTGCTGAAACTGTTATCCGCTCTCGTCGTCGCGGTATTCCTTGCCGTTCCCTATTGGAAAGGGAAATATTTCCGCCGTCCGGTCAAAGCCGCCGCGGTCAAAGAAAAGGAGGGCGAACCGAATGCTTGAGTTGAAAGGTCTTTACAAAACATTTAACGCCGGTACTGTCAATGAAAAACGTGCCATTAACGGTGTGGATCTGACGTTGGAAGACGGTGATTTCGTTACCATTATCGGCGGCAACGGCGCCGGCAAATCCACGGTGCTGAATCTGATTTCCGGTGTTTTCCCCGCTGATTCCGGTACTATCCTCCTGAACGGCAAAGATATTACCAATCTTTCCGAACATAAACGCGCCCGCTATCTTGGTCGTGTCTTTCAGGATCCCATGATGGGGACGGCGGCGACGATGGGTATTGAGGAAAATCTGGCCCTGGCGTACCGCCGCGGGAATCGGCGCGGTTTGAAGCAAGGGATTTCGGGAAAAGAGCGCACGTTATATAAAGAGCTTCTTTCCTCCCTCGGTCTGGGATTGGAAGATCGCCTGACCAGCCGTGTGGGCCTGCTTTCCGGCGGTCAGCGCCAGGCGCTGACACTGCTTATGGCCACCCTGAAAAAACCGGAACTTTTGCTTCTCGATGAGCATACGGCGGCGCTGGATCCCAAAACCGCCGATAAAGTATTGCGGCTCACCGAGGAAATCGTGAATAAAGACCACCTTACCACGCTGATGGTGACTCATAATATGAAAAACGCCATTCAATACGGGAACCGTCTCATTATGATGGATGGCGGTAGAATTGTGGTGGATATTCGCGGGGAAGAGAAAAAGAACCTTTCGGTGAAGGATCTGCTGGAGAAATTTAATATTGAAAGCGACCGGATGCTCCTTTCGGAATGACATCGTGTGTTTCCGGGCAGACAATATTTGAGCGAATTCCCTGAAAATTTGTAAAATATATCCCGAATGATTGGGGAATTTTTGCGGTTTGATCGAAATTTTTCACCGAATATGCAAATTTGCATCACGGGTGATGCAAATTTGCAAAAACGCATACACTGAATTTTAAGTGGCGTTTTGCCGGAGAAAAAGATATAAAAGACAATGCGGATGCAGAAAAATGCAAAAACGCATTGTCTTTTTTGTTTTTGCATGACTTAAAATGCCTGCTCGGAACGGTTTTGTGTTTTGGCACGCTTCTTGCATTAAATAAATGCATATTCAAAGCAAGGAGGCTTTCAACATGAAAAGAAATACTCAAGCTGTTTTTAACGGCTTAGGCAGTTTCGGCATCGTGGGTTATTCCCAGGACGAACTGCAGACAATTCATCTTGCAACACTGGACGTATTGAGAAATGTCGGCGTTCGTGTTGACAGCAAAGAAGCACGTGACATTTTCGCCGCCGGCGGCTGCATTGTCGACGAAGCGACCAACATCGTAAAAATTCCTTCCTACGTTGTTGAAGACGCCATCCGTACCGCCCCCTCCACCATTCAGCTCTGCGGCAGAAAACCCGAAAACGACTACATCGTTGAAAAGAACCGCGTCGGTTTCGTTAACTTCGGTGAAGGCGTTATGGTCCGCGATCCCGAAACCTTCGATTATCGCCCCAGTCTGAAAGAAGACGTCAAAAAAGCCGCTTTGATGAGTGACTATCTCCCCAACATGGACATCACTTACAGAGCCGTTGTCTCCCAGGACCATCCCGGCCCCTCCCAGGCGCTGCATAACGCCGAAGCGATTCTGCCCAACACCAGAAAACACTTCTTCATCGGGCCCGACGGCGCGGAAAATGCCGAATATCTCATCCGCATGGCTTCCGCTGTGGTCGGCGGCAGAGACAAGCTTCGTGAACGTCCTCTGATGTCCTTCAACACCTGCCCCACCAGCTTGCTGAAACTGATCCCCGAATGTACCGATGTCGTCATTCTGGCCGCGAAAAACGGTGTTCCGATCAATATCATCTCCATGGCCATGGCCGGTGCGACTTCTCCCGTAACGCTGGCGGGTACTCTCGTAACCCACAACGCGGAAGTTCTTTCCGTTGTAACTTTGAGCCAGTTGGTACAGAAAGGTTCTCCCTGCATCTACGCAAGCTCCACCACCATGATGGATATGCGTTACACCACCGCTCCCGTCGGATGCCCCGAACTCGGCATGATCAGCGCTTCCGTCGCCCGTCTTGCCCAGTTCTACAACCTGCCCTGCTTCGTCGCCGGTGGGTAGGCAGACTCCAAAGTTCCCGATGCTCAGGCTGCGCATGAAAAAACGCTCACCGCTTTATTGGCCGCTCAGGGTGGCGCCAACCTCATCTACGGTGCAGGTATGCTCGACCTCGGTATCACTTTCGACTACGCTCAGTTCGTCATCGATAACGAAATCTACACCATGATCCGCAAAGTCATTGAAGGTATCAAAATCACCGATGCCAACATCGCTGTGGACCTGATCAAGGAGATCGGCCCCGGCGGCGAATTCGTTGCTCATCCTCATACCTTCGCGAACTTCCGCAACGAACAGAGCTCCACTTCTCTCTTCGACCGCTCCATGCGTGAAGCCTGGATCCTCGAAGGCAAAAAAGATCTGGCTGAACGGGCTTATGCCAAAGCCGATGAAATTATCAAAACTCATAAAGTTCCCGCGCTCCCCGATGGTGTTGAAGCAGAAATTCATGACATCTTGCTCGAAGCTGAAGATAAATACGGCATGAACAAATAAGATTCATTGATTTATTGTTTCTTAGGAGGAAGGAAATATTATGGATATTGGTGCATTATTAGTTAAACTAGTTGTTATTATGGCAGGGATCAATGCTCTTACCTGGATCATTGTGTTCTATCGCAAATTATTCAAGAATCCCGCATTGATGCTGCAGAACCCGTATTATCAGGAAAAAGGCAAAACGAAACTCCTTTCCTTTATCCACTTCCTGATTGTGGCGTTTATCATGTTCTTCGATACCCTCGGTATCGGCGGTAACGCCCCCCACACCGCGCTGCTCAGGTTGACCAAGGCCACAGACGAACGTCTCATCCCCGGTACTCTGAACACCGCTTCTCTCGTCGGTTCCGCCACAGAAACCATGCTGTTCGTTTCCACGGTGGAAGTTGACCCCATCACGCTGGTCTGCCTCATCGCCGCTGTTACCATCGGGACCAAGATTGGTGCGAAATTCGTATCCAAACTGCCCCTCAGACCCATCCGTTTCATCATTGGTATCGGTCTTGCCGTTGTAACAGTTACCATGATCCTGCGCAACCTCGGCCTCTGGGTCGAAGGCGGCATGGCCATCGGTATCTATGGCTGGCAGCTCATCGTTGCTACTCTGCTCTTCTTTGTTGTTGGCGTTCTCGCTGCCGGCGGTGTCGGTGGTTATGCCTTCATGATCGCGATCTGCTACGGCTTCGGTATGGACCCCAGATGCGCTTTCCCCATCATGTTCGGTTCTTACACCTTCCTGATGCTGGCCGGCGGTCTCACCTTCCTCAAAAACGAAGCTTTGGACTACAGAGCCAATGCCTTTGGTAACATCGGCGGCGTGGTCGGTGTATTGCTCGCCTACTTCCTCTTCCAGTCCCTGCCCATCAATGTGCTGTTCTGGATCATCGTTGTGGTACTGTTCTACACCTCCGCTACCATGCTCTACTCCGCGATCCGCAATACGGCCAATGCCGCTGCGGCAAAGACAGATAAGACAGCAGAAGAAGCAGCTGAATAAAAAACATCATTGTATAATCATGTGAACTTTTGATTGATGCTGGCATCGTCCATGAATCTGCGCGGGAAAACCGCGCAGGTTCATGGCAATGTTTTAAAAGGCAAAGAAATGAGGTCTTAAAATCCGCTAAAAGAAAACACCTTCCATCTTTTTTTATGATTCGTTTCTTTGCGTTTGCCGCCGCGGAACAGAGAGAAACCGACGGCGGTTTCAGCAAAAAAGTTTTAAATTTTTAAACCGGTCTGTTTACTTTATACTTAGGGTCGTTATCCGATATTTATTTGTTGCTTTACTGTTTCTGTCCGGCATTGAACGGCTTGAACTCTCCATTAAAGATTTTGCCCGACGGGACAGTGGTTTTAAAATCGTACAACTCTGTAACTTTGATATATCCTTTATTGGAGGATCGTAATTATGACAATCGTTTACATCTGCACAGTTCTGATTTTTATGCTGTCCTTTGCTGCGAACACGATTGCCGCCTGGAAACATCCTTATTTTAACATCGGCAAGGAGGAAAGCGGGAAGAACGGCGTTTTTATCCGCAATATGCTGTTCATGGGAACCGTGATCGTATTTATGCTCGTCGCCATTAACGTAGGGCGCTACGTTCATACCAACGGCTTTCTCTATATTACCCTCGGCTATCTCCTTGGCGTTCTTTTCGGCAATACCTTTGCCCGCCGCGTTTTAAACAGAAAATACAAAGACGTGGTGTACGAAAAATATTCCGTGAAAAAAGCGAGAGAAGAGCGGGAAGCCCGTGCTCTGGAAGAAGCTCTTGCTTTGGAAACGGCCGCCGCCGAAGGTTTTTCGGATGATCTGTACGATCTCATTGAAGAAGATGAAACGGAATTCTGCTCCGGAGACTATACCGGCTCCAGTGAAGACAGGGGGCCACGCCCTCCGGATCATTCCAAAGCCCATCCTTGGGAATGAGGGGAATGGATATAGAAAGATAGACAATAGATGCAGTTTCATTAAGAAAAGATGTGAAAGGGATGATACAATGAAGACAGAAGTTCGACAATACAAAATAGACTGGGTTGCTATTTTTGTGAGTTTCGCGATCCTCGCCGCCATCGTCATACTGACGATTGTTTCGCCGGATCGCCTTTTGGGCGGACTTGACTCCGTCCGCCATGTGCTGATTTACAATTTCGGCGCCTATTTTATCGTTTTTACGGCGGTGATCTTATTTTACAGCGTTTATCTTGCTTTTTCCAAATACGGAAACATCCGCTTCGGCCGTACCAAACCGCAGTACAGCAATTTCGGCTGGGTCTCCATGATTTTCTGCGCCGCCATGGGTTGTACCATTCTGTTTTGGTCCGGCATTGAATGGGCTTATTATACAGTTTGGCTTCATCCCTTCGGCATGAGCGCCGAAGAGACCGCCTCGATCTCCGTGGCGTATTCCTTTTTCCACTGGGGGCCTCCGGCCTGGGCGATTTATGCCGCCGGTGTTGTTCCCATTGCTTATCGTTATTATAACCGCAAACGTCCCGGTCTCACCCTCCAGGGTGGCTGTGAAGGTGTTTTAGGGGACCATGCCCATGGCGCCCTCGGCACCGTCATCAGCATTATCTTTGTTTTTGGTGTTCTCGGTGGTTACGCGATTTCTTACGGCAGCGGGATTCCGATGCTCAATAACATTCTTCATCATCTTTTGGGAACACCTGAAAATCTCGTGGTGGACTTCATACTCATCGCGTCGGTTACGGCGCTGTTCTGCTGGAGTGCCTGCTCCGGTGTGGCCAAAGGGATTCAGGTTCTTTCCAAAATCTGCGTTATTTTGTGCTTTGTGATCTGCGGTTGTTTCCTCGTTCTCGGACATACCGGTTTCCAGATCAACAATACCGTGGAATCCGTTGGCATCCTTTTTGATAATTTCTTCCGTTGGCTGTTCTATGTGGATCCCACCGGTGCTTCCGGCGGCTTCCCGCAGGAATGGACGGTATTCTACTGGGCCTGGTGGCTGGGTCTCGCTCCGGTGATGTGGGTATTCATCGCCAAATGCTCCGCCGGCCGCAGCATC
>JBJDXI010000044.1:0-15305 GCA_051866595.1 Clostridia bacterium
AACATGCTGGCCGCTCTCGTGGTGATGGAAAAGCCGCTGTACATGGTTTTATAGGTCACATCATTCGTTTCGGGGTTTTCCATTTCGCAGGTCAGATCGATGTAGTCGGCACCGTCCACCAGGGTGTAGGTGATGGTGACATTCAAAGGCAGCTGTAATTCGCCGTACTGTTCTTTATCATCCTGACCGTCTTTGTCCGCGTCGGCAACCCAGTACTGGGTATAAGCGGTAACGACAACTTTATCGTCGGTCTGCTCCGTAATTTCCACGGTCACATCTTCCCGGAGATCTTTGCCTGTACCGGGATAAGTACCGGTGGAGGTCCAAAGATCGTTGAGGAATTCCACATCGTTGACAAGCTTCGCGCCGAAGGTACCGTCGGCGTTCACAAGGGCAATATCGAGAATACTGCCGTTGGTCATGCTCCAATAGTTTTTGGTGTCTACGGACATACTGAAAGCGATTTTGTCATTGTAAACGGTAAAGTCGTTGGCGCCGAGGGCCGTACCTTCAAAAATATCGGTGGGGCCGGTTTTCACATAGCATTTGGCGTCGACGCCGGCGGGAGCCGCCAGGCAGAAAACGAGCGCCATCGCGAAGATGAAAAGCAGTCCGAGACCGACGGATTTTTTAGCGGCCATGCGCTGTAATACATTATCCATAAATCGTGCCTTCCTTTCCTGATACTATCGCGGTTAAAACAATACACCTCTTTCCCTCTATATTGCGATACGATAGGTTACTTTCATTATATTTCCCCGGCGTTACAATACCGTTACAAAAAGCCGCCTTTTTTCAAAAAGACGGCTGAAATCAGATATTTTATTTATTTTTTTGTTTTTCCAGATCGGCAAGAATATATTCCGCCCAGGAGTATTCCGAAAGGTACTCCCCGTAGAACAGCGACGTCTCACCGTCGAGGAAGCGGTAATAGTCGCAGGTGAATTTTGCGGGGTCCACCCGGATGCGGCCATGCTCCGTTTCCAGCAGGTCACCGATGCCCTCGGTTACCAATGCCTGCTTTAGCCGGTAAAGGACAAGACGGAAATAGTTTTTCGCCTTGTCACTTTCTTTATCCTCAAAAAGTGCCGCCGCGGCGTTGCCCGCGGAAACCCAGGCTCCCCGATGATGAACGAGGTACGCCAGAAGTTCCTCGGATTTTTTATGATGAAAAAGCACCGTTTCTCCATCCACCATCACACGGAGCGTGGGAAAACAGCGGATTTCCACCCGACACCGGGAACGCCCCGCCATATCCCGCTTGGCTTTCGTCATGGCCCGGTCAATATCTCCCAAAGAGAACGGTTTCACGATGAAATCCACGGCCTCAGTATCCCAGGCCTCCAATGCGTACTGGGCGTAACCCGTAACGAATACCACCGCCGGAATGTATTTCAGATCCAAAAGATGCATAGCCAGCTGCAAACCGTTCATTTCCGGCATTTCCACATCGAGAAAGGCCACGTCCACCTCGTGATTTTCAGCATAGGACAAAGCCTTTTCCGACTGCTGAAAGCAGACAATCTCATCCACATCGTCCCGCTTTTCCAAAAAGATTTCCAACAGATGACAAGCCCGCGGCTCATCGTCAACGATCATGATTTTCATAGGCACCTCTCAAAACAATGGAAATTTCCGTTCCCCGGCCGGCTTCGCTGCGGACCGTCAGATCACCGTTGATTTCACGGATACGGGCACCGACGTTTTCCAGAGAACGCACGTATACGGCCGAAGGGTCAAAACCGACACCGTCATCTTTTACGATGATATGAATATCCTCTCCGTCCCTTTTCACCGAAAGGGAAACCGTGCCCCGGCCGGAGCGGCCCCGTATCCCGTGGCGCACAGCGTTTTCCGCCAGGGGCTGAATGGTCAGAACGGGAATTTTAAAATCCATCGTTTCCACATCGTCCACAAAACAGAGATCATCACCGAAACGGATTTTTTCAATTTTCATATAATCACAGAGATAGCGGTACTCCTTTTCAAAAGGCACCGGTTCCCTCAAGCCGAGAAAATCGATATTCGCCCGCAGATACGTGGAAAAAGTCACAATGGCGTCGGCGGCCTGCTCCGGATCGGTATAGCAGAGCTCCTGAATGGACACGAGGGTATTGCTTAAAAAATGAGGCTGCATCTGGCCGGCCATCATCGTCAGACGCTCATCGGTGAGCTGGCGTTCCAGCTCCGCCATTTTTCGCTGATCGGAGAACCAGCGGAGCATGGCGGAAAAGACCACGCAAACAACGTAAATCAATAAGCCGAAGCTGAACAGCGAGCCGCCGTGAATCGGTTCATGATAGAGATAAAACTGATGGGCAACCATCTCCGCGGCGATGCTCAGCATAAAGACGATGGTACCGAAAAACGTCAGATGATAGGCGTTGGAGCTGTCCTTCCTGTATTTCAGCACAAGCTCCGCCAGAAGGAGCACAAGGAGGGGAATCACAGGGAGAACCGTTAAAAGCTGGGTTTCCGCCAGATCCGCCAGAGAAGTGACCTGCAAAAACAGGCGGATCAGATCACAGAAAAAGATCAGCAGAAAGAGCCGCTCATAATGGCGGACAAAAGACGGCCGCATGGTTTCTTTCCGGTAAAGAATATACGCCAGGGGCATCATCATCAGCGCCGCAAAAGAAATCCAGTGTTCCGCCGCGTAATTAAGCCAGAAAATTTCCGGCACATGACATTCCACTCTCAGCCACAGCGCCGCCAAAAAAACAAAACACCCCAAAAAACAGAGGGAAAAGGCTTCGCGGCGCAAAATCCACAGATACAGCGAAAAAAGCACCATCAAAGCTCCGACAAAAAGCAGGGCGAGACTGATGACATACTCAAGGATGTGATCGTTCATCGTTTTAGCCAGCAGATCGTCACTGCTGCCGATCCATACGTCGGAAAAATAGCCGGATTCATAACGGTACGGAGAAACCAGCGTAATGGTCACCGTTTTACCGCTCCAGTCCTTATCCAGGGAAACAAAATGCCATGCCGAAGGGGTATCTTCACCAAAGGGAAGCTCGGTGCCGGTATCGTAGGAATACACCGTAACACCGTCAATGGCAACGTACACCGCCTGATTGTAACTGCGGAAACAAAGCGCCGCGTCCATGGGAAGTCCCTCCGGAAAAGCACGTGATACCGAGCAGGCCTCGTAAGGCTCCGCCGCCAGCTTCACCGGCAGATCCGAGATTTTTTCCCCGCCCGAGGGCAAAAGGCATTTCCAGTTTTCATCCAGCGGCTGCACCGTATTTTTATCGGGATAACCGGCGGTGAGAACCCGCGGGAGCATCATCTGCAAACCAAAAAAACAGACAAAGGAAAAGATCAGGATCACGCAGAACAACAGCGCGTCCCTTTGATGAACCCGGCGTTTTTTTCTGTTTTGTTTCTCTTTCACCGTTCTCCCTCCCTCTCCTTTTTCCGTTCAGTATATCACAATCGGCCTTCGGATTCCAATCGTATTTTTCCGTCAAAGAGTCTTTTTCACCTTTCGGAGGGGAATTTCGAGGCTGATTCAAAAGGTATATTTCGAGTCAGCCTCAAGGGCGTTTCAAAACGGTTCAGAGGCGGTGAAACCGCCAAGATGCGGCGAAGCGCTATACATAACGGTATGCGCTTCGTCGGAGCTTGGCGGTTTCGCCGCCTATTAAGCGTTTTGGGACGCCCTCCAATCCGATACACCCCGCCATACAACAGCAGACAAGGAAAAAGCGTCCGTCCCAAGGGGCAGACGCTTTCAATGAACCGATTCAGATTTTTTCAATGCGGATGGCACATTCGGGGCAGATGGTCTGACAGTTTTTGCAGGCAACACAGCCTTCTTCACTCTTACCGGCTTCGACGATAGGAGCGCCGTAAATGCCGACACAATCAGACCAGCCAATATCATTTTTGGGGCATTTTTCAATGCAGAGACCGCAGCCCTTGCAAAGTTCGGTAAAAACATAGAACTTAGCTTTACCGGTTTCGGTCAATAACGATTTAAATTCTCTCATCTTTACCTCCCTTATTTTACCAATTCGATCCCTTTTCTCAGCGCGGTATAGTTCATATCGCGGAGAGCGGGATTTTCTTCGAATTTCTTGGCGAATTTCTGTTCCAGCGCTTCTTTGATGTTGTCTTCAGGAACCATATCGGTGAGACCGAGGACAGCGCCCATGATAATGACGTTGAAAACACGGACATGAAGCTCGGTGTTGGCGATTTCCATAGCGGAAATTTCAACGAGCTTGGCGACTTCGCCTTCTTTGGGGAGACATTCTCTCGCTTCTTCGGAAATGGAAGAATCGTAAACGTAAATGGTGTTGGGTTTGGCGTACATCTGCACGCGTTTCACCGCGCGGTCGCTCAAAGCGACGATGATGTCGGCATCATCAAATTTCGGCGAACCGATCACCTCGGAGGAAATCTGCATAAACGCAACGGAAACACCGCCTCGCTGTTCCACGCCGAAGTTGGGAATATACATGACCTGTTTACCGGCTTTGTAAGCCGCCTGAGACAGGATCAAAGCAACGGACTGAACGCCCTGGCCGCCTTCGCCGGCGAGCATGATTCTTTTGAGATCACTCATTCTTCTTTTCCTCCTTCCGCGGGAACTTTGAATTCACCGGTAGGATATTCCGCCATCATCTGATCTTCCAGGAAAGCCCAGGTTTTTTTGGCGTTGGTGGCCCAGTTGGTGGGGCAGGTGGAAAGGGCTTCCACAAAGGAGAAACCGCTGCCGTTGATCTGAGCCTGAAGAGCGTTTTTGAAGTATTTTTTCAGCTGTTTGGGTTTTACGACAGAGCCGCGGGCCACATAAGCGCCTTCGGCGGCCATGGCCGCGATCATTTCGGGGCCGTGGGTCGGTTCACCCTGCTGTTCCACGCTTCTGCCGTAGGGAGAAGTTTCGGTTTTCTGACCGGGCAGGGTGGTGGGAGCCATCTGACCGCCGGTCATACCGTAGTTGGTATTGTTGACGAGGATCGCCGTGATTTTTTCGTTACGGGCCGCGGCGTTGACAAGATGCTGGGAACCGATGGCGTAACCGCCGCCGTCGCCCATGTAAGCGATGCAGATCTTGTCGGGGGTGGCTCTTTTCACGCCGGTGCAAACGGCATTGGTGCGGCCGTGATGGGTCTGAATGGTATCAATATTGAAGAAATCAATGGCCAGGAGACAGCAGCCGATGTCAACGGTGAAAATCACTTTATCCTGAATGCCCAGTTCGTCAATGGCTTCGCCCAATGCCTTGAGAACGATGCCGTGACCGCAACCGGGGCAGAATTTATGGGTTTTGGTTTCTTTACGCCAGCATTCGGGCATCACCGGCGCGACGTTTGTAATTTCAACAGCCATTTCTGTCCCTCCTTATTTCATCATGGTTTTTACTTGCTGGATCAGTTCATCGGAGCTGACGCCTTTACCGGGTTTGAAGTATTCCGTCATGGGAACGTTCATGCCGTAAAGACCGTCGGTCATCATGCGTTTCATCTGGCCGAGGGCGCTTTCCACAACGAGAATGTTCTTCTTTCCTTCCACGGCGGCGGCAAGCTGTTTCGTGGGGAAGGGTCTTAAAGTAATGGGGCGGAAGTAGCCGACTTTATAACCTTCTTTGCGCAGCGCTTTCACCGCTTCCTTGCAGGCGCGGCTGACGACACCGTGACCGACAACGACGATTTCCGCGTCGTCAATATCGGACTGTTCGTATTCAACCACATCATCTTTAAAGGAATCGTAATGAGCTTTGAGATCATTGACAACATCGAGAAGTTCTTCTTCGGTGTTGTAGGTATTTCTGTAGAAACGGGGGTCACGATCCACACCGGGTTTGCCGGGGGCGCCGACAAAAGCGGGAGTGGGTTCCATTTCGATGCCGCGGCTGGCGGGATCGTACATGGTGACCGCTTCCCTCATTTTCGCCTGATAGCCATCGCCCAGAACGATGGTGGGAACCTGATATTTCCAGGCTGTGTTAAAAGCTTTGATGGTGTAATCGTAAAGATCCTGATGGCCGGCGGTGGAATAAACCACGCGGAAGCCTTCGCCGTTCCCGCCGTAGCAGCAGAGGTTTACTTCCTGCTGGGAGTAAATAACCGTAGCGGTGGACGGGCCCCCACGCTGCTGGACAACAACAACCAGCGGAATTCTCATCATTTCCGCCATGGTGATCGGTTCCTGCATCAAAATGGTGCCGGGGCCGGCGGTTGCCGTAAAGGCTCTGGTACCGGTCATAACACCACCGCAGGTGGTGAAACCGGCAGACAGTTCATCCTCGGTCTGGAGGAAACGGCGGTCGAATTTCGGCGCCAATCTCGTCCAATAATGCATGATTTCATTTTGAGGTGTAATCGGATAGCCGTACATAATCTGGGCGTCTGCAGCCAATGCGGCCCAGGCAACGACTTCATTCCCGGTCACGAATACGTTGGTATCCTTCTCAATCGGTTTTGTGGCCATATAGCTTTCTCCTTTCAGCCTTAAAAAATCTCTCCATATTTATATCTTTCCGGCGCTCACCAGAAGCCCAAAGGCAGGTAACGCCGCAGAAAACGAAGGGGAACCCCCTGACAGGTATCTTCGGGGAAATCATCACGGAAACGTTCATCCACCGCCATGGCGAAAACCGGCAGGTTCACACGGGTTGCCGCCTCCTGAACCATGGATAAACCGCGGATCATCAATTCCGGCGTGGTATCTTCACCGAGATGGGTGTTGGCAATCAAGCCATGGGCCGGGCCGGTTTCATGCAGATATTCAATGATCTTATCAACGGAATCCGTCATCGGCCGGAGGGTATTCACCACGAGAATCACTTTGAGGTTCTTTTCCTCCTCAATGCCTTCCAGCAGGTTCAGCACGGCGCTGCCCTTGGAACCGTAACCGATATCCAGGATCACATCGCCTTCGTTCCTCAATGCCCAGCGCATGGCGGGATGCAGAACCGAACCGGCTTCGCCCAGACCCAGGGTTTCCTCGGTTTTCCAGGCAATGACGTGAACACCCTGTTCCTCCAGGAGCGGAATCAGGGGACGAAGGGTATAGACCGGTTCCACCAGATCAAGATCGACCAGCGTGACTTTGCGTCCTTCCTTTGCCAGCGCGAGGGCGCGGTTTACCGCGTTTTCACTTTTTCCGGAGGCATATTCGCCAATATAAGCTTCAACAATTCTATCCATAATGAAACACTACCACCCTAATATTTATAATTATAGCATACCGGAAATAACGCAACAAGTGCTTGTTTCGCATAAAATATAATTTTTCTACTTTTTTCCAAAGATAATGGAGTTTTTCTCCGCCGTTTCCGTTATCGGCGGCACATCCCTATAAATTAGACATCCTTCAAAAAAACCCTTCCGGAAAATTTAACCGGTTTTTTCGACGCGCCGTAAACGACAAAGGAGCCGACCCGAGGCCGCACTCCTTTGTTTATAAGCTTATTTCATTTTATCGTACATCAGCAGGGCGTAGAAATCCAGTTCGTTGACGGCGCCCCGGGGGAAGCCCGAAGTTTCCCATAATTTATACACATTGATCCCGTGGCTGGACAGACAGGGCGTTACCTTTTCGGGATAGCGACAGGGGGATTCGGGATAGGTACATTCCTTGCAGAGGGTGCAGGCGCCCCGCCCCAGCATATAGCAGTCGCCTTCCATCTCTTTGACTTTGCCGTAAAAGCACTGCACCATCGAGCCGAAAGAGGCGCTGATCTCTTTGAACAGCTCGGGATTCAGCGAAGAGTCGATGCTTTCCGTTATAAACTGCACCATCACCCCTTTTTTCCAGCAGTTGACACGAGCGGCCACTTCCTCATCGGTGCCGACGCCGGGAGGGCAGCACCAGTTGGTGCCGTATTTGCCGCAGTCGTTGGCTTCGCAGCCCTGACGCAGAACCGCCGTTTCCTTGAAGGAGATCTCCCGCGGATCCAAGGCGAAAGCGCGAGTAAAACCGAGGTCATAGGCAAGCTGTACATATTTTTCCATGATGGTTGATTCCTTTCGTCGAACAAAAACCGTCAGCACCAGTGCGAAGGATGGATCTTTTCGTGAAACAGCTCTTCAAAGCGGAGACAGGCCTCTCCGAAAAGATCCCGGGTAAGGGCATGGATTTCCAGATTCCGCATCGCCCGGAGCTTTTCCCGGTAATACCAGCGGATTTCCGCTTTGGAGGCGTTGAACCGCGTCCAGAGCTCCTCGCCGCAGACCGCGTGATCCGCCGCCATGGAGCGCAGATTGGCCAGGGTATCGGCGCAGGCCAGGATCATCCGGTCGGCGGAAGCGTTTTTCAGTGAACGGATGGTCTGTTCCTTCCGCTCCTTCCAGGGTTTCTCTTTATCCTCACTCATAAACGCCACATAATCCGCGACTTTATCCCCGAAGCGCCGGCGGATTTCCGCCGGAGACACCTTCTGATCCTCCACCGTATCGTGAAGTACCGCGGCGATCTGTAAATCCGTATTCCGCGGCGACGATTTCATCACCAGTGTCAGCACTTCCATGGGATGGCAGATATAGTCCATATCGGTACCTTTGCGTTTCTGCCCGCGGTGGGCTTTTTCCGCAAAGGTAATCGCTTCGTGCAAACGCATTTGATTTTCATACATAATCCCACTCTCCTTATTTCTTAATTATAACACTTTTTTCGAAAAAGGAAAGAAGCAAAGGGAGGCTCCTCCTCTATCCTGCCCGCGATACCGCCGCCGCCGGCGCTTTCGCCTCACACCAAAAGGACCCGCGGAAAAACGAACATTCCCGCCGCCTTATTCGTACAGCGCAAAAGAAATATCCGTATCTTTTTCCGACAATTTCTGATACAATAAGTATGGAAGGGTACGCGGCAGCCGTTTCTTCCCCAAGAAGCCGCCGCGAACAGTGACCGAAACAAGGAGAACGATATGAATACCGACCACCCCGATGACGCTCAGATTTTAGACAGGCTCGACGCCGTCCAAAAGAAAGACGCCCTTGAATGGGCGCAGAAAAAAACGATGGAATTCGCTCAGCTGATGACCTATTACAAATGCGCCATGATGGAGATCGAAACCAAATTCAATGTGCTCAACGAAGAATACTCCCTCACCTTCGACCGCAATCCCATCAGCAGTATCAAATCGCGGCTGAAATCGCCCCTCAGCATCAAGGAAAAGCTGAGCCGCAAAAATCTGCCGATCACCTTTGAATCCATTGAGGAAAATATCAGCGACGTCGCAGGGATCCGCGTCGTCTGCTCCTTTCCCGACGATGTTTACGCCCTGGCCGACGCATTGCTCAAACAGGACGACATCACCCTGATCAAAAAGAAAGATTACATTGCCGAACCCAAAGCCAACGGCTACCGCAGTCTCCACCTCATCGTCGCCGTGCCGATCTTCCTCGCCGAGGAAAAACGGCTGATGAAAGTGGAGATCCAGCTCCGTACCATCGCCATGGATTTCTGGGCCAGTCTGGAGCATCAGCTCCGCTACAAGAAGGACACGCCCTTCACCGAAGAAATGGCAGCGGAGCTTTCGGAGTGCGCCCGACGCAGCGCGGAGCTGGATGAAAAGATGAACGCCCTCCGCAAGACGGTGGAACGGAAAGAATAACGAACCGCCGGGATCATCACAAAAAAACGCCTCTTACCGTTTTCGGTAAGGGGCGATTTTAAATTCGGCCTTCCGCTGTTTTACGGAAAAACAGCGGATCCGCCATGCACAGACGATATCGTTTCCTTGAACCGCCGCGAAAAGGCGGCGTTTTTTTATTTTACCTTACCGATGGAGGGCAGGGCGATGACTTTGGCGAAAAGGATGCCGATGATCCCGCCGACAATCTGTCCCACAAAAACGGGAATCAGCAGATTGGGCTGAAAATTCATGTTAAAGGCCAGCCAGTCGCCGAGACTGTAACCTGCACAAACCACAAAGGACAAAGCGATGACCTTGCTTTTGGGGTTCATGTCCTTCACCATGCCGAAAAGCGCCACGGAATTGGCCATGCCCGCCACAAGACCGGCGCTGCCGGCTTCGTCGAGACCGATTTTCCGCCCCAGCATACTCAAGGGCTTGCCGAAAATCTTCCGTACCAGATAGACGAAGGGAAAAGCCCCGGAAAGCATCATGGCTATAGAGCCCAGCACCTCAATGGCGCGGAAGGGCTGTGAGGCGTCGCCGAAGACGGAATCAAATCCCCACCCCACCGTGGAAGAGAAGAGGCCGGTATAGTACTCAATAACGGCGGCGGCGACAATGAGAGTCAGCACCGCCAGCAAAACACGGCCGAAAATCATAAAAGCCTTTACCATCACTTTGGGGAACAGCTTCAAGCCCACGGCCAGCAAAATACAGAACAGAATCAGCGGAACCAGATTCAGCAGTACCACACCGAGATCCATCTGCAGCTGATACATGGGTTCTCCCGTGGTGGCGAAGGACGTCCGCACCATCGGTTTGATGAGCCACATCAGAAAACAGGAGGTAAATACGCCGAAGGGAATGGATAAAATCCCGCTCATAGCCCCCAGAGCCATATAGGGCTGGTCATTTTTATCCAGAATCGACAGGGCGATGGGAATATTAAAAGCAAAGGTGGAAGCCCCCATAATGGCCACGCAGATGCACATCATGGTGATTTCCGGCGAAGAGGCCAGCTGTAAGGCCAGGGCGTAACCGCCGCAATCCGCGGGAATAAAGGTTGCCGCGGCGATGGCCGTATCCGCGCCGATGAGGCCGAAAAGACCGCCGAAAATACGATCCACCCCCACCACCAGATAAGGTACGGAAATCATCAGCCCCACAATGGGAATAAACAGCGACGCCATCACGCCGATGCCCTCGTGAAAAGAGCGGCCCAGGCCGCTGTCGGGCTTCACCACCGCCGCCACAGCGCCCACAGCGCAGCAAGCCATAATCATGTACAACACAAATTTTCCAATGACCGCCATTGTGTTTCCTCCCCCCTCAGCCGAGTTCCTTCAACGACTGATATACTTTTTTCAAATAGGATACCGGATTCCGCTGAAAAGCGGAGATCCCGTCGTAATAAAGTTCCAGCGACAATTCCTCATCGTAACCGATGTCCTTGAACGCTTCGGCGGCGCCTTTCCAATCGACGGTACCCTCACCGATGGGACGGTGCTGATCCCCTTTTCCATCGTTATCGTGAATATGGGTTACCCGAAGAAGGCGTCCGACCCGGCGAATCATTTCCGGAATATCGCAATGCGCCAGATGGGCATGGCCGAAATCAAAGCAGATGCCACAGACCTCTTTTCCGTACTCTTCGTTAAAGCCGTCGGTCAACGCGATAAGCTCATCAAAATCGGGAGAAACGTCCCGAAAGACCGGTGGATTTTCATCCCAGGGCTGGCAGACGCCGTTTTCCAACGCGATTCTCACACCGAGCTTCGCCCCCAGCTCCACATAGGGCCGGAGATACGCCCGGTTTCTCTCCAGAGAAGCCGACCGCAGATAGCGGCGGTTATCATCCACTACCGTTCCCGGATGAATCACATAATCCGTCACGCCGCATTTCGCCGCCAACGCCAGACCGATTTTCATGGGTTCTGCCCATTCCTTCCCGTCGGTTTTTCCAAAGTCAAAAGGAAAAAACATCGGCCCATGGGCAAAACGGGCGGTCATGCCGGAAGAGAGAAACCGCTCCGCGAAACCGTCAAGATCAAAATCATCGTTGAGGAGACCCTGTATTTCCGAAAAGCTCAGATTCACACCGAAAATCCCGGCCTCCCTCATGAGATCCAGAAAGGAAAAATAGTTTTCAATATCATCCCGGGCCCCCAGACAGCGGGCCATCACCGAATAACGCATGATACATCCTCTTTTTCTCAGGAAATCCTCTGAAGGAAAGCGCTGAGTTCCTCCACACTGTCAAAAACGACATGGGCGCCGCTGTTCTTCAGATCCTCTTTCAATCCCCAGCCGTAAGAAACCGCGAGGATATGGGGAACTCCGGCCTCCACGGCCTCTCCCATATCACCGACGCTGTCACTGATAAAATAGAAATCCTCATCGGGATAGGCTGCCCGGAGTTTCCGAAGGGTGGAAACTTTATCGGTAGAGGTCTCACTGCCGATGATCCCCTCAAAGCCGGCAACCCCCGCTTCTTCAAAGCGTTCCTTCATAAAACGTTCATTGTTCAACGATACCACGTAGACGGTATGGCGGGAAATCATCTCTTTGAGCATTTCCGCCGCGCCGGGAAACAGTGAAGCTTTTTCTCCGCTTTGCTCCATCGCCACACGATATTCATCCCCAAGACGGCGGATCAATTCTTCCGATAGCCCGTGTTCCCGGCAGTATTCGTAATAATTGACGCGACAGGCCTCTTTCAGCGCATCCATCGTGGGAAACAGCGTAATTCCCAGCTTTTTACAGGCGGGAAGATAATATTTTTCTTCCAGACCTAAAGTATCGCCGAGGGTACCGTCAAAATCAAAACAGATCAAAGCCATCGCTCAGACTCCTCAGCTGCCGGTAACGTTCAGGCCGACAATCCCTGCAATAATCAGAAACAGGAACAGAATCCGCAAAGCGCTGATGGGCTCGTGATAGATCACGATCCCGAGAATCACGGCGCCGACGGCGCCGATGCCCGTCCACACGGCGTAAGCCGTACCCACAGGCAGCACTTTGGCGGCAGTTTCAATCAGAAAAACGCTTCCCGCCATGCAGAGCAGGTTGATCACCGAAGGCACCAGCTTCGTAAAACCTTCGGTCAGCTTCATGGTGCCGGCCCAGGCCACTTCAAAACAGGCGGCGACAAACAGCAGGATCCAAGCAACAGTGGTACTCATAAAAAATCCATCTCTTTTCTTCCTTAATTGCTTCTATTATACACCCTTTTCACGGGAAAGGACAAATAAATTTCTACTTTTCATAAAAAAACCGAATATCCGAACAACCACAACCGATTCAAATACGGATACGAAAAAACAGCATCGGACAGACGCTGTTTTCTTTATGAAAGATTTCTTTCTCTATAAAAAAAGCCGGAAACGAAAGCGATCCGGCTTTCGCCGGATCGTGAATCAAAGCAAGGATTCATTGGTGCATTCGTTATGGTTTTATTATAAACCTTAAAGTTGGTTTAAAGTCAAGGGGCATTTGTAAAAAAATAAGCCCTGCTCCGATAATTTATTCTGTTTTTAACAATTTTAACGGTCTTTTCACGTTTTCCCGGATTTCTTTCACAAAAAAAAGAGAATCCATCCTTTTCCCAAAAGAAATCCGGGGATTCTCTTTTTTCAATATTCATCGGCAGGGGAAAGCAGAACCTCGTAATAGCGTACCGGGTGTTCCCAATCACCGATGGCCAGCAGATAAATCACATAATAGGGCGGGCTCACCGCGAACCCCATTTCCTCTGCTTTTTCCAGCGCCATGGTCAGGGCTCTCTTTTCATCCAGAGCTCCGGGGAAGGAAGCCGTCATGGTATAAGCCTGAAAAGAGGGAATGCAGTATTCCTCGGAGCTTTTGTCCGCGTCCATAATGTAGCGAATATCGTCGTCGTAGAGCATACAGTAATCGAAGTTATCGCTGTTCTCATCGGCGGAAAAAGGGAAGCAATACAGCAGGTTGATAAAGGAAAACAGCGTTTTCGTCTTATCGTAAAAGGTCTCCCGGCGGAAAATGTGAATGTCGCCGGTATCCAGCAGCATCGGCGGCTGTCCCGCGCGGTTGGCCTTAAAGAGCAGGCGTTCATAGTAATTCCAGGCGCCCAGCTGGCGCTTTTCCTTCTCAATCCGGCGCATGGTCTCAGCCTTGTGGTTTTTCACCAGAGCGTCCACCGATTCCCAAGTGTTGGAATCCCGCAGACGGCAGATGTCCTCCAGGCTCAGGCCGAATTCCCGGTAGTAGATGATGTTCCACAGGCGGTAAATATCGTACTGGTCAAAGGTACGGTAGCCGTTCTCCGGGTCCTTTACCGGAGCGATGAGCCCCATCTTTTCGTAGTAGCGGATGGCCGAGGTACTGATCCCCAGCTGTTCAGCCACTTCGTGGATTTTATACCGTTTCATCCTTATTTATAAAACTCCTTCATGGCCCGGTCAATCTTGCGGTTGGCTTCTTTTTTGGCGATGTCGTCCCGCTTGTCGTAGAGCTTTTTCCCTTTGGCAAGCCCCAGCTCCACCTTGGCCATACCCCTGGTAAAGTAGACTTTCAGCGGGATCAGCGTCAGGCCTTTTTCTTTCATTTCGCCATGGAGTTTCAGAATTTCCTTTTTGTGCAGAAGCAGCTTCCGCGGGCGGCGGGGATCGGGATTGAAACGATTGCCGAAATCATAGGGGCTGATATGCATATCGTAAAGGATGCATTCGCCGTTATCCACACGGGCGTAGGCGTCGTTGATGTTGGCTTTGGCCTGGCGCAGCGATTTCACCTCGGTGCCGGTGAGGGCGATGCCGGCTTCCATCGTTTCCAGAATAAAATACTCGTGATGGGCGCGGCGGTTGGTAGCCGCCGTTTTCGTTCCGTTTTTTTCTTTGGCCATGGCTCACGCCTCCTCTCTGAAATCTATAAACTCAAAATCGATCAGATGCTCGTCAATATTGACGCGCGTCACCCGAATCACCACGGGATCGCCCAGGCGGAAGCAGATCCTCCGTTTCCGTCCCATCAGCGTTTTGGTGTTGGGGTGATATTCATAGTAATCGTCGTCCAAAGACGAGACATGGACGAGACCGTCCACGGTGTTTTCCAGCTCCACATAGAAGCCGTAGGACGTCACGCCGGAGATCACGCCGGAAAATTCCTCATCGATGTGAGCCGCCATATAGCGGGCTTTTTTGATGTCCACAGCTTCGCGCTCGGCTTCTTCCGCCGTGCGCTCCCGGACACTGCTCTGGAGAGCGGCGTCCTCCAGCCGCCGCATCAGACGCCCCTGCCGGGAGCCATCGGGATCGGTCATACGCAATGTATCTTTAATGACCCGATGGATGCAGAGATCGGGATAACGGCGGATGGGCGAGGTAAAGTGAGTATAACAATCCGAGGCCAGACCGAAATGGCCGCGGTTTTCAGTATCGTAAAAGGCGTGGCTCATGGTGCGAAGGATCATCAGCTCCAACAGGGATTTTTCCGGTCGGTCGGCGATTTTTTCCAACAGTTTCTGAAAATGATAGGGGCGCACATCGTCCATGCGGTGGCTTAATGTATAGCCGAAAGGCGCGATGATTTCCGCCAGCTCCAGCATTTTTTCGTCGTTGGGGCAGTCGTGAACACGGTAAATAAAGGGAATATCCCGATGGTAAAAGGCTGAGGCCACCGTTTCGTTGGCGGCGATCATGCACTCCTCGATGATGCTTTCGGCTCTGCCCTGATG
>JBJDXI010000045.1:0-15115 GCA_051866595.1 Clostridia bacterium
GGGAAACGGCGGCCAAGATTCACAGCCTGATCGAGGAACGTCTCAACAGCGGCCAGTTCGCCAAATGTGATCTGACTTTCCGGGATCTCGCCGTGATTCAGGACGCCTTTGTCTCCGTTTATGATGGCATGAAACACCACCGGATCAAATATCCCGATCTTAAGGCCCTGGCCAAAAAATCCGGGATCAAGGTGGAAATTCCCGAAACGGCCGAAGGCGGCGAAGAAAAAGAACCTGCGAAGGATGGAACTTTATGAAAATTGAAATGCGTACCGGCTTGCCGGATTTTTCCCTTTCCGAAGAGACGATGAAAAAAATAGCCTTGGTTCTGCGTTACGCCGCGGAACAGGAAAAGGTTCCCGGGGTTTATACCGTTACCGTCGGCTTTACCGACGATCCGGGGATCCGTCGGTTCAACCGGCGCTTCCGTCAGCTGGACCGGGCCACCGATGTCCTCTCCTTTCCCATGACCGACGGTCGGGAGGAATGGCGGAATCACAGTGGCGTTCTTCTGCCGGGACTGGATCGCCCCTCTCTCGGCGATATTCTGATTTCTCTGGAGCACTGCGCTTCTCAGGCCGAGGAATACGGCCATAGCTTTGAGCGGGAAATCTGTTTTCTGGCGCTCCATGGCTTTTTGCATCTCTTGGGTTATGACCATATGGAGGAAGAGGAACGTCTGGAAATGGAAACCACCGCGGAAACATACCTTTCGGCTCTGGGGGTGACGCGGTGAGAAAAGCCTCAAATTTCCGGGAAAGTTTCGGTTATGCCTGCCAGGGACTGAAACACTGCGTCCGGGAAGAACGCAATTTTCGGATTCATCTGGTTATGGGCGTTCTCGCCTTTGTTCTTGGGATCGTCCTCGGCATCTCCCGGGTGGAACTGGCGGTTTTACTGCTTCTTATCGGTCTGGTGCTCATCGCCGAAATGGTGAACACCGCTTTGGAAAATCTGGTGGATCTTTATACCGAGGATTACCATCCTTTGGCGAAAGTGGTTAAAGATATTGCCGCCGGCGCGGTTCTGCTTCTCTGCTGTGTCGCCATACTGGTGGGTATTGTGATTTTTACCCCCTATCTTATTTCCGTATTTTTCTGACAGGAGGATAAAACGATGAAAAAAACAGGTAAAATTTTGTTGCTTCTGATGCTGTCCCTTCTTTGTGTGGTGTCTTTTTCCGCCTGCGGCGGCGGTGATGCCGGTGGCGGCTCTTCTTCAATCGCCGGCGGTGACGGTGTGGTTTGCCCGCTGGACGGACAGACCGTTGACGCGGAGGAAGGTTTCGGTGATTATATTCTGATTACTTCCATTGATAACGGTGCCGATTCGGAACCTCAAAGCGGTATTGGTCAGGCCGATTTCCTCATTGAGCTTCCGGTGGAAGGGGGAATCACCCGTTTTATGGCCTTTTTCTATCATAGTACTCCCGATACCATCGGTCCCATCCGTTCGGCCCGCCACTATTTTTATGACATTATCACGGCTTACGACGGAGTGATGTGTCACTGCGGCGGCAGTGCGATGGCCGATGAAATTGCCCGGAGCGGCGCGGTGAAAGATATTGACGAAATGAGCTGTACTTCCACGTTCTGGCGTTCCGATGACCGGAAAGCGCCTCATAATCTGTATACTTCTTACGACCGGCTCAGCGAAAAAGCCGCCGAAAGAGATTATAACAAAATTCCGGTAACGGACTGTCCATCCTTTAACTTTATGACCGAAGATGATATGGCGGCTCTCGCTTCCGGCAGTGTCAAGGAATTTTCCGTGCCTTATCGCTATAAAGAAGTTTCTTATCGCTGGGATGAGGAATCCGAACGTTATCTGCGCTATTCCGGCGGCGAACCCCATATGGACGCCATTGACGATACTCAGGTGGCCGCCGATAACGTGGCGGTACTGTACATTCCATATTCCGTGATGGATGATGTCGGTCATTTGGATATGGATATTGAATCCGGTGAAGGCCACCTCTTTATTTACGGCGGTGTGACGAAAATCAACTGGACGCTTTCGGAAGGAACGGGCTTTGTCTTTACCGACGCTTCCACCGGCGAGGAAATGAAGCTGATTCCCGGCAAGACCATCATTCAGATTGCTTCTCCCGAACAGAAAGCGGTTTATACGGTATCTTCGGAAAATGAAGAGGGAGACGCTTGATATGGCCGCATTTCGTTCCGGTTTTATTACCATCATCGGCCGCCCCAACGCGGGGAAAAGTACGCTGATGAATACGATTTTAGAACAGAAGATCGCCATTGTTTCCGATAAACCTCAGACGACCCAGAACAAGATTCGCGGTTTTTATACCACCGATGAGGCGCAGCTGATTTTCATTGACACGCCGGGGATTCATAAACCCAAGCATAAGCTCGGTGAGTTTATGAATGAGGCCGCCAAAAGCGCTGTCAGCGGCGTGGATGTGATCTTTTATATCGTTGACGCCTCTCAGCCCTACGGCAAAGGCGAAGAGTTTATCATTCGCTCCCTGCCTTCGGAAACGCCGGTTTTCCTCCTCCTCAATAAGATCGACCTCATGGAAAAGGACGCGCTCTTTGAACTGATCCGGGCATACAGCGAGCGGTTCTCCTTCGCGGAGATCGTGCCGGTATCGGCTTTGAAATCCGATAATGTGGATCATCTGCTGGAAACGGTCATCTCCTACCTGCCCGAAGGCCCCTGCTACTATCCGGAGGATATGGTGACGGATCAGCCCGAACGGGCTATTATGGCGGAGATCGTCCGGGAAAAGGTGCTGGAATGTACGAGCGATGAAATTCCTCATTCCGTCGCTGTGGAAATGCTGGAAGTCAAAGAACGCCCTGACGGCACAGTTTATGCCAACGCCGTGATTTATACGGAGCGGGAATCCCAGAAGGGGATTCTTATCGGTAAGAAAGGTGAAATGCTCAAACGCATCGGCCGTCTGGCCCGGATGGAAATGGAACGCACGTTAGGTTCCAAGTTTTATCTGGAGCTTTGGGTCAAAGTGAAAAAAGATTGGCGCAATAAAGATATTTACCTGCGCAACTTTGGTTTTGATAAAAAAATGCTGGAGGACTGATCCTCCCCGGCGAATAGCGCCGGTTTGATTCTGTTTGTTTTCCGGGAAGGTTGTTCCTTTTCGGAATCATATAAAAATCCAACAAAAAGGATGTGAAGTCATGGACGGTGTCCCTCGATGGTGCAGTAAAATTGAACTTATAGTGTAACAGGGGGAAACGTCTGTGCTTTTCCAGTTCGTTTCCTCCGGAAAGAAGGAAATGAATATGGATATCAAGGAAAAAATGGAACGGATCACACCGTTCCTGGAAAGCCGGGATTATCCCGCCATTGCGGCGATCCTGGCTCCTTCGGCGCCGGTGGATATCGGGGAATTGCTCTCGGATCTGGAATCCGAAGAGATTATCAATATTCTCAAGTTCCTTCCCGCCGATGTTACCGGGGAGGTCCTCAGCTATCTGGACCCCGATCTGACCCCGGAAATTATTCACGCTCTCGGTGAAACAAAAGGTTCCGCCGTTCTCGATTCCATGTATCTCGACGATGTCGCCGATATTTTAGGCGAACTGGAACCGACGGAACAGAAGGAACTGCTGGAAATGATGGAAGAAGACGACGCTCAGGACGTTCGTGAGCTGCTCGTTTATCCGGAAGATACCGCCGGTTCCATTATGACCACCGAGTTTGTGGCGTTAAATGAAAATGTCACGGCGGAAGAGGCCATCAATATCCTGCGGGAAAAGGCCCCTTCGGCGGAAACGGTCTACTATGTCTATGTGGTGGACGACGACGATGTGCTGGTGGGTGTTATGTCCCTGAGGGATCTCATCGTGACGCCGCCCAACTGGACCATCGGTCACATCATGCACACCCGGGTGAAATCCGTCACCGACTATACCGACCAGGAAGAAGTCGCTTCTCTTGTCTCCCGTTACGACATCATGGCGGTTCCCGTCACCGATGAGGAAATGCATCTGGTGGGGATTATCACCGTCGACGATATCCTCGATGTTATCGAAGAAGAAGCTACCGAAGACGTTCTGCGTATGGCCGGTTCCCACGAAGACGAACTGGATGAGGACGACAGCTTCTTCCAGAAGATTGTCAAGGCGGTGAAAGCCCGCTTCCCCTGGCTCCTGCTGACGCTGTTCGGCGGCTTTGTCTCGGGGATGATTATGGATAATATCGAAGAAGACCTCGCCGCCGTGGTGGCGCTGGCTTACTTTATTCCGCTGCTGATGGGTCTCGGCGGCAATGTGGGCACCCAAAGCTCCACCGTTACCGTCCGTGGGATCTCCACGGGGCAGGTCGACGCCTCCAAGATCTTTATGAATGTTTTAAGAGAGTCCATGGTCGGCTTTATTGTCGGCGCCGGCTGTGCCGTGGTGCTCTGTCTCGTTTCGTATATCTGGCTGAGGAGTCTGGCTCTCAGTATTCTGGTGGCTATCACGCTGCTCTGCAATATGTTCTTATCAGCCTTTGTGGGGACTTTCGTTCCCCTGGCGTTAAAGCGCATCGGCATCGACCCGGCGGTGGCCTCGGCGCCCTTTATCAGCACCAGCATTGATATTATCGGTCTGCTGATCTACGCGATTCTCGCTTCGATCTTCATGCCGATGCTGATGGGCTTGGTTTAAAAGACGATGGATAAATATTACACGGCGGACGCCATTATTCTGCGCGGCGCGAGCTATGGCGAGGGAAACCGCATCTTTACCTTTTACGGCAGGGAACAGGGAAAATTTTCCGCGGTGGCCCGGGGCGTGCGCAAACCGAAAAGCAAATTAAAAGGTCATCTCCAGCTGGGCAACTGCTGTACGCTCCAGCTGGTGAGAGGCCGCGGATTGGATACGGTCTCTTCGGCACTGGCTACGGAGACCTTTCCCGCCAACCGGGAAAAAGCTGATCGCTATTTCTATATGTCTTATTTTCTGGAGCTGTTCAATGATTTCGTGCCCGAAGGCGTTGCCGATGAGGAACTTTTCGATCTGCTGTTCTCGGTGCTTCAGCAGCTTTCGGTCTCCGATCCGAAGCTTCTGGCCCGTTATTACGAGCTGCGGTTGCTGAGCCTTTCCGGTTTCGCTCCGGATCTCACCCGCTGTGCCCTCTGTAACAGCGAACTGAACGGCGGCTATCTCAACCGCCGCTTTCACGGTCTGATCTGCCCCCGCTGCGGCAACGGCACCGAAGTGACGCCCAAGGCCCACTTCGCCCTGAAATATTTAAGCCGCACCGAACTGTCTCTGCTGGATCGATTGAAAGTGGATGAAACCACTTCCCGTGTCCTCGGCGAGCTGACGAAGCAGATGATCGAAAACAGCCTCGAAAAAAAAGTGAAATCTCTGGAAATTTTAAAGCAGGTTTGACTTGACTTTACGGTCACAATTTGTTACATTATATATTAATTCCATAAGAACACGATGATGAGGACAAGTCGTTTCCATCTCAGCGAGCCGTGTCGGTGAAAGGCGGCAAAGGAAGCGGAGGCACCTCGGAGTGATGGCCAATCCCCATCGGCGGCCGACCGTTATCCGGCGCAAAAGAGGACTTTTCTGTCAAAAAGGGTGGAACCGCGGTTTTTTGCCGTCCCTTTGAACGGGAAGTCTGTTTTTTTGTTTATCTTTTCAATTTTCAGATATAAGAAGGAGTGAAAAAATGAACTTTCAAGATCTCATTCTGACCCTCAACGAATTCTGGGGGAAACAGGGATGCATCATTCAGCAGCCCTACGATATGGAAAAAGGCGCGGGTACAATGAATCCCGCCACGGCCCTCCGGGCTCTGGGACCGGAACCCTGGAAAGTTGCTTATGTGGAACCTTCCCGTCGTCCCACCGACGGCCGCTACGGTGAAAACCCCAACCGTCTCCAGCACTACTATCAGTATCAGGTTATCTTAAAACCGTCTCCCGAGGATATTGTGGAACTCTACATGGACAGCCTCCGGGCCATCGGCATCGACCCCGATGAACACGACATCCGCCTCGTGGAAGATAACTGGGAAAGCGCCAACCTCGGCGCCTGGGGCCTCGGCTGGGAAGTCTGGCTCGACGGCATGGAAGTCACTCAGTTTACCTACTTCCAGCAGTTCGGCGGCATCGACTGCAAACCCGTTTCCGGTGAAATCACCTATGGTCTGGAACGTCTGGCCATGTTCATTCAGAAGGTGGACAGCGTTTACGATATTGAATGGGTCGACGGCATCACCTACGGCGATGTCCATCATCAGGGAGAAGTGGAACACAGCCATTATAACTTTGAAGAAGCCGACACCGATATGCTTTTCCAGCTTTATAATATGTACGAAAAAGAAGCCATCCGTATTCTGGGAAAAGGCCTCGTTCTGCCGGGTTATGACTATATTCTGAAATGCTCTCACACCTTTAACCTGCTGGACGCCAGAAACGCCATCTCCGTTGCGGAACGCCAGAACTACATCTCCCGCGTCCGCAATCTGGCCAAAATGGCCTCGGAAGCTTACTGCGCCCAGAGGGAAGAACTGGGTTATCCGCTGATCAAAGACGAAGCCAAACGCAGTGAAATGGGTCTTTCTCCGCTGAAAGGGGGCAAATAACATGGCAAAGAACTTACTGTTTGAAATCGGGGTGGAAGAAATCCCCGCCCGTTTTATGGCCGGCAGTATCGCCGATCTGGTGAAAACCGCGAAAAAAGCATTGACCGAAGCCCGTCTCGATTTTGAGGACGTCCGCGGCATGGGCACACCCCGCCGTCTGACTCTCTTTGTGGACGGTCTTGCCGAACGTCAGGCCGATCTGAAAGAAGAGCTGAAAGGCCCCGCAAAAAAAGCGGCCTTTGACGCCGACGGCAACCCCACCAAAGCGCTCCAGGGCTTCCTTCGTTCCAAAGGTCTTACGGAACAGGACATCACCGTCAAAGAGATGAAGGGTGGCGAATACGTTTTCGCTACCAAGGAAGAAAAGGGCGAAGACGCCATGTCCGTTCTGCCGGAATTGCTGGTCAATACGGTTTTGAGCCTGAAATTCCCCAAACCTATGCGCTGGAGTGATCATGAACTTCGCTTCATCCGTCCCATTCATTGGATCGTGGCTCTGCTGGGCACGGAAATCGTTCCCGTGCAGATTGTCGACGTCAAGAGCGGCAATGTTACCCGCAGCCACCGTTTCTATGGCAGCGGCGATGTCGTTATCGAAAGTCCCGAAACCTATATCGATCAGCTCCGTGACAACTATGTCATGGTGGATCCCGAAGAACGCCGGGCCGTGATCAAGGAACAGATCGCCGCCATTGAAAAAGAAAACAACGTTGTTGTGGAAAAGGATGAAGAATTACTGGATGAAGTTGTCTTCCTGCTGGAATATCCCACGGCGCTGATGGGCTCCTTTGAAGAAAAATATCTGCGGATTCCCAAAGAAGCCGTGATTACGCCGATGAAAGAACATCAGCGTTACTTCCCCGTGATGAACGAAGCCGGGGATCTTCTGCCTCATTTCGTCACCGTCCGCAACGGTCTGCCCCGGAACATCGAAATCGTTACCGCCGGGAATGAAAAAGTCCTCCGGGCCCGTCTGGCTGATGCCGAGTTTTTCTATGACGAAGACCTCAAAATCGACCTCGGCTCCAATGTGGAACGTCTGAAACCCATCGTTTTCCATATCACCATGGGTACCCTCTTTGAAAAAGTGGAACGTATGGTGGATCTCGCCGGTTACCTCGCCGGGAAACTCGGCGCCGATGTGGAAAAAGCCAAACGCGGCGCTTACCTCGCCAAAGCCGACCTCGTTTCCAACATGGTCTATGAATTCCCGGAACTTCAGGGGATCATGGGCGAATATTACAGCGTGGCCCAGGGTGAGGATAAAGAAGTGGGTCAGAGCATCCGCGAAAGTTATATGCCCCGTTTCGCCGGGGATGACCTTCCCGAAAGCAAACTGGGCATGATCGTTTCCATCGCCGATAAAATCGACAGCGTCGTCGGTTTCTTTTCCATGGATCTGGAACCCACCGGCTCCCAGGATCCCTATGCCCTCCGCCGTCAGGCCATGGGCATCACCCAGATCATCTTAAACGGCGATCTGGAACTGAACTTCGGCGAACTTATGGATGTCGCTTATGATCAGATCGCTTCCCGCTACGAAACGAAACGGACCAAGGAAGAAACCAAAGCCCGGGTTTACAGCTTTATGGCCCAGCGCCTCAACAACGTGCTGAGCGAAGCCGGTCTCGCTTACGATACCGCCAATGCCGTGATGAGCGAAACTCCCGATGATTTCTGCCTCATCCGCAAGAAGGGCGAAGCTTTGGAAGATTTCCGTAAAAACGAAAACTTTGAACCGCTGATGGCCGGTTTCACACGTGTGAACAACCTGGCGAAAAACGCCGAAAGCGCCGACTTCAACGAAGCCCTGTTCACGGAAGCCGCGGAAAGGGATCTCGTCGCCGCTTATAAGGAATTCAAGGACAAAGCCGCTTCGGCTCTGGCCGCCGATGACTTTGAAGGCGCCTTCAACGCCATCGCCGCCCTCCGGGCCCCCATCGACGCTTTCCTTACCGATATTATGGTGATGTGTGACGATGAAGCGCTGAAAGCCAGCCGTCTCGGCCTTTTGAAATCCATCGCTGATGAAATGCTCAAAGCCGCCGATTTCACCGCCATCGTTATGGCAAAATAAAGCGGTGTTCAGATATGGCGGATCCTTGGCAAAATTTCTGAAAGCGAATCTTTGCCGGCGGGAAGTCTACGTTCAAGTCGTATTATGAATTTTTTAACGATGCCGATTTGTGTCGGAACGTTGATATTGTAAAGCGATGATAAAAGAATAGCCCGATTTTGAATATAATTCAAAATCGGGCTTGTTTTATTGACAATAAAACAAAAAAGCGTTTCGATACGGGATTCTTTTCTTCATTGATATGACTCTTTTTCCTGTTCCAATAATGCAATTAAATCGGATGCCGTAAATTCGTTGCTGACGGAGTATCGGTACATTGCTCTTAAGCTTTGGGGTAGGCCGATGATGACTTCGTTTGGAGCGGTGATGCCGCTCAGGGACACCTTATTCCCCATTTCCATGAGCAGGATCTCTGTTAATTCGTTGTAATCTCCGTTGGGATAGGTGTAGGAGAGCGCTTCTTTGCCTGTGGTGGTTTTGATTTGCTCTGTGGCGGTGATATAGTCGTTACAGAAGAATTTGATGTATTCTTCTTCACTTTCATTGCTGAACCGCGTTGTAGCGCTGGAGCGGCATTCGCCTTTTTCGTAATCTTGCCATTGATGAACATTAAAACCGTGGGTAGCGATGGCAATGGTGCCGCTGTCGGACATTTCTTTGGCTTCTTCATAGCTGAAGTGGGGAAGGATCTGAATGTCGGTATCGCCGTAAGTGTCTTTCCCTACGGATTTTCCGATGACGGCAATGGTTGCTTTCATGTCGTGTTTCTGCAAAATGGGATAAGCGATGGTGTAATTATTGCTGTATCCATCGTCAAAGGTGATGACGATGGGTTTTTTCGGCAAAGGAGTTCCTTTTTCTACAAAGGCAACGAGGTCTTCAAAGGTCACCGTTTTGTAGCCCGCTTTCTTTAATGCGATGATCTGCTCCTCAAAACGTTGGGGTGAGACGGTGACGTCATTGATATTTTCGCTGATGGAGTGATAGGTTAAAATGGGAACAGTCGAAGTATAGCTGCTTTGATCGAATTCCTTCGTCTCAAAAAGTTCCGCCACTGTTTCCTCGGCGTTTTCCGCGGTGATGTAATGACCGAAAGTTTCGGGCAGGGGAGAATCCTTGTTGCCGGCGATTTCATCGAGAACCAATGATCCTACGGAAGTCCGGAAGTGGTAGTTATCGTAAAAATACCGGCGGTCGGAGGAGATCAGCGAATGACCGCTGAAATTCCAATAATCGGTGACCGCGCGATGTCGATCCAATATTGCCGCAGTTCCTCTTGATTGTAGGTGCTTAATTCCTCGTCGGAAACAGGGTCGAAAATCAATGTAAAAGTGGCGCCTTTCTTTTCGCAAAGCTCTTTGATTGCCGCAATATCGGTAATGCACTGTTCCGCCGCGTCAAGAGATTGCGGCTCTATATAGGACAGATCCGTAAAGGCCTCGCTGTTGGCGCTGAGATAACTGGCGGTATCGCTGATATGTTCTGTGTCGCGGCGCCTGTTATCGTATGTGCCGTTTTCGGCGCGGAACAAATCGCCGTCGTTTTGCACATAGGAATCGTTAAAGTAGCTTACGATTTTCCGGTAGCCGTAGGAAGGGTTTGCGAAGAGATATTTGCTGTAAAAGATCAAGGGATTGGAACCGTCGACCCTGCAGTGAAGGCTGTCCTTTAATTTATCGGTTTCGGTGTTGTATGCCACCGCTTCTTCGATACCGAGGTTGATGACGATATGCTTTGCTTCGTAGTTTTTAAGGATATATTCCGCGGTGGCGCGGATATCGTACATATCCTCGCCGTACATGTGCATACTGTAAAAATTGGCGTCGTATAGTTCATTGAGTTGATCCATGGGGAACCCGCCTGTCTTGGAACAGCCGATGATGAATGCGTCAAATTCCTCATGGTGATCCTCAAGGTAAGCGATTTTTGCCGTGCGGGGATTTTGGGTCATGTTGTAATCATACCAATGAAAAAGGGGATCGCCGAAAACGCCAAAGGGATCCGTGGCAACATTGAATCCGCAAAAAACGCAGGCGCAGATGATAATCGTAAAAACGAATGTTGTGATCCGTCGGGAAAAACGCAAAGTTATTCTCCTTAAAGTTGAAAGTATGAATATTATATCATTGAAGAAAACCCGTGTCAATTTAAGAGTACTTTCGCAGATCTTTTCCCTCGTTTTCTTAAGAAACGACAAAAAATCACGGTGATTTATAAAGAAATCTCTTGACACCGTTTTATTATGGTATACAATAAATATGTATCGGATTTTTTAGAAATTTAATTCAACAGGTGAGATCATGGACCCATATTTTATTTACGTGGTTTCCGATTCCATCGGTGAAACGGCGGAAGTGGTGGTCAAAGCCGTCCTCTCCCAGTTCGACCGGGAATTGCTGAAACTCAAACGCTTTCACCGTGTGGATAACGAGGAAAAAATCTGTCAGATCGTGCGTGAGGCCGCGTCGGACAACGCCGTGATCTTTTATACCCTGGCGACGCCGGCGCTGAAAACGCGGATGGGTGTCGAAGTGCTGAAAAACGGCGTCAATGCCGTGGATGTGCTCTCTCCCGGGGTAGAGGCGGTATCGTCCCACTTTAACCTCACTTCCCTGAACGAAGCGGGGAACCTTCGGAAGCTCGATGAAACCTATTTTCACCGGGTGGCCGCCGTGGAGTTCGCCGTCCAGTACGACGACGGCAAGGATCCCAGCGGCTTCAAAGAGGCGGATCTGATCATTCTCGGCGTATCCCGTACCTCGAAAACGCCGGTTTCCATGTATCTTGCCAATAAAAACTTAAAAGTAGCCAATCTACCGCTGGTGCCGGAGGTACCGGTGCCGAAGATCATTTTTGAGCTTCCGCCCCGAAAGATCATCGGTCTCACCATCCGTCCCCAGAACCTGAATGAGATCCGTACCGAACGGCTGAAGATCATGGGCGCCGCCGCCTGCGGCACCAATTACGCCGATCCCAACCGTCTGATGGAAGAATTGGACTACGCCAAAAAGATTTACCGCCGTATCGGCTGCCGTGTGCTGGATGTGACCAACAAGGCGATCGAAGAAACGGCCGGGAATATATTAGAGATTTATAAGGAGGCACTTCATGAGTAAGAAGTATGTTTACCTTTTTAACGAAGGTAACAGCGAGATGAGAGAACTTTTAGGGGGCAAAGGCGCGAACCTTGCGGAAATGACCAACATCGGTCTGCCCGTACCTCCCGGTTTGACCATTACCACCGAAGCCTGCAATGAATATTACGTTCAGAACGAGCAGCTTCCCGCCGGCCTTGAAGAAGAGTTGAAGAAAAACCTCAAAGTCGTGGAAGAAAAAATCGGTAAAAAATTGGGCGACAGAGAAAATCCGCTTCTTGTTTCCGTCCGTTCCGGTGCGAAAATTTCTATGCCCGGGATGATGGACACGATTTTGAATCTCGGCCTCAATGACGATACCGTGGAAGGTATGGCCGCCGCCACCGGCAACCGCCGCTTCGCCATGGACTGCTACCGCCGTTTCATCCAGATGTTCGGCGATGTGGCCATGGGTGTGGACGCCTCCCTCTTTGAAAACGCTCTGGCCGCGCTGAAAGAAGCTGAAGGCGTACAGTACGACCATCAGCTCACCGCTGAAGCCCTGGAAAAACTGATTGTCACCTTCAAAGGCATTTACAAAGAAGGCACCGGCGATGAATTCCCCCAGGAACCCGAAAAACAGCTGATCCTCGCCGTGATGGCCGTTTTCCGCTCCTGGAATTCCGACCGCGCCATCTATTACAGAAACGTCAATAAAATCCCCGATGACCTCGGCACCGCCGTCAACGTACAGTGCATGGTCTTCGGCAACATGGGCGATGACTGCGGTACCGGCGTTGCCTTTACCCGCAACCCCTCCACCGGAGAAAAAGGTCTCTTCGGTGAATACCTCATCAACGCTCAGGGTGAAGACGTTGTGGCCGGGATCCGTACTCCCCAGCCCATCGCCAGCCTGGAACAGGATATGCCCGATGTTTACGCCCAGTTCCTTGACATCGCGAAGAATCTGGAAAACCATTACCATGATATGCAGGATATGGAGTTCACCGTGGAACGCGGCAAACTCTTTATGCTTCAGACCCGTAACGGCAAACGTACTGCCGCCGCCGCGGTAAAAGTGGCCGTGGATATGGTCGAAGAAGGCCTCATTGATAAAGAAGAAGCGCTGATGAGACTGGATCCCCTCCAGATCAACCAGCTCCTCCATCCCAGCATTGACCCGAAAGCCAAACTGGAAGCCATCGCCAACGGTCTGCCCGCTTCCCCCGGCGCTGTCTGCGGTCAGTGCGTATTCGATGCCGATACCGCCGAAGAACTCGGCAAAGCCGGCAAAAAAGTGATCCTCATCCGTACCGAAACTACCCCGGAAGATATTCACGGCATGGTTCAGGCTCAGGGGATTCTCACCAGCCACGGCGGCATGACCAGCCACGCGGCGGTTCTCGCCCGCGGCATGGGTGTTCCCGCCGTCTGCGGCGCCGAAGCCCTGAAAATTAACGCCGAAGAAAAGAAAGTCGTCATCGCCGGTGAAACCTATACCGAAAACGATACCCTTTCCATCGACGGCGCTACCGGCCGCATCTTCGCCGGTGAAGTGCCCATGATCGCCTCGGCCATGGGTGAAGAATTTGAAAAATTCCTCGGCTGGGCCGACGAAGTCCGCAAACTGGACGTCCGCGCCAACGCCGATAACCCCGCCGACGCCCAGAAAGCCCGTGATTTCGGCGCCCACGGCATCGGTCTTACCAGAACCGAGCATATGTTCATGGAAGTGGATCGTCTCCCCGCCGTGCAGGAAATGATCATGGCCGAAACCGTGGAAGGCCGCAAAGCCGCCCTTGCCAAACTGCTTCCCATGCAGAGAGGCGATTTTTACGGCATCCTTAAAGTCATGGCCGGGTTCCCTGTAACCATCCGTTTCCTGGATCCCCCGCTCCATGAATTCCTCCCCAACAAAGAAGATCTCCTCGTGGAAATTACAACGCTGAAATGCACCAACGGTGATCCTGCCGTGATCAAAGAAAAAGAAGAACTGATGAAGAAAGTTCAGGCTCTCTCCGAATTCAACCCCATGCTCGGTCATCGCGGCTGCCGTCTCGGCATTACCTATCCCGAAATTTACGAAATGCAGTCCCGGGCTGTATTTGAAGCCGTTGCCGACCTGACCAAAGAAGGTCTTGAAATCATCCCCGAAGTGGAAGTTCCCCTCGTTGTTCATATCAACGAATTCCATACCCTCCGGGCCATCATCGACGATGTGGCCGCTCAGGTTATGGAAGAACAGGGTGTGAAATTCAACTACACCGTCGGCACCATGGTGGAAGTTCCCCGTGCGGCGCTGACCACCGATGAACTGGCTACCGAAGCGGAATTCTTCTCCTTCGGTACCAACGACCTCACCCAGACCACCTTTGGTTTCTCCCGTGACGATGCCGAAGGCAAATTCCTCCATTCCTATGTGGAACAGAAAGTTCTGCCCATCAGCCCCTTTGTCTCCTTGGATGAAAAAGGCATCGGCAAACTCATGAAAATTGCCATTGACGGCGCCAGATCCGTCAAACCCGATTTCCTCATCGGTATCTGCGGTGAACACGGCGGCGATCCCGATTCCATCGATCTCTGCCACCGCCTCGGTCTCGACTTCGTCAGCTGCTCGCCTTACCGCGTGCCCATCGCCCGCCTCGCCGCAGCTCAGGCCGCCATCCGCAACAAATAATCCAAGTAAATCAAAGAGCGCCGGAACCTTAGGTTCCGGCGTTTTTACGTGAGAAAGGGAAGCCTCGGATATTTATTGTTTTTGGTAAAAAACGGTTGTTATTCGAGTTTAATTGTAGTAAAATAAGCATATATTGTTGTATTTTGTCGGAAAGAAGGGGATCTTTGTGATATGCAGTAAATGCGGGAAGACGCTTCCCGATTCCATGAACTTTTGCCAGTACTGCGGGAATCCGTTGAAGGGCAATGCTCCTTCAACGGAATCTTTTTCGGGCGGAGAGGGAACTTCCGCGCCGAAAGCCGTCAATCCCGTTTTTCAGCTTTCCTATAATGTGGATTTGGTTCTCTGTATCGACGCCACGGAAAGCATGGATAATATCCTGGATATTGTGAAAGACAACGCCGTGAATCTTTACGCCGATGTTCTGAATCTGATGGAAAAGAATAAAAAGCACATTGATACGCTTCGCGTTCGTGTGGTGGCTTTTCGCGACTACATGGCCGACGGCAGCGAGGCCATGCTCACCACCCGTTTCTTTACATTACCGGCGGAAGCCGAAGATTTCAGCGAGTGCGTTCATCAGATCGAGGCCAAAGGCGGCGGCGACGATCCCGAAGACGGTCTGGAAGCCCTGGGCTTCGCCATCTGTTCCGATTGGAACCGGACCGGCATGAAAAAACGCCATGTCATCGCGTTGTGGTCCGACGC
>JBJDXI010000046.1:0-2920 GCA_051866595.1 Clostridia bacterium
TGTTCTTTCCGATAGGAAAAGAAAAGATCGTTGTGACAGGAGGTGCAAAGCCCCAGAACATCAATGTGCTCTTCTTTCACGCCGCGATCTGTAAGCAGTAAAAGATTGGCTTTGACATTATCAAAATAAATCTTGCCGTTCTCTTTTTCCGAGAACCATTGGGTCGCTTGGGGATAGCGCTCCAGAAAACGCCGGTAAAAGGCCTCGTCCACTTCGTAACAGCAGCGGCCGATCCCCGCGCCCAGAGCGCACCAGTATTCCCCGGGATCAAAATCCCGCCCTTGACCCATAGCGTCCATAAGCTCCCCGGCAATATTCTGATACGTTCCTTTCCAGCCGGCGTGAGCCAGTCCCAACAGCTTTTTCTCCGGATGAAACACGGCAACGGGCAGACAATCGGCGTAAAACGTCGCCATCAGAACATGCTTCTCATCGGTAAAGAGCCCGTCGGTATCGTCCACGGCGTCGCTGTAAGAAGCGAAGCCGAGACCTCGGAGGACCTTTGAGGCGTGAAGAATCCTTTTGCCGTGAACCTGCTTGATGGAAACGAAATCCTCTTCCCGGCCGCCGACGGCATCGAGAAATTTCCGCCGGTTGGCAACAACGCGCTCCGGGTCATCCTCGACATGAAGCCCCAGATTCAAGCCGTTAAAAGGCGCTCCGCTCTCACCGCCGGGGCGACAGGACATCACCACTTTTGCGCCGGCGTCCTCCCAATGAGGCAGGGTGTAATAAATCATACCATCTTTTTCTCTTTTTTCCCACATAGGAGATTCCTTTCCGTAACTTGTCCATCACAGATTCTTTTTCTTTCCGCAGTTCCTATTATAGAACGATTCCTCATCACTGACAAGAAACAAAGAATGATGAAATCATGGAAATACTGCGTGAAAGAACCGTTGATTTTCTGTTCTATCTTGCGATTTTCATTTTTAACGGGTATAATAAAAAAATCAATCAAAGGAGAATACCTTCACTTATGACCCAAATTGATTTTTCCATTCTTTATTGGATTCAGGATCACATTGTCTGCGACGCATTGACCCCGGTGATGAAGCTTTTCACCACGTTGGGCAACGGCGGCGTCCTCTGGATCATCCTCGGTATTTTACTGCTTTTCTTTAAAAAAACACGTACTATAGGCATCACGGCCCTGATTTCCCTGGCTCTTGTCGCCATCCTCAACAATGAAATCATCAAAGCCATCGTCCAAAGGCCAAGACCCTTTACTTATGTCGATATCGAACTTCTCATCACCGCTCCCGGCGGATATTCTTTCCCTTCGGGGCATACATCCTCGTCCTTCGCTACGGCCACCGCCGTCTTTCTGAAGAACAAGAAACTCGGCGCCGCACTGCTGGTCTGCGCGGCCCTCATCGGCTTTTCCCGGATGTATTTCTTTGTCCATTTTCCCAGCGACGTCTTTGTCGGCATGATCGAAGGAATCCTTACCGCCGTGGCTGTCACCCTTCTTTTCGATTACGCCATAAAGAAAGCCGGATCCACCTCGGGCAAGCTGTAAGCCAGCGCTTCCTTCCCCTTGAGGCCGTTATAGTTGGTAAGGAACAAATTTCCCTGCTTATCACAGTAAAGACCGACCACCGCCAGTTTACCGCTTTTGACCACGTCGTTATAGCGATCCAAGGCCGCGGCGACCTGACGGTCCACAGCGTAAAGACTCCGCTTTTCTCCTCGGGCCGGCGCGTCTTTCAGCGTCTCCGCAAGAACGTCCCTTAAGGCTTTTTCCGCGTCGGTGGCGTCGGTGATTTTCGCATTTCCGGCCACGGCGCTGCAACCCTCATGGCCCATAATACAGAGCAGGGGGATTCCCAGACGGCGCACGGCGTAATCCAGTGTCGCCTCGTTGGAATAAACGGTATTGCCGTAGCTTTCCACCGTATAGAGAGACTCCCGGTCCATCGTGAGGAAACGCGCGCTTTGAGGACAGGCCAGCAAAATGGCTTTAGGCGTTTTTTCTTCCAGATTTTTCATGTATTTTTCCGTGCGCAGCGATGCTTCCTCCCGGTTGGCCGAGAGAAAAGAAATCAATGTTTTGACAGCTTTTTTCATAAAACCGCTCCTTTTCACAGTAATGGAAACATTCTGCAAATCACCGCCGTTTTCCTGCAAAAGATCGAAAAAAGCAGTATTTTACAACGCCGGATAAAGATTTCCTCTTTACAAAAGCCGTATACCGTTTTATACTAAGGGAAAACTACATTTATATTATAAAAATACAGATCACCAATGGAGGTTCACATGATCACCAAAGACATGAGCATCGGCGAAATCGTCGAAAAATATCCGAACACTGTACAGATTTTCAAAGATTTCGGCATGGGCTGCCTCGGCTGTGCCATCGCCCACTTTGAAACGCTGGAAGAAGGCGTAAACGCTCACGGCATCGACCTGGATGAAATCCTCTGCGCCCTGAGCATGGCCGCGACCAACTACGAACATGAAGAAGCCATGAAATGCAAATGCGGCTGCGACCATCACAACCACTGATCACGCAGCGGAAACGGGCGGTATCCGCCCGTTTTTTCAATTTTGGAGACATAAACGCGGAAAAGTCCGGCTTTTGGAATACCACCGAAAAACAGACGCATAAATATTCCGCGAAAAGAAAGGAAGGATGAGAACTTTGGCCGCCAAATACAACAAAGAGATTGATCTGCATCTTTGCAAAGGCTGCGGCATCTGCGTCGATATATGCCCCAAAGAGGTATACGACCGCGATGCGTTGGGAAAACCGATTCTGGCCCGGAACGAAAACTGCATCTACTGCAAACAGTGCCTGTTCCACTGCCCGGATTTTGCCATTGAATTTATCGAACTGAAAGAAGGTGAAGCCGATGTCTGATATTCGTTTAATGCAGGGAAATGAAGCCTGCGCCCTCGGCGCCCTCCATGCCGGCGT
>JBJDXI010000047.1:0-2903 GCA_051866595.1 Clostridia bacterium
CGGGGACTGGATCTCCGTGGTGAGACCCCACATAAAACGGGAAACGAGGCGTTCCTCCAAAGTGGGAATCTGATAAGGGGGCCGGTCCGAGCTTAAGATGATCTGAGCGCCGCTGTTGAAGAGGGCGTTATAGGTATGGAAGAACTCTTCCTGACAGCTGTCCTTGTTGGCCAGAAACTGAATATCGTCCATGAGGATGACATCGACCTTCCGGTATTTGCTGCGGAACTGTTCCGGCGTGTTGTTCTTGATGGCGCAGATCCACTCGTTGACGAAATTTTCCGTGGTGAAATAAGCTACCTTGGCGTTGCGGTTGTTTTCCTTGATGAAGTGGCCGATGGCCTGCATCAGGTGGGTTTTGCCCAGGCCGACGCCGCCCTGGATGAAGAGGGGGTTATATACTTTGTTGGGCATTTCCGCCACGGCCAAAGACGCCGCGTGGGCGAAACGGTTGTTGTCTCCCACCACGAAGGTATCAAAGGTGTAGCGGGGATTCAAAGAGGTGGTGTAGAGATCGTCGATTTCTTCCATCTTCTGATCCACCCGGATGCCGTTGTTTTTGACGGTGGGTGAAAAATCCTCTTTTTCCCCGGTTTCTCCCTCCTCGGGGTGATAGGAACCGTCCGGGGCTAAAAGCACCATTTTAAAATCGGTAACTTCACCCTCGGAGACGATGTTCAGATGTTCCGCTACCATGTCGTGATAATTGTTGTTGATCCAGTCGAGGATAAAGCCGGTGCCGGTGCCGAGATAGATTTTTCCTTTTTTGAAATCCACCACTTTCAAAGGAACGAACCACGATTGATAGCTGGTTTCCTTCATATCGGGTTCGTAATCTCTGATATGAAGCAGCGTTTTTTTCCATAATTCCAGATAAGGGGTAAGGTCTGCCAAAATAATACTCTCCTTCTCGCTCAATGTCGGTTTTTCATTTTGCTCCCAAAAATATAAGAAGTTCCGCCTTTCCTTTTTATTTATATATGAAAGCGGAAGAACGGTGTTTCCCTGATGGAAAGAAAGGAGAGGTGCCATCTATGATGTCCTCTCTCTGCATGACTCATATTAACACAAAGAAGGAAGCGATTTCAAGTGGATCTTTTTTGACCTGTAAACACCTTAATGTGATTTTAGAAATTGATGTGGGAATTTGTGATGTTCTTTATGAGATTAACTTTTGATTTTCAGAAAGTATATATTAAATGTAGAAAAAAATCAAAATGAATGTGCAAACATTGCGGATAACTTTTTTTATGGAAAGACCGCGGTTTCTTTATTGACAATTGTGGCTTTACTTTGCTATAATAGACATACTATGCAATAGTGTATACTGCCGCAGTAGCGTTTAATCTGCGGAATCAGAAAGTATATGATTTTTATTTGAATAGAGGAGGAAATTTTATTATGAAAAGAACATTCCAGCCCAAAAACCGTCAGCATAAAAAGGTTCATGGCTTCCGCGCCAGAATGGCCGACGCCAACGGCAGAAAAGTCCTGAAACGCAGAAGAGCCAAAGGCAGAAAACAGCTTACTGTCTGATTTACGGTCAATACCTTGAGTGATAAAAACAGAGTTAAAAAAAGAAGAGATTTTACCAGAGTTTATCAGAAGGGCAAATCCGCCGCGGCGAAGGATCTCGTTCTCTGCTGGCGGAAAACGGGACTTCCCGTTCACCGCGTGGGCTTTACCGTGTCCAAAAAAGTGGGCAACGCCGTCGTCCGCAACAAGGTGCGCCGCCGTTTAAAGGAAATCGCCCGGCTGCGGCCGGAGCTCTTTTCCCCCGGCCGGGATTACATCATCATCGCCCGCCCTTCCGCTTCCCGCGTATCTTATCGTGAGATGGAAAAAGAATTGGAGCGTCTCACGGGAAAGATGAAGTCATGATGAAAAAAGTTCTGATTTTGATCATTCGTTTTTATCAAAAAGTAATCTCACCGATGTTTCCGCCCTGTTGCCGCTTTGTTCCGTCCTGTTCCCAATACGCCATTGAGGCCATTTCCAAATATGGCCCCATCAAAGGCGGGCGAATGGCAGTATGGCGTATTTTGCGCTGCAATCCTTTTTCCAAGGGCGGCTACGATCCTGTTGATTAACTGCCGGGTTTCTTTTTTCTTAAGGAAAAGAAACCGAGAGGAACTTTTATGAGAAAATTCAAACATTCCAAAAAAATTATCGCCGTTCTTCTTCTGATCTGCCTGGCTTTTACCTTGGCCGGCTGCACCAAAGCCGCCGTGGATGAAAACGGCAAGTACATCGTGGATGAAGATTCCACCTGCGCCAAACTGGTCGGCGCCATTCTGGAAGTCCTCCACACGGGTCTCAGCTATATTCATCTGTATAATTACGTTTTCGCCATCATATTGCTGACGATCATCGTCAAGGCGGCCACGACGCCCCTTAACGTGAAACAGCAGAAAATGATGAAGGCCATGCAGGACATCAATCCCAAAATGCAGGAATTGAACACCAAGTACGCCAACGATCCCCAGAAACGTCAGGAAGAAATGGCCAAGATCTATAAGGAAGCCAATGTCAGCCCCATGTCCGGCTGTCTGCCCATGCTGATCCAGATGCCCATTCTCTTCATTCTGTTCTACGGGATGCGCAACTGGCTTCCGGCCCAGGAAATGATTGACGCCGGCCTTTACAGCTTCTTCTGGATCCATGACCTTTCCCTCACCGTGGCCAACACGCCGTATCGCTGGGTTCTGCCCATCGCCTGCGCCCTTGTGACCATGGGCCAGCAGGTCATGAGCACCGCCAACCTCAACGATACCAATCAGAAAATGATGCTGGTGATGATGCCGGCGATGTTCCTGTTCATCACGCCTCAGTTCCCCGCGGCTCTCGCTGTGTACTGGCTGTTCTACGGCCTCATTACCACTCTTCAGAGCACCTGGCTCAAC
>JBJDXI010000048.1:0-14874 GCA_051866595.1 Clostridia bacterium
TTTCGGATATGGGCATCCGTTACAGCGCCCTGCCGGGTCACACCATGGAACTGGCGGACGCCTTGAACGAAGTGCTTTCGGCCAAATGGCGTGATCTCCGGGGGATCGAAATCGTTTCCTTCGGTGTGTCCAGCGTTAAAGCCAGCGAAGAAGATGAACAGATGATCAAGGAACTCCAGCGCAATGCGGCGTTCCGTAATCCTCAGATGGCGGCGGCGCATCTGGTGGGCGCTCAGGCTCAGGCCATGCAGAACGCGGCGTCCAACGAAGGCGCCGGGGCGGCCATGGCCTTTATGGGCATGAACATGGCGGGGAATGCCGGCGGCATGAACGCCCAGAGCCTGTATCAGATGGGACAGCAGCAGCCTCAGCAGCCTCAGCAACAAGCACCTCAGCAGACGGCCTCATCGGCACCGGCGGAAGGCTGGACTTGCTCTTGCGGTGCCGTGGCTACGGGGAAATTCTGCCCGGAATGTGGCAGTAAGAAACCGGAGCCGAAACCGGCGGAAGGGAGTTGGACCTGTCCTGCCTGCGGCGCGGTGGTGAACGGCAAATTCTGTCCCGAATGCGGCGCGAAAAAACCAGAACAGCCCGAAGGTTGGACCTGCGCTTGCGGCGCGGTGAACAAAGGGAAATTCTGCCCGGAATGTGGGGCGAAGAAGCCCGCCGGTGTGCCTCAGTACAAATGCGATAAATGTGGCTGGGAGCCGGAAGATCCCACCCGTCCGCCGAAATTCTGCCCGGAATGTGGCGATCCCTTTGATGACGGCGATATTCGTTAAGGGGGAGGTCGGATTTTTATGTCGGAGCAGGTTACGAATTTTCAGTGCCCCGCCTGTACCGGTCCGCTTCATTACGATGGTGCCCTGGGAAAACTGAAATGCGATTATTGTGAAAGTACCTTTGACCCCGAAGAAATCGAGGCGCTTTACGTTTCAGCAACATCGGAGGCGGCCGCGGAATCCGGGGAAAAGACCCAAGAAAACAACGGTGATTTTCAGCATAGCGGTGAGGAGTGGAACCCGGAAACGGACCATCTGAAGGTCTATCAATGTCCTTCCTGCGGCGCGGAGCTGATCTGTGAGGAAACCACCGCCGCCACCAGCTGTCCTTACTGCGGAAATCCGTCGGTGGTACCGGGACAGTTTCAGGGGGTTCTTAAGCCCGATGCGGCCATTCCCTTCCGACTGGATAAAAAAGCCGCTGTGGAAGCGCTGAAAAAGCATTATAAGGGTAAAGTCTTTCTGCCCAAAGCTTTTTGCCGACCGGAATCATCTGGAGGAAATAAAGGGTATCTACGTTCCTTTCTGGCTTTTTGACGGCGAGATTGACGCCGATATTCTTTTTGACGCCACCCGCACTCATACCCATCGGGAAGGGGATGAACAGGTAACCATTACCGAGCATTATCACGTGCGCCGCGGGGGAAAAGTGCCTTTTGAGCGGATTCCCGCCGACGCCTCCAGCAAAATGCCGGATGATTATATGGATTCCATTGAACCTTTTGATTACAGTGAACTGCGTCCTTTCTCCATGGCCTATCTTCCCGGTTATCTTGCGGATAAATATGATGTTTCCATGGAGGAAAGTTCTCATCGCGCCGGGGAACGCGCCAAAAATACTGCCGAGGAATTACTGCGCCGTGACGCCGCCGCGGGGTATATGAGCTGTACGCCGGTTTCACGGAACGTTCAGATTCACCGTGGCCGGGTGCAGTACGCGTTACTGCCGGTGTGGCTGCTGACGACGAAGTGGAACGGTGAGAATTTTCTTTTCGCCATGAACGGGCAGACCGGAAAACTCATCGGGGACCTGCCGGTTTCCAAAGGGCGGTTTTGGGGACTTTTTGCCGGAATTGCCCTGCCGCTGATGATTCTGACGGCTCTGCTGGTGCTGTTGTAAGGGGGTGAAAAGATGAAAAGAAAAGGAATCTGTCTCCTTTTGACTTTGATGCTTTTCTTCTGTTTTGTTTCTCCCGTATCGGCGGACACCGCTTTCTTCACGGATGAAACAGGGCGGCCCAGTCCGGAAGAGCTGTATTCTCTCAATGATGAAGCGGAACGGATCGCGGAAGAGTATTTCTGCGGCGTTTACGGTTATATCGTTGGGGATTATGAAACGTATAACAGCGAAAGCGTCTATGAAGCGGCAAAAACGATTTATCAGATAAATGATCTTGGCGTCGGTGAGGATCATGACGGCGTGCTTCTGCTCCTCAGTATGGAGGAACGGGATTACGCCCTGATCGCTTACGGTGATTTCGCCAACGGAACTTTTACCGACGCGGGGAAGGACTATATGGCCGACGTTTTCCTTAGCTCTTTCGGCAATGATGATTGGTACGGCGGTTTCCTCGATTATCTTGAGGTATCCGAGGAAATGGTCGCGGCGGAGATCAGCGGAACCTCCGCCGATGTGTATGAAGGGTCCGATGACGGCTCTGTCATCGTTTCCGTTTTGATCATTCTTTTGGTTCCTTGCGGTATCGCCCTTTTGATCTGTCTGCTTTTGAGACGGGGAATGAAAACGGCGCGGAAAAAATATACCGCGGAGGAATACATTTCCGGAGAAAAGGTGGAAGTTACGGTCAGAGAAGATCATTTCAGTCATATGACCCAGGTGCGTACACCGATCCCGAAATCCGATGGCACTTCCATCGACATCGGTGGCTTTTCCGGAAAAAGCGGAAAATTTTAAAAGAAAAACGGAACGAAAGATTTTTCGTTCCGCTTCTGATTATATACCGAAAAAATCCCTTTCCCCGAAAAGAGGAAAGGGATGGTTTTATCTTTATTCCTGTGATCCATTGCTGCGGGTGTTTTGGGAGAATGCCATCATGATCTGGGCAACTTCCGCCCGGGTAGCATTGTCTCTGGGATTCAGTTTACCGGTATTATCTCCCTGAAGAATACCGTGCTGAATACCCCAATTCATGGCGTCAACGGCCCAGCTGTCTACGGAGCCGCCGTCTCGGAAATCACTGATGGTTTTGGTGCTTGTTTCCGGTATGGTGATATTTTCGGTCATGCAGTAGTTGTGCAGCATCCGCATGAGGTCTTCCCTGCGAATGGGAATATCGGGACTGTAAAGCGTTTGGGCTGTTCCCGCCACGATGTTCTTATCCGTGGCCCACTTGATATGGGACGCGTAATACTGATTGGGAGAAACATCGCTGAACTTGGTTTCGCAGGGCGTTTTTTCTTCCACTCCGGCCATGCGTCCGAGGACAGTGATAAACATTCCTCTGGTAATGGACTGTTGCGGTGAAAAAGTGTCGTCTGATGTACCGAAGAACATTTTCTGCTCCGTGCAGTATTTCACTGCCGGCCAGAACCAGTCGGTTTTCATGACGTCACGGAATTGTGTTTCGTTTTCTCCCACCATGGGGTAATTTTTCAGAGTTTTGACAGCCCGATTCAATGTCAGATCAATTTTTCCGGTTCCGGTGGCATTTTCAATGCGGCTTTTGGCGTCTTTATAGATGGCCGTAATCTTTTTCCACAAAACGCCGTTGTATCTGGTAATATCCATGGAATCGTACTGTCTGTTCAATTCTTCCAGAGCCGCATACTTTTTATTGGCCAGCGTCGTTTCGGAGATTGTTTCATCCAACTGAAAATAGGAAACGATGGCTTTGGCGTCGGCTTCGCCCAGGGCTTGTAATTTGGTGTCGGTATTGGCAAAATTGAAGTAATCGGAGGTGTTGATGAAACAATGCTCCACAATGGTGGAGGGGATTTCGTAATAAGCCGGGTTGCTGATTATACCGTAATAATCCGCGAGACGGATGTGGTCCGTCCAGTAAGTGCCGTTTTCCGATGCTCTCGTTTTGACACCTCGGTTGGTAATGCCGAGACTGTTCAGATTCTTTACGACATTCTGCGCGAAATCGGTTAGTGCGTATTCCTCCAACCGGGAAACGTAAACTTCGGCACCGGTGGCGTTCCCGGAATTAAAATGAATACTCATGACCATATCCGCGCCGTAGCTTGCGGCGATGGCGGCCCGTTCCTCAAGGGAGTAAAGGGTGTTGTTGTCCGGACGGGTGAGATAAACGGTGACGTTGCTGTAATTTTCAAGATATTGTTTGCAGTATAAAGCGACTTTCATGTTGAGTTCGCTCTCTCTTGCGCCGTTTGCCGAGGCGCCGCCGTCTCTGCCGCCGTGGCCGGGGTCGAGAACAACGATCAGGTTTCCGTTATTGGAGGCGAGGGGAGAAATTCCCTCTGAAGGCATTACCGTGAAGCCGCTGTTGTAGCTGCCTTCCTCTTCTTCCGCGTAGTAAGAACTCTCCGTGGCGGAAACCGGTGCGCAGAAAGCGAAGAGGATCAGAAGACATAAAAATACAGGAAAAAGTTTGAAGTTCTTTTTTTTCATACAGGCTCCTTTCATCTTCGGTTTGCGTTGAATCTGTATTTACACGCTATATCTTTATTTAACCATAAAACGGTGTTAAATACAAGGAAATATTATGTCTGATTCTACGGAGGTTTCTTGATTTCCCTTTTGTAAATTGGTATACTGGAATACATCAGCGTATTGATTTTGGTCAATACTTGCAAGTGAAAGGGAAATCACTGCATCGGAGGTTGTTATGTCGGATTTAAAGAATGTATTTTTTGAAGAAGCTTCCCGACGTTTTCAGATGAAAGCGCTGGAAGAAAAAGATAAGGATACGGCCTATGCGGATCTGGGACGGCGCTATGTGAAAACATTTCTGGATTCCCCGGATGTTCAGGAAAAATATACCTTGGAAGAAACCCGTATCCATCAAAGCGTGCTTCACTGTTATCACGCGGGAATCATCGTCGCGCTGTACGCCCTGACTGAAGAAGATTTTGTTCCTTCGGAAAAAACCTTCGCCGTTCTCACCAATATGGACACGGTGTTCTTTTCCGAGCTGATGTTTGCCCGCTGGAATATCAAAAAGCGCTATAAAGATTATAAAACCGACGAAATGGCGGAAGCGGTTTTTAAAGTTATCCGGTATCATGTCGGAGAACAGGGAAAATCCCTTTCGGACAGAGAAACGCTGGAGGAATCATTGTATCTGGTCTATCTTGCCGCCCTTGGTACCGATCTGGAACGTCTGAGCGAGCCCTTGATGGATCTCAGCGGTATTGAATAAAGATGAACCGAAAAGGACGCCGGAAGAAAATTCCGGCGTCCTTTTGTCATCGGGTAACGGTCTGTTATCTGCAGTTGCTTCTGCATTCAAATTTTTCGCAGGCGGTGTCGCTGGGTGTTACGGCTTTCATCTGGGGAGTGTTGGTGGAAACCGTAATTTCCTTGGCGGAGCAGGCCTTGGCGTGGTTGTATTTGCATTCTTCTACGTGGCAGATCAAGTTTTCCATGATCCCACCTCCTTTTGGTTGATTATTGACTGCTCTGTTAGTATATCCTTTAAAAATTTTTTCATCCTCTTTTCAAAGGGTGAAAAATGAGATATACTTTAGTATTATGAAGAAAACAATTTCCAAAACAAAACAAAAAGAAATGCTGAAACTTTTGGCCGCGGCTTATCCCGACGCCAAACCGGCACTTCATTTTCGGAACCCTTATGAGCTCCTCGTGGCGGTCTTGCTTTCGGCTCAATGCACCGATGAGCGGGTAAATATCGTTACGGCGGATCTTTTTGAAAAAGCGCCGGATCCCGCTTCCATGGTCCGTCTCGGTGAGGATGCCATCCGGGAAACGATTCAGTCCTGTGGTTTATATAAAAACAAGGCCAAAAACATCGCGGCTCTCAGCCGGATTCTGGTGGAAGAGTATCACGGAGAAGTGCCCCGGGAAAGAGAAGCCCTGGAAAGCCTGCCCGGTATCGGCAGAAAAAGCGCCAATGTGGTGATGAGCGTGGCTTTTGGTATTCCGGCCCTGGCCGTGGATACCCATGTGTTCCGCGTCAGCCGTCGGATGGGTTTTTCCGCCGGGGAGGATGTGCGCAAAGTGGAAGACGACCTCATGGCGCTGATTCCTCAAAAAGACTGGGCGGCGGCGCATCATTGGCTGATTTTCCACGGACGCCGCTGCTGCAAAGCACAGAAACCTCTCTGTGACAGCTGTCCGGTGGGGGAACTCTGTCCACGCCTGTATCTGGACGTAAAGAAAAAATAAAATATTCTGTACTGAAATCCCGTGTTCCCGCATATCGTTATCATTATATATCGAGAAAATCAGCGGACCGGACTTTAAGGTGAAAAGCGGGAAGAGCATACGCTTTTTTACCGTTTCCGGTTCCTGTTGGGCGGAGGAAAGCAGATGCGGGAGAATTCTTTTTTTGTTCCTTATCTTGGGGCGGAAGCCTCAAAAAAATTTGCCGACGGATTGATTCTGGGCTGTCCTTATGAAGACCCCGGCGCTTTTCGGAAAGGAGCGGAAACGGCGCCCCGGCGTATCCGGGATTTTTCCCGTCATATCAGCGGTTATCATCCCCGGACGGAACAGGATCTCTTTGACAGATCCATCGGTGATCTGGGAGATATGACGGTTTCCGGCATGACGGAGGATGATGTTTTTTCACAATTGGAAAAAACAGCGTCTTCTTTTTTCCGTGAAAAACGTTTTCTGTTGACCCTCGGCGGCACCCGCGCCATTGCTTATCCGTTGATCAAAGCGGTAAAATCCGTTTATCCTCAATGTAAGATCATTTCTTTCGACGCGCACAGCGGCAGGGAAAAACGGGAAGATTTTGTGGGACACGATAACCTGTTTACTTCTCTTATCGATGACGGCGTGCTGGCGGAATCGGATCTCTACGCCTTCGGTATACGGGTCGGCAGTAAAAAGGCGATGAGGCAAAGCGCCTATAAAGGATTTGAAAACCCGCCAAAAGTAAAAAAAGCGGTGCTGGAAGAGATGCACCAGCTTTATCCGTTTCCCGTTTATGTCACGGTGGATGTGGATGTGATGGACCCGCCCTACGCTCCCGGCAGCGGCCATCCCGTTTACGGCGGCATTGCCACCGCGGAGCTTTTTGACTGTATTTCACTGCTGCAAAGTTTAAACGTGGTGGGCATGGACATCACCGAAATTGTTCCGGCCTGTGACCGCAGCGGAATTACGGAAATTTTCGGGGCGACATTGGTGAAAGAAGCCCTGATACATTTTTTATGAATTTTGAAAAAAAGTGTTGACAAGGCAGTTAAAATGCGGTATACTAATCGTGCTTTGAGAAACGAAGAGTGACAACGTTTCTGAATCACGATTCTAATACGACTGAAACTTCGAAAAAGTTGAAAAAGGGTATTGACAAACCAAACAAAGTATGATAGAATCGTTCTTGTGGCTGTCATGGGTGATTAGCTCAGCTGGGAGAGCGCCTGCCTTACAAGCAGGATGTCGGCAGTTCGATCCTGTCATCGCCCACCATGATATGGCGCAGTAGCTCAGCTGGTTAGAGCGTCGGCCTGTCACGCCGAAGGTCGTGGGTTCGAGCCCCATCTGCGTCGCCAATTTGCTTCGGTAGCTCAGTCGGTAGAGCAGGGGACTGAAAATCCCCGTGTCGGTGGTTCGATTCCGCCCCGAAGCACCAAGCAGCTTAAATGCGGGTATAACTCAGTGGTAGAGTGCCACCTTGCCAAGGTGGACGTCGAGAGTTCGAATCTCTTTGCCCGCTCCAAAGCCTGATCGCAAGGTCAGGCTTCTATATTTTAAAACTCATCCATTTTATATATTTTTCGCGGGTATAACTCAGTGGTAGAGTGCCACCTTGCCAAGGTGGACGTCGAGAGTTCGAATCTCTTTGCCCGCTCCAAAAAAGGTGATCTTGCTTTTGCAGGATCACCTTTTTCCGTTGCCCGGTGCGGGACTTTTGTTTTGTATCATTTTTCTCATGTGTTATGCTGGTTGATAATGGTATTCTCAATGTCAATTTTCACAACAGCGTCTTTATAGACCTGATTCATGTCGTGGCTTTTATAAAAATCATTGTAGTATCCTCTTGTTTTGGCTCTTATACCCAGAGGATCACTGCCCGAAGATTGAATTTTCCGGAATGTTTCGGTGCAATGTTTTTCCAGCTCTTTTTCGGTATCCTTTTCGATCTGATTCCGGCTGGAATGGGAAATTTCCGCCCAGTTGCTGACGGTAAAATAAGATTTCATTTTCAGATGAATGGTGATGTAGAGTTGGTCGTTGATGATGTCAAGATCCGTTTTCCGGGAGCATTTGGTGATGTTGAGGGTACATTCCTCTCCTTCGGCCTGAATGTTTTGGAGCTTGACGGCAATGGCTTTGGCGGAAGAGGTCAGTATGGAGAGGTAGCAGCTTTCGGCGGTGTTCAGCGTTTCCACGCAACGGTCCTCCTGAAAGAGGGCAGTTCCTTTCACTGCAACGAGGTTCCTTTCCTCATCGTAGCGGAGAAGAGGCAGAATCGGGTCAATGCCTTCGGTCTGGAAATCAATATTGAATTCATGATGCAGTGTGTTGGGGCATAACCCGGCGTTGGCGGCGTTTTCCAGCAGTTCCTCAAGGTATCCGTAGGATCGGTTCTTTTTTTCCTTGCTTTCCAGAATATTCAGCAATGTTTTGGGACTTCCCTCCACAATGGCGTAATCCGCCAAGAACCGGTTGGAGGGTTCCAGATGGTTGGCATCTTTGACTTTCATCAGTCCCTCTCTCGCCAGCTCTTCGGAGAAGATCATATTCTGGATTTTCCCCGATTTCAGCGGGTCGCCGGAGGCGTCGTTCAGCGAGGCGATGGCGTGCTCCATCAAGTCGTCTTCCTTGGAGAGAATCAGGAGGCTGCCGTCTTTTTCCGTGGCCTCCGCCGCGGCGAAGCTGAAAAGGAGCTTATCGCTTTCACCGGTTTCCGCCCCGGCATAAATGATGATGGCGGTGTTTTCAAAAATCTGTTGGTCGTAGCAGCCCGTGAGAAAGAGAAGAGAAAAAAGGGGGAGCATGGCCAGGGCAATCTTTTTCAGCATGATGGTTTCCCCCTTCTTTTCAGCACCGCCGCCGCATAGAGCAGAAGAAATACGGCGGTGAGGATCAGGGCGGCGATGTTGGTCACCCGGTACGTTTTCCACAGGGGCAGTCGGTTAACGGTACAGACCGACAGAAGAACGGCGCAGAGGCCGTAACCGATGATCAGGATTTTGCGGTGTCTCGCGTTGATGGCGGGAAGAAGATCCTGCTGCAGGACGGTGAAAACGGAAAATCCGAAGGCGCTGTAAATGGTGATCACTGGCAGCAGGGCCAGCATGAAGAAGATGTCGAATCTCTCCAGAAGATTTCCTTTGAAAAAGGGACTCAGATTGTAGAAAGGAAGCACCAGTTTTTTGATGATTTCTTCTCCGAAGTACATCATGCCGGCAGCGTAAAGAAAAATCATCAGAAAACAGAATACGGCGGTGAAAACCGCCGCCTTTCGGTAGAGGCGGCGATGATCGGTGCAGAGGGGCAGCGCCACAAAGGACGCCGCCACCGCCGGGGCGGAGAAAAACAGCACCGGCAGGGAGGTGAAAATATCCCGCCAGTAAAAATCATCCAGGGGCAGAACGTTGGCGGTGAGGTAGTTGTTTTTTGTAAAGGGGAACAGGAGGAGAAAGAGAATCACGGCGAAGAGGGATGCCGTTGTCATATAGGTGAAGGAACGGAATCCGCAGTAAGCCATATATACCGCCGGCAAAAAGAGAACAATGGCCAATATCAGCTCCGGCGTTTTGGGGAGGAAGTAGAATTTGACGAGATAAAGGTAGATATTCAACGCTTCCACAGTCAGAAGGAAAAAGCCCAGAGCGGCTGCGGCGGTGAAAAACAGAGCGGTTTTCTGTCCGCAGAGAAAAGAAACGGTCTGACGGATGGTGGCATATTCATTTTTTTTCTGTAATGAAATCACAATGGCCAGCAGAAGAAAGGTGAGGAGCGACACGATGATGGCCGCGGCATAGCTGCCCCGGCCGGCGGCGGTGACGTACAACTTGATATAGTTGATCATCAGAACGGCGGAAACCGGCGCGCTCAGCATGGCCAGCCACTGAAATGAGGAAATATTATCTTTCATCTTTGATCCCCCTGGTGTCGTCGATGGGCTTCGCGAGGTTACTGCGTTTTCTTAAAACGGAAAAGGGAAAACGGACGATGGTGTTGGCAAGTCCTTTCCACTGGAAAGGAAATACCGGCATGAGATAGGGTCTGCCCAGAGAACGCATTTGCAGAAGATAGATCAGGAGCAAATGCGTGGCGATAACAAGGCCGCAAATCCCTAAAATACCGGCGAAAAGCATCATGAAAAACCGCGTGAACCGGAGGGACTGGGCCATATCCTGAGAGGGAATCACAAATCCGGCAATGGCCGTCACGGAGACGACGATGACCATGAGATTGCTGACGAGCCCCGCTTCCACCGCGGCCTGGCCGATGATGATACCGCCGACGATACCGATGGTATTCCCGATGTAAGAGGGCAGGCGAACCGAGGCTTCGCGGATGATCTCAAAGAGAAACTCCATAATGAACGCTTCCACCAGCGGGGTGAAGATGACCAGCGTCCGGGAGGCCGCCAGATTCGACAGGATGTTCAGGGGAATTACGTAATAATGGTAGGAAAGAACGGCAATATAAGCCGCCGGCAGAAACAGGGAAATAAACATGCCCCAAAGCCGCAGGATACCGATGAAACTGCCGAGAACCGGCGGATGGTTGTAATCATCCATGGCGTGAAAAAAACTCCAGAAATTCGCCGGCAGAATAATCACGTTGGGAGAACCGGTGAGGAACAATACGAACCGTCCTTCCAGCAACGCCGCTTCGGCCTTGTCGGTGCGCTCCGTCATATTGAACAGAGGAAACAGGGAATGAGGATGATCGGAAATCATCTGCTCGATGTAAGCGGTATCGAGGTAACCGTCGTAATTGAGATGTTTCAACCGTGTCATCAGCTGTTCCAGAATACTTTCATCGGCAATGCCCTTGAGGTAGGCCAGCGCCACGGTCTGATGGGTGGAAGACCCCAGCTGATATTCTTTGAATTTCAGATTATGATTGCAGATTTTCGTGCGCATGATGGCCATGTTGATTTTGATATTTTCCACAAAGCTGTCTTTCGCTCCGCGGATGTTTTTTTCGGCGTCGGTGCTTTCGGGGCTGCGGCCGACGAGATGCTCAATGCGCACCTGAAAACCGCGGTGTCTGTTTTCCAGCAGGAAGAAAACACCGCCGGTGCCCACGCCGGTCAACGCGTCGTCCAGAGAAGTCGTGATTTTTACATCGGCCAAAGGAAGACGATCCAGGGAAAAATCTTCTCCGTCGGATTCCAGGACTCTCGGCAGAACTTCAAGATAGAGGATTTCCGTGTTGATCATATTGTCGATATAGAGTAAAAGAAGCTTCGTTCCGTCTTTCAGTTTTAGTTCATTTATGATATAATCAGAACAGTCAACGGCGGCTTCCCGGATATACTGAACATTTTCCTGGAAATTGCTGCTGATTTTCAAAAAATTCACCTCTTACCAAAGTTTTCTTTAGTATGAGCGGGAAAGAAGTTTTTTATCAATGGAATACCATCATTTACAGCAGGGGATTTTTGTGGAACGGAAAAACCGTTTCGTGGCCGAAGTGGAGCTGAACGGTGAACGCGTCGGCGTTCATGTGCCCAATACGGGCCGATGCAAGGAGCTTTTTGTACCTGGAGCGAAAGTCTACGTTCAGCCCGCGGAAAACCCTGCCCGAAAATATGCCTATACTCTCCGGGCCGTGTACAAAGGCGATCAGCTCGTTCATATTGATTCCGCCGGCGCCAACCGTCTCGTTGAGGAGGCGCTGCTTAATGGCACCGTAAAAGGGCTGGAGGATGTGACCGATGTGGAACGGGAGAAAACCTACGGTTCCTCCCGCTTTGATTTCCGCTTTCGCAAGGGCGGAAAAATCTGTTATATGGAAGTGAAAGGTGTTACCCTGGAAGAGAAGGGGACTGCTATGTTTCCCGATGCTCCCACGGAAAGGGGAGCACGTCATCTGAAAGAGCTTGTTCAGGCTAGGGGAGAAGGATTCGGCGCTTATGTGATGTTTGTGATTCAGATGAAAGGCGTTGACCGGTTTACGCCCAACGTGCTCCGGGATCCCGTCTTTGCCCGGAATCTGATTTTCGCCGCCGAAGCCGGCGTAACAGTAATGGCCTGCGATACTCTTGTGACACCGGAAAAAATCACCCTGGACCGGCCGGTTCCGGTGGAATTGCCTCAAAAGGAGGATCTGATATGAAAACCATAGCGTTTGGCTACGGCAAAGAAAAACTGCCGCTTCAAATTGAAGAAAAAAACCTGATCGCATCATTGATGCCCCGTAAGGAGGAATCCTGCGGCGATTACAAAGAAATTCTGAAAGAATCCTTGGATACTCCCATCGGCACGCCGCCCCTGCGGGAAACCGTCAAAGCCGGTCAGACCGTGGCGATTGTGATCAGTGATATTACCCGCCCCTGCCCCAGCTATAAGATTCTTCCTTTCCTTCTGGAAGAGCTGAACACTGCCGGCGTCCGGGATGAAAACATCGTGATCGTCAGCGGTCTGGGTTCTCACCGCAAGCAGACCGATGAGGAACGGGAACGTCTTGTAGGCAGCGAGGTCTACCGCCGTGTCAGGGTGGTGGACTCCGATCCCGAAAATTATGTATCGGTGGGTGTAAGCTCCAACGGAACGCCCTTTGAGGTTTTCCGTCCCGTGGCCGAAGCGGATCTTCGTATCTGTGTCGGCAATATTGATTACCATTATTTCGCCGGTTACAGCGGCGGCTGTAAAGCCATTGTTCCCGGTGTCTGCACCCGTCGTACCATTGAACAGAATCATAAGATGATGCTGCTGGAGGACGCCCGGGTCGGACGGGCCGACGGCAACCCTGTCCGTGCAGATATGGAGGAAATCCTGAAATTTCTCTCCATCGATTTCCTCATCAATGTGGTGCTGAACGAAAAGAAGGAAATTGTAGCGGCGGTGGCGGGGCATCCTGTTTCCGCCCATCGGGAAGGCTGTAAAATTTTGGACCGTGTCTATAAACAGCCGATCACAGAGCTTGCCGATATTGTTATCGCTTCTCCCGGCGGACTGCCCAAGGATCTTAACGTTTATCAGACCCAGAAAGCTTTGGATAACGCTCAGTGGGCGGTCAAAGAGGGCGGTATTATTATTCTGGTGGGCGAATGTAAAGAGGGATACGGCGAAACCACCTTTGAAAAATGGGTCAACGAGGCTCAATGCGCCGACGACCTGATTCAGCGGATTCATAAGGAATTTCGCCTCGGCGGCCATAAAGCGGCGGCCATCGCCCAGGTGACGAAGAAAGCGTCAATCTATCTTGTTTCTTCTCTTCCTCGGGAAATGACGGAAAAGCTCTATATGAAACCTTATACCGATCTTCAGACGGCCTTTGATGACGCCATGGCTCTAAAAGGGGAGAACGCCCGGGTATACTGCATGACGGTGGGCGGTACCACGCTGCCCTGCTTTGAACCGGAAAAAGGGGAGGACGGTCTGGAATGAGCAACTACGAAGATCTCTCCAAAATCTATGATTTTATGATGAGCGGCGTGGATTACGAAGCCTGGGCCGATTATGTGCTGGGTGCCGCGAAACGTTTCGGCTGTGAGCCCCACACCATTCTCGATCTGGCCTGCGGTACCGGCAGTACCACACTGCCTTTGGCTAAACGGGGCGCTAAAGTGACGGGGCTCGATCTGGCCCCGGCCATGCTGAAAATCGCCGAAGAAAAAGCGGCGGAAGAAGGACTTTCCGTTGATTTTGTCGAGAAGAATATGCTGGAACTGGATTACGACCATGAATTTGACATGATCGTTTCCTTTCAGGACGGCATCAATTACCTCACCGGTGACGGTGATTTTGAAAAACTCGCCGCCGGTGTGGAGCGCGGTCTGAAGGACAAAGGAGTATTCCTCTTTGATCTGAACCGGGTGGATCATTATACCGATTCCGATACCACCGTGGTGGATCTGGAGGATATGTATCTCGTCTATGAAAATAACTACAACGCGGCCAGTCGCATCTGGCATATCCGGCTTACGGGGTTTCTTAAAGAAGGGGATCTTTATCGGAAATTCGAGGAAGTTCACGAAGAAAAGAACCATGATTTCAATGAGGTAAAAGCCGCTTTGGAACGCCACGGCATGTCTGTTGCCGCGGTCTGGAAAATGTTTTATGAGGAAGACGCCGGCGACGAAGTCAACCGTGTCCTCGTCGTGGCGAAGAAAGGATAAACCTATGCATATTGTGCTTTTTGAACCGGAAATTCCCTCCAATACCGGTAATATTTCCCGTACCTGCGCCGTGGCGGGGTTAACGCTGCATCTTATCAAACCGTTAGGCTTTTCCCTCGCGGACCGCTATCTGAAACGGGCCGGTCTGGATTACTGGGATAAACTGGATCTTCATATTCATGAGAATTTTGACGATTTTCTGACGGAAAATCCCGGCGCGAGAATGTTTATGTTTTCCACCCACGCGACGAAGAATTATGCGGAAATCGCCTATAAAGAAAATGATTATCTCGTTTTCGGCCCGGAGACCCGGGGACTGCCGCCGGAAATTCGCGACCGTTACGGTGAAGCGGTGCGGATTCCCATGGGAAAAGAGATCCGTTCGCTGAATCTTTCCAATTCTGTGGCCATCGCGGCTTACGAAGCCCTGCGTCAGCAGGGTTTCCCGAATTTACTTTGATTTGATTGAAAAAATTTCCATTTTGTCCATTGACAAATGACGGTGACTTGACTATAATAATAGTGCAGTTTTTTCATTTTCACACCATCTTTTGCTTTTTAAGGTTTTATTTCAGTCGGAGTGTGGCTCAGCTTGGTAGAGCGCTGCGTTCGGGACGCAGAGGCCGAAGGTTCAAATCCTTTCACTCCGACCATTTTTTTTGCCCGAA
>JBJDXI010000049.1:0-14669 GCA_051866595.1 Clostridia bacterium
GTTCCTTTTTAAAATTCGTATAATCAACGACTTTCGTATTCATTTAACTCTCCTTTTTCACGATCATGAGCACCCACGGGGTTCACATGAATCATACAGTGTTTGACTTCCGGAAATTCTCTTTCCACTTTATCATGGACATTTTCCGCGATATGATGAGCGCTGTTCAGGGACAAACCACCGTTGACCGCGATTTCCACATCAACATAGCTTTTCGAGCCGAAAAGGCGGGTACGGATCATATCAAGATGTTCCACGCCCTTTTCCTCGGAAATGCTCCGCTTCAGCCGGGAAACGGTATCCTCATCACAGGCGTGATCCACCATTTTGCGAAGGGCGTCCCGAAAGACTTCCGCCGCGGCTTTTAAAATAAAGAGGCAAATCACAAGAGACGCAATCGGATCCAGAACCGGGAACCCGAGGCGGGCGCCGAAAATACCGATAAAGCTCCCCACCGAGGACAGGGCGTCGGAACGATGATGCCAGGCATCGGCCATCAACGCGTCGGAACGGACCTTTTTCGCGCCCCAGCGGGTATACCAGAACATGCCTTCCTTGACAACGATGGAAGCCACCGCCGCCCACAGCGCGGCGGCGCCGGGAGCATCGAGATTTCCCTCGGCACCGGCAAGGATTTTATGCACGCCACCGATGCCGATTTCCAGTCCGACAATAAACAGAATCGAAGCGAGAATCACAGCGGCCACGCACTCCATCCGCTCATGTCCGTAGGGATGCTCCGTATCGCTCTTTTTTCGGGAAGCGTTGTATCCGAAAATAACAATAAACGTACTGAACACATCAGAGGCGGAATGGACCGCGTCGGAGATCATGGCACCGGAATGGGCCATCACACCGGCGGCGGCTTTGATAACAGACAGAACCAGATTGACAACGATGGAAGACACAGAGACCTGCATGACGAGTTTCTTATCCGAACAGACGGAACTTTTCATCAAACCCCTTCTTTCGTTATGCTGTTTTTGTTCCGTAAAATGTTCCCTGAGGAGGATAAACAGAGAACCTTCCAAATCACGATCGGGAAGGTTCATCTGAGGTGTCCGGTATCACATATCGGTTTTCTGAAACACGGCTTCGCCGGAAAGAATCTCCGCGCGCCGCGGTTATTTTAAAATTTCCGCCACAGCGGCTTTCATTTCATCTTTTTCCACCACTTTGCGGTGACGGATTTCTTTCTTATCCAGATCGAGGAGACCGCGGTGAATGGGCATCCCCGTCTTTTCCGTCAGCGCGGCGGAAACGGCGAATTCATCCATGTCATCGGCGGCGCCGGCGCCGTAAATACCGTCGTAAACGGCTTTATTGAATTTATAGGGATTGGCGGTGGAATCAATGACCGCGGCTTTGCCGCCCCGGTCGTGGGAAGCGTCATATTTCGCCAAGGCTTTGACGGCAACGGCGGTATGGGGATCGAGAATGTAATCATCGCTCCGCTTCATTTCGCCGATGGCTTCCAGGGTTTCTTCTTCGGTGGCATATTCCCCGGCCATAATGGCCTGCATTTTTTCAACAGCACCGGCGGGAAGCTGATAATGACCTTCGCTGTCCAACGCCGTGAAGAGGGTTTTGACTTCTTTGGCGTCGCGGTCGCAGAGTTCAAAGACAAAACGTTCAAAGTTGCTAGATACGAGAATATCCATAGACGGCGACGAGGTACGGAAGAACTCTCTGCGTTTATCGTAATGGCCGTCGGCAATGACGTCGGTGAGCACTTTATTCTTATTGGAAGCGCAGAGAAGCGTATGAATGGGAAGCCCCATTTCCTTAGCGTAATAGGCCGCCAGAATGTTCCCGAAATTCCCGGTGGGAACGACAACGTCGATGGTTTCGCCTTCGGCGATTTTGCCGTCCCGCCGCAGTGCGGCGTAGGCTTTGAAATAGTATACGATCTGAGGCAGCAGACGTCCCCAGTTAATGGAGTTGGCGGAGGAAAGACGGTACCCTTTTTCATCAAGGGCGGCATTGAACTCCGCGTCCCCGAAGATCTGTTTTACACCCCGCTGGCAGTCGTCAAAATTGCCGTTCAAAGCTACAACATAGGTATTATCCCCGGTCTGGGTGGCCATCTGCAAACGCTGGATGGCGCTGACACCGCCGTTGGGATAAAAAACGATGATTTTTGTTTTGGGCACATCGGCAAACCCCTCCAAAGCGGCTTTGCCGGTATCACCGGAGGTGGCGACGAAAATCACCACTTCTTTACCACCGGCCTGCTTTTCCATGGAGATGGTCAACAGATGAGGCAGAGCCTGAAGAGCCATATCCTTGAAAGCCGCCGTAGGGCCGTGCCACAATTCCAGAATGTGGCGGTTGCCGGAAACGGTGTGAAGCGGCGCCACATCGGGATCATCGAAGTTATCGCCGTAGGCGTTGGTTACAACACGATCGATTTCTTCTTCGGTAAAATCATCGAGATAGAGACGGAAAATTTCCCTCGCCAATTCACGGTAAGGCATTTGCGGCAGTTTTGCCCAGAGTTCAGCGGGAAAGGGCTGAATTTTTTCGGGCACGAAAAGACCGCCGTCTTCAGCCAGACCTTTATAAATGGCAGCGGAAGCGCTGACCGGAGCATTGCCGCCGCGGGTACTGATATACATGGTAAAACCTCATTTCTTCAAGGAAAACCGGGCGTAATAAATGGGGCCTTCCTTGCTCTTTTTTTCTTCATATTCCGTGGTAACGCCGTCAAATAAGGGGCTGTTGTGCAAATCAAGGCTGATTTCCGTTAAGGAAAAGCCGTGGTTCGTCATTTCCGTCAGTGAAAACTCCATCAGCGACGAAGCATCGGTACGGAGAAAAATTTCACCGTCATCGGAAAGAATTTCACGGTACAGTTTCAGATAGTTCTCATGGGTCAGGCGGCGTTTTCGATGAGCCCTTTTGGGCCAGGGATCTGAAAAATTCAGATAAATCCGCGCCACTTCGCCGGGAGCGAACCACCGGGGCAGAAATTCCGCCCGGCCGCTGATCACCGCCACATTGGGACAGTCATTGCCGAGTTTTTCCGCCGCGTCGTAAATCACTTCGTTGCGCATTTCCACCGCGACGAAATTGTTTTCCGGCTCGGCAAGGCGCATAGCGTTGATAAATCGTCCCCTGCCCATGCCGATTTCCAATGAAATCCGACGATCATTGCCGAAATACGACGGCCAATCATCTTTCAATTCCTCGGTTTCCTTAAACACAAGGCGGGGATATTCCGCGGCGATGCGGTCCTCAATCCCGGGGATTTTTCTCAAACGCATGGATCAGTCTTCCTGGGGGCGCATTTCGGCGTCGATTTTTTCTTCGGCTTCGTCGATCATATCGTTGGTATAACCCAGTTCTTTGGTGAGCTTATAGGTGATGGCATCCACCCAAAAACGGCATTTGTCGTTGATCTTTTTATATTTTTTGCTGTTTTTGTCCTTGCGCATGGACCATGCCTGGGCGTTTACGGCAACGGTGCTTAAAACATAGCGCATGGTCAGCAGAGTTTCGGCGTCGTAGCCCTGATAATTAGCGTTGAGTTCTTCGATAACGGAATTATAATAGGTATTGAATTCACCGAATTCCAATTCGTGATCCATGGCCAGGTATTCTTTTAATTTCGCTTTAATCGTTTCCATTGAAACTAACTCCTTTTTTAACTCATAATAATATAAAATAACAGATTTATCCGCAGATTTCAAGATTACAATGAACCTTCTTTGGAAAAACTGTAATAGGAACCGTTGGGACAGAGAATCACATGATCCATCAGCTCAATACCGGCAACGCCCAGCGCCGCGACAAGATGCTGGGTCAGCACAAAATCTTCCGATGAGGGCCTTGGCTGATTGGAGGGATGGTTATGAGCCAGCACCACATAGGGCGCTTTCTTCTGAATGGCCTCAAAGAGAATCTGCTTTTGGTTGATATACACTTCACGGATATTGCCTTTGGCGATAAACTTGGATGCAATGAGACCGTGGCTGCCATCTAAAAGGACGATGGCGGCGGCTTCCTCGCTGATACCGAGAAACATTTTTTTTAAATACTCCAGTAGCGCGTTCAGTGAAACGAAAACGTTTTTCGGAGAGTATTTATCCATGTAATAGCGCCGGCAGATTTCAGGGATCAGCGATAAAAACTGGGCGCTCCGGGGACCAATGCCTTCAATTTCCATCAAGCTTTCCTCATCGCTCTCCAATACTTTACTGACGGAACCGAAAGCATTCATCAGACGATGAGCCTGTTCATTGGTGTTTACCCGAGGCTGCACATAATATAATAGATATTCAAGAAACTCATGATCGGTGAGACTGTCGATGCCGTGCTTTTCGATTCGTTCTCTCATCCTTTGACGATGTCCGCTATGCATAACACTTATCCGCCATTTCTCAAAGTAGTTATATCATATCATAAATTGCCATATCCCTCAATATCTGAACAAAATTTTTTCAAAAAGTACTTGACATTTCCGCCGTTTTGTAGGATAATATCAATGCTGTCGTATGGAGCTATAGCTCAGTTGGTTAGAGCGCTACGTTGACATCGTAGAGGCCACTGGTTCGAATCCAATTAGCTCCACCAAAAAAACCCATGAGAATGTTCCCATGGGTTTTTTCTTTTTCGCACCTAATGTTAAGCTCCATAATATCACCTACAAAGCAATTCCGCACCTCTTTACTCTGCTCCACGAAAACCTTCGGATTCTCCCGGGCGTAGGAAAATTTCTTATTGCTATTTTTGAGAGAATCGGATATATTATTTGTATGAGACATTTGCTCCGTACGCAGGAGGTTATTCGTAATCGTATTGCTTAGGGCAGATGTCCCACTTTCTTTTAAGTAATAACGGCCGTATATTCCCAGTCTCTTTCCTTTCCAACGGAAGATTTACTGTTGTCTTTTTCCACAGAATCGGATATACTATTACTAAAGGATTGATCCCCTGCGGCTTTATTGGCTACAGCTTCGCCCGACTGTACTTCTGGCGAGTGGGTCAATCTTTTTTTATTTTCCTGCACTTCATAGATATATACTAATATTTGTTTTTCATCAGCCTTTGCAAACTTATGAGCTGCTTCTTTCGCAGAAATCCTTCCATTCTTGACATCTATTATTTTTTGAAGTATATTATTAAGTGAAAGTATGGCGTTGCCGGACTCGACGTTGTTATCAACGCCCCCGGTTCAGAACAACGCTGTACTTTCTTTTTTAAACAATACCTCATGAATGTAAAATTGACAGATTCCAATAACTCTGTTAAACTGATTTCAGAAGCAAGCGTAGCGGGAGCGTCGTTCCTTCGGGAATAGACCCCATCAGGATCGCTTGCCTTTTCTATTTCCGCAACCACAATAGAAGCGTCATAAAAGCGAGCGTATTCCTCTATTTAATGTGGTTCATCCAATACACTTTTTTAATGACAGAACAAAGTTCTTTCTCTGAAACAAAGTTTTATTGTCTTTTTCCGAAAAATCAGATATATTAGGGATGTAGTCTTTGCGAAACAAATTCGTAGGGAATTGTACCCTACGGAGTTGGAATAGGTTAGAGACCACTTTTCCATATCCGATGAATCACACAAGGAGGTGTTCCGAATGAAATATGATTTTGACCGTGTTGTTGAACGCCGGGGAACCTGTTCCTGGAAATGGGACAGCCTGAAACCCGGTTCCAAGGTGATTCCGATGATGCTCGCCGATATGGATCTCCCCTCGCCCCAGCCCGTGGTCGAAGCCATGCACCGGGTGGCGGATCAGCAGATGTACGGCTACACCAAAGAAACGCTGAACCCGGAATTCGCCGCCTCTCTTTGCCGCTGGTTTCAAAAGTATCACCAATGGGAAATCGCACCGGAGGAAACCATCATCTCGCTTGGAACCTTCGGCGCGCTGGAGCACGGCGTGAAGATGTTCGCCAAAGAAGGCGAAGGCGTCATTCTCATGCCCCCAGTTTACGGTCATTTCATGTCCGCCGTGGAAACGGAATGGAAGCGGAAACCGGTATTCAATCACCTCATCAACGACGGAAACGGCTACTATACCATCGACTTTGACGATCTGGAAGAAAAATGCGCCGATCCTCATAATAAAGTGCTGATTTTCTGCTCCCCCGCCAATCCCGTGGGACGGGTATGGAAAGAAGAAGAAATCCGAAAAGTCATTGAAATCTGCCAAAGACACCATGTTTTTCTGATTTCCGATGAAGTCCACTGCGACCATCTGCGCCGCGGCGTCCGCCACATTCCCACCCTTTCCCTGGCGGAAGATAAAAGCGGCGTCATGGCCATTGTCGGTGTCAACAAGAGCTTCAATATGGCGGGACTTTCCTGCGCCAACGCGGTGATTCAGGATGATAGTCTCCGCAAAGCCTTTTTAAAGGAATATCCCCGTCCCCTCCCCAGTCCTTTTGCCGTAGCGGGGCAGATTGCCGCCTATAACGAAGGACGGGAATGGATGGATCAGGTCTGCGAATACATCGAAGGCAACATCGATGAAGCCATCGCTTTTTTCCGCAGGGAACTGCCGGAAGTAAAAATTCACAAGCCCGAGGGCACTTACTGCCTCTGGCTGGATTTCCGGCCGCTGGGACTGCCGGATCGCGAAATCCACCGCCGGATTTACGAAGAAGCCGAAGTCCTTTTACAGGACGGCACCGTTCACGATCCCGAAAGAGGACAGGGTTTCCAGCGGATGTGCGTTCCCTGCCCCCGCTCCCTTCTCCTCACCGCCTGCGAACGCATCGCCAGAGCTTTTCGGGATGTACGGGGATAAACAGAAGAAATAAACAGTAAAAAAGCATCTCTTTCAAAAGAGATGCTTTTTTTGCACTTTTTATTTGCCGCAGCGGCTGCAGGAGCTGTAACCGCTGTTGATGGCTTCGCTTTCGCTCATGGTGCGGAGATTGCTCTTGCCGGCGATATAGGAACACCCCTCATAATGATAGCAGGTTCCCGCCGCCGTAAGGAAAACCACATTGTCTCCGCCGATGGCCGCTCCGGAGGTATCGGCGGTATTTTCTCCGCCGTAGACTCCGTAATAGAGATCGTTTTTGGCGGCTTCTCCGCCGTCCTCATAACCGACGTCATATCCATCGTCTTTTCCCTGTTCAAAGCCATCGTTATAACCGATGTCACAGCCTTCGTCATATCCCTTCTGATACCCGTTACCGTACACGGAGCGATAACCGATCTGATAACCGACGACGCCGGAAACGGCGCAGAACACCAAAAGGATCAGGCCAAAAAGAAGAAAATCCGTTTATCGGGAAATTTCCGCTTTTTCGCGGCGGTATAATCCTCAACAAAGGTATCGTAATCCAAAAGATCATCGTATTCGTATTCTTCTTTCTCAGGGAACATCCTTTTCACCTTCTTCATTTTTTGGCGTCGCCGGCACGGTTCCGCAGTTTCTGATTTTTCCGGTTCACTTCCAGGATCAGGTCTTCCAGTTTTTTCTGAACTTCATCGATTTCCGCTTTTAATTCCCGGGCACTCATCCGCAGCACGCCGCTGCCCAAAGCCGAAACCTGAATCAGCGCGTCGGAAGTGGCCACCCGCACATTATCGTTGCGGCCGATCTCATGGATGAGCTTTTCGATATACATATCACCGGTTTCTCCTTCGGCGGTATAAACCACGTGAACGCCGTCGACATCAAAGCGATTGCCGGTGTTTCCTTTGATCTTGTAGCCGTCAAAAACGAGAATCAGCTCACAGCGGACAAATCCCCTGTAATTGCAGAGCAGCTCCGTCAGCTTGTGGCGGGCCAGATCGAGATCATCCTCGGCCAGCTCCTTCAATCCCTCCCAGGCAAAGATCATGTTGTAGCCATCCACGATGAGGTAATTCTTTTTCGGCGTCGCCGCTTTGCGATGCTTCTGGCGGTCATCGGCAACGGTTTTGCCGTACTGTCGCCGTTTGATGGGGCCAAATTCCCGCTCCATAATGGCTTCCAGCTCTTTTTCATCAATGTCCAGATTGCGGACAAAGACTTTCGGATCGGGGAGAGACGGCACATCCTCACCGCCGAGGCGCACGCCGCTGTCCACATGGGCGTATTCCGCCACCTCGTTCCAGGGAACACTGAAACCGCCGCCGTGGGCGCAGAACACCGAATCCGACGGGTTTTCCGTATCCCGCAGAGGATCGTAATCAAAAGAGGCCACAACCTCTTCCTGACGGTGGCAGGGAGCATATCCCCCGACTTCACAGCGGAGCCGGCCTTTGCCGTGGGTATAAGACACCACTTCGGCAAAGTAATTGTTCATGGCCGAAACCGGGGCGGTGCCACGGAGAACCATCCGTTCCTCTTCCTCCGCCGGAGCGTCAAAAGCGCCGTTCATGGACTGAACATCGTGAATGGCCCGGCCAAGACATTCCGGCGGCACCGCCAGCTCAAACTGATAAAACGGTTCCAGCAGAATGTTTTCCGCCTGCATGAGGCCTTGACGAAGGGCCCGGATGGCGGCCTGTCGAAAATCACCGCCTTCGGTATGCTTCAAATGGGAGCGCCCCGCCACCAGCGTGATTTTCACGTCAGCCAGCGGTGAGCCGGTGAGAACACCGACGGGAACGTGATTTTCCATCTCGCTCAGGATCAGACGCTGTTCGCCGCGGCTCAAGATGTCCTCTCCGCATTGGGAGGTGAAAATCAATCCGCTTCCGGCTTCCAGCGGTTCCAGCAGTAAATGAACTTCGGCATAGTGGCGCAGAGGCTCGAAATGGCCGATGCCCACCACCGCGCCGCCGATGGTTTCTTTATATAAAATCCGTCCGTCCACAACGTCGATTTCCACGCCGAAACGGTCTTCCACCAGACTTTTTAAAATCTCAATCTGCACATCGCCCATGAGACGCACGTGAATCTCATTCAGAGACTCATTCCACAAAACATGAAGAGCCGGGTCTTCCTCTTCCAGGAGCCGCATTTTCGGCAGAAACGAAGCGGCGTCGCAGTCCTCCGGCAGAACGATACGGTAATTCAATACCGGTTCCAGCACCGGAGCATGAGACATGGCCGCCCCACCAAGTCCGAGGCCGGGAACGGTTTCCGTCAGTCCCAGAACGGCGCAGACCGTGCCGGGAACCGCTTCTTCCACAGCGCGGAACTTTTCTCCGGAATAGACCCGGATCTGGCTGACTTTTTCGGTACAATCCTCACCGTTCTTTCCCCGGTAAGTCAGGGGCATCCGCACTTTGAGGCCGCCGCCGGTGATTTTCATATAAGTCAGACGATTCCCCTTTTCATCCCGGCCGATTTTAAAGACCACGGCAGAAAAATCATTATCCCAAAGCGGCGTTTCCGTATAAAAATCCAGATCCCGCAAAAAAACATCCACCCCTTCGGCTTTCAGACCGGAGCCGAAATAGCAGGGAAAGAGCTTTTCCTCCGCAATCAGGTCACGCACCGCCTCCGGTTTTACCCTTTCGCTTCGCAGATACTCTCCGAGAAGGTCTTCGTCACAGAGGGCGACTTCTTCCTCATCCATCCCCTCCGAAAAATCCACACAGCAGGGAGAGAGGCGGGCTTTGAGCTCTTCCATCCGTTTTTCCTTTTCTACGATCATCAGATCGGTTTTGGTAATGAAAAGAAAGGTGGGCACATGATAACGGCGCAGGAGCCGCCAGAGAGTCTCGGTGTGGGCCTGAACGCCGTCGGTACCGCTGATGACCAGCACCGCGTAATCCAGCACGCTCAATGTGCGTTCCGTCTCCGCGGAAAAATCCACATGACCCGGCGTATCCAGGAGGGTAAATTCCGTATGGCCCACGGAGAACTCCGCCTGTTTGGAAAAGATGGTGATTCCTCTGGAGCGTTCCAGCGCGTGGGTATCGAGATAGCTGTCCCGATGATCCACACGGCCGAGTTTTTTGATTTTTCCCGATTGGTAGAGCATGGCCTCGGACAGGGTGGTTTTTCCCGCGTCCACATGGGCCAGAATACCGATGACAATTTTCTTCATATAAGGAACCTCTCTTCAAATTACCTTCAGTATAACAGGAATCAACCGTAAATGCAAAAAAACCTGCTGATTTGAAACACACCCCGAAAGTCAAACACTTTTGGAGATACATCCCAATTTAAGCAGGTTTTCTTTTTATTCTTCTTTTTCCCGCAAGGAAGATGTGTGTTTGGCGACGAAAATGCTGATTTCCCAAAGAATCATCATGGGCACAAAGAGCATCAGCTGGGAAACGATGTCCGGCGGCGTCAGCACCGCGGCGATAATCAACAGCAGAATCAGCACGTATTTTCTGGTTTTCACCAGAATCCCCGGGGAAAGCAATCCCACCTTTGTCAGCAGGTAAACGACCATGGGCATCAAAAAGATCAGTCCGAAAGGAATGACAAAGCTGAAGAGAAAGCTCACGTATTTGCTGACGGTGAGCATGGCATCGGCGGTCCCTTCCCCGAAGGCGATAAAAAAGCGAATAGTGAAGGGCAGAACCACAAAATAGGCGAAAGCCGCGCCCAGCAGAAACAGAATCAGCGACACAAAAAAGCAAAGTCCAAAGACTTTTTTTTCATTGGGATAAAGGGCCGGCGCCAGAAAACGCCAGATAAAAAAGGCGTTCAGCGGAAAGGACACGATAAAGGCCGCCACGAAGCAGACCTTCATTTTGGTGGCCCATACTTCCCCGATCATGGTGTAAATCACATCCAGCCCCAGGTCGTGAAGGCTTTTCAGTAAAATATCCATCAGCGTATCGCTGAAACCGCCGAAAATCACGGCAAAGGCCACAATCAGCGTGACGATACAGCAGATCAGTGTTTTCCGCAGTTCGGCAATATGCTCGGATAAGGCTTGTTTCAATTCCGCGTCCATGAAAAATCACCACTTACCTTCCGCCGGGTTCTCATTCTTTGTCCTTTGTTTCCTCGGCGGGTTCTTTCTTTTCTTCGGTTTTGTCGTCATCGGCGTGGACTTCTTCTTTAAATTCACGGATGCCCCGGCCCAGAGATTTGCCGACGCCGGCCAGTTTCTTGCCGCCGAAAAGAATCAACACCAGAACGATGATGAGAAGAATTTCCCAAATACCCAGTCTCATAACAAAAAGACCTCCTTATATAATCGTATCTTCCGTCAGTGAACGACGATTTCGGGCTTTTGATCCTCCTTGTTATGGAAAATCGGCAGATTTTCCGCGATGAAGAGGTAAATCACCACAACGAGGCAGATAAAGCCCAGTACAATGCCACATTCGATAAGGGACGGCACATAGGCGGTACCGGCGTGATCCGCCATGCCGATAAAGATAAAGTTCAGGCGGTTCAGCAGAATCCCCAGCACCCCGCCGACGGCGCCGGTCAGGGCGAATTTACGCTGTCTGACCAGAGGCGTCAGCAGCATCGCCATGGGAAGCAGAGAACCAACGGCCATTTCCAGCAGGAACATATTCCCTTCCTGCGTACCGGAAAAGACATCGCCCCAGACGCCCCGGACCGAAAGGTCGATGAGCTTGATAACAAAATTCACGGCGATGACCACACCGGCAATGAAGAGCAGGCGGGAAATCATATCGTGATCGGATTTTTCCCGGAAATAGCGATTGGTCACGTTGTATTCCAGGGCGATAAAGCAGAGGCCACCGTAAAACGCGGAAATCAGGCAGTTCCAGGGCAGCGCCTGAGAATACCAGATGGCGTGGAGCTTCGCCGGCATGGCAAGGTAAATGGCCCCCAGGGCCGCTTCCTGACCGAAGGGCAGAACACAGGCCACCAGCACAATAACAGGCATGATGTATTTCAGGTATTTGCTGAATTTCGGCAGATAGCGTTCAATCCAGATTTCTCCCAATTCCATGGCCTGAAAGATGAAGTACAGCGTCAGGCAGATAAAGACCTCGTAAAGGGGGGAGGAAAAGGAGAAGGAAATAAAAATCCAGTAAAAGTTATCCCAGCGGCCGATCTCCACAAAGAGAATCAGAAACACCAGCAGATAGCAGAGAAAGGAAACCAGCAGCGCCCGGCGGGCCAGCGGTTTGAACCGGGGAATATGGAGAACATGGCTTAAAATCCCCACGGCGAAGCCGCAGGAGCCCAGCGCGCTGAGAATCATGTCAAAATAAATCCAGAGACCCCAGGGCCATTCATCGGACAGGTTGGAGGACGCGCCGAGACCGTTGATCATGCGGTAGACCATCAAAGCCAGCCCCAAAGCGCCAAAGCCGAGGAGACAGAGACGGCCGAAGGTGAAGCGCAGCGTCGTTTTCCCATTGAGACGCAGGTTATAATCAAACATCCTTTTCTTCCTCCTTCTCCCTTTCTTTGGCTTTTTGGCTTTCCTCCACTTTCAGACGGCGGTGGGTGTAAAGACCCAGCGCGCCGAAGACCGCCGCGGCGCCCGCGAAGATTCCCGGTTTCCAGCGGGAATATTTGTGAACGATGGACGGAATATCCGCTTCGGGAATATCCGACGGCAGGCCGAGATCCTCAAAGGGAACATCGGAAATATAGAGCCAACGGGTACCGCCGCCCTCAGTCTCACCGTACACATGGCCGATATAGCGGGAATCGGCGGCAATGGCCGCCTTGGCCTTCATCAGCAGTTCATCCCGTTTTCCGAAGGTCAGCGCCCCGGTGGGGCAGACGGGAACACAGGAGGGAGACTCGTTCTTTTCCAGTTTGCCGGCGCAGAGCTGGCATTTCATCACCGAGGGAAACACCTTGTCCCACTCGTATTTCGGCACATCGTAGGGACAGCCGATCATGCAGTAACGGCACCCCACGCATTTATCAGCATCGTACACCACAGCGCCGGTTTCCGTCACCTTGATCGCCTTAGCGAAGCAAACCGACACACAGGACGGTTTCAAACAGTGCATACACTGACGTTTCAGAAAGCGAAGCACCGATTCACCGCCGCGGTCCACGGTATCGTGGTAGCTCACCGCCGTCCAGGTATCGCCGTTCAGTTCGGCATCGTAACCGTGGGCGTTGCCCTTTTCAAAGGAAAGATTATTCCACATTTTGCAGGCCACGGTACAGCTGCCGCAGCCCACGCATTTCGTTACATCAAACAATACACCGCAATCATTCATCGTTTCACACCTCCTGCCCTTCTTCAACGACGGCCGCCGATGGTTTCATCGACGTAACCGGAAGTGTCTTTGGGACGAATCGAATCGCTGCGGTCCGTATATTTCGTATGCAGAATCAGCTCCGCCATTTCGCTCAGAGGATCACCGAGGAAATCCCGGTACAACGCGGCGATTTCTTTATTCTTATAGCTGACGCGGTTTTTCTTTTCCATCTTTTCATCGGCGGCATAGAGGGAGTCAATGCGGTGCCCCCGGAGCGTATCGCTGGGCGGAACCACTGTTTTGGCCTGACCACCGCCGCCGATGCAACCGCCGGGACAGGTCATGACCTCCAGAAAATGCAGGTCTTTCCGTTTTCCCGCCCGGATTTCCTCACAGAGGGTCCGCGCCGCGTGGAGGCCGTTGCAAACCGCCACGTTGACGGTGCCGAACCCGGGAATGTTCACGCTGGCTTCGGCGTAACCGTCCATATCGTTATCCCGCACCACAGCGAGACGGTAAAATTCCTCCGGCGGGTCGTTGCCGGTGATGAGATAATAAGCGGAACGCAAAGCGGCTTCCATGACGCCGCCGTTGTTAGCGAAAATCACAGCGGCGCCGCTCCCCTCGCTGACGATGGGGTCGAAGGTTCCGTCGGGCAGATGAAGGAAATCCATACCATCATCACGGATCATTTTCGCCAGCTCCCGGGTGGAAAGGACGATATCCACATCCATCATATCACCGTAGTCCTTTCCCTCTTTTTCCAGCCAGTAGCGTTTGGCGGCATTCATTTCCGGGCGACTCAGCTCGAATTTCTTCGCCGTGCAGGGCGGAATATTCACCACCACCAGATCGGCGGGGTCGATCTTTTTCTTTTTCGCCCAATAGGTTTTTAAAATCGCTCCCATTTCCGCCACGGGACTTTTGGCCGTGGAGATATTGGGGATCAGATCGGGATAGTTGTATTCCACGAATTTCACCCAGCCGGGACAGCAGGAGGTAAACTGGGGCAAAACCCCTCCGTAGGTCAGACGGTGTACCAGCTCACTGCCTTCTTCCATAATGGTGGAATCCGAAGAAAAGTCGATATTCACCACATAATCAAAGCCCAGCTTCCGCAGGGCGGTCACCATGGTTTCCTGCACCCATTCACCCTGAGCGAGACCAAATTCCTCACCCAAAGAGACACGAACCCCCGGAGACGTGGCCGCCACCACGATTTTGGAGGGATCCTTCAGCGCCTTCCGCACCTGTTCAATATAGCTCCGTTCTTGGATGGCACCGGAGGGGCAATGAAGGGCGCACTGGCCGCAGTGGACACAGATGAACTCATCGATGATGGGCAATTCATAATAGTTATAGACCGTTTCCACATTCTGGCAGACTTCAAGGCATTGACCACAGAGAATACAGGCTTTGTCATCCCTCAGAATGGAGGGGTTTTTCGGGTCAATGGGCACGCGGCCCCGAACCGACGCCGGGTTGTTTCCGCTGTTGTGATACTGTTCCGGCAGCCAGCCGGTATCGTCGGGAGCATCCACCACATTACAGCCGGAAACCGCCGCCGCCACACCGATGCCTGCCGCCGCGCCGAGAAACTGACGGCGAGTCAGTTTTTTTCCGTTATGATTCTTTTGATTTTTCTTTTCCCGGGT
>JBJDXI010000050.1:0-2851 GCA_051866595.1 Clostridia bacterium
CACCGCAATACACAATGCTCAATTATTTTATCATAAATAACCTGCAAATGCAAGCCTTTTTTGCTGTAAAATCACTTTTTTCAGGGCAAAAAACGATGTTTATTCACCGATCAGACGATCCAGAATGATCGACACGGCGCTCCGCACCGAAAGGTGGTTATATTCTCCCCGGCCGACGATGGGTTTCAGCACAAAATCCATGGTATCCATGGTTTCCTCGGTCAGGCCGTGGCCGGTGCCGAAAATCAGCAGAAAGGCCCGGTCTTCCCCTTCCATGCGGTCCCGAAGTTCTTCATAACCCACAATATTGGGACGGATCTTTGCCGAGGTGCCCACACGGTAAGGCTTTTCGCTTTCACGGGCTTCAATATCGGCTTCGGCGTCCTCCAGGGAATCGGCAACGGAGACGAGGGAAAGGGCTTCTTTCCGGTCGGGATTGATTTTAGAGCCGTGGCCCGTGGTCCAATAGGCCAAAAGCCGCTGGGTCAGGTCTTTCTGTTCTTCTCCGGGCTGAACGATGTAATAGCCTTTTACGTTATACGTCCGACTCAGACGGGCAATATCGTGAATATCCAGATTCGTCACGGAAGTGGCGATGACATGACCTTTGGGATCCAGCACCGGGTAATGCACCAGCGCGATATAAAGAGAAACTTTTTCCCGGTTTTCGCTGTGAAAGCCGGCAACAATCTCTTTTTCCTTTTCGTTCAGGGGCAGCTTCCGCAGAAGATCCGGCCGGTTTTCGTAAGTACGGCGAAGACTTTCCTCGTGCCGCCAGGCGTCGATAACCTTATGATCGCCACAGAAAAGAATCTCCGGCACTTCGTGATCCTCAAAGATCCGGGGCCGCGTATACTGCGGATATTCCAGCAATCCCTCGGTAAAGCTCTCCTGATCGAGAGAAGCGCTGTCCCCCAATACGCCTTCGAGGAGACGGACGATGGAATCGGTCATCACCATCGCCGGAAGTTCACCGCCGGTGAGGACGTAATCGCCGATGCTGAATTCCTCGGCTTCAGTAATTTCCGCCACCCGCTGGTCGATGCCCTCATAATGGCCGGCAATAATGAAGAGAGATTCCTCTTTGGCCAGCCGCAACGCTTCCCGCTGGGTAAAGGGTTTGCCACCGGGGGTCGTGATGATCACTTTCTGTCCCGGCTGCCAGCCCTGTTGACGGAGGGCGTTAAGGATCGGTTCCGGTTTCATCACCATCCCGGCGCCGCCGCCGTAGACGAGGTCATCGGCGAAATGAGGGTCCGCGGCGTAATCCCGGATGTTGCAAACGTTGATTTCCGCAATTTTTTTATCCTGAGCCCGCTTCATAATGCTTTCCCTTAGCGGAACAAACATCTGGGGAAACAGCGTAAAGATATTAACTTTCATGATACATACAAGCCTCTTTCAAACCGGGCAGCAGGCGAACGATCATTTTTTTATGTTCCACATCCACTTCGGTCATCACCTGCTTCAAAGCGGGAAGAAGAAGATAATCGCCGTTTCCGCAGTCGATCTTATAGACGTCGTTGGAGCCGCTTTCCACAAAATCGGAAAGAACGCCCAGATATGTGCCGTTCTCCTCCATAACTTCCATGCCCAAAAGCTGAAAATGATAGTATTCCCCCTCGGGCAGCGGCGGAACGTTTTCCTCCTCCACCTGCAAAAAGGAGCCTCTTAATTTTTCCGCGTGGGTGCGGTCATCCACACCTTTGAATTTGACGATCAGCAGATCATCGCCGGTATCACGGACGGAGGTAATCAGCGCAAAGGTATCTTCTTTTTCCAGATACAGCGAACCGCCCCGGCGGTAGCGCCGGGGATTATCGGTAAGAGGTTTCACCTTCACTTCACCTTTGATGCCGTGGGCGGCAAGAATTTTTCCGGTAATAACTTTCATAATTCCATAAATAAAAAGGGACAAGGGCCGATGCCCTTGTCCGCAAACTGCGTTGAAAAGGCTGTTCAGAAAATACTTTTCCGGGCAGACTTAAACGATATCCAACGATGCTTTTTCTTTGTTCTTCGTAGCGTAAGCCTTTAAGACCGTACGGATGGAACGGGCAATGCGCCCCTGCTTCCCGATGATTTTGCCCATATCTTCCGGGGCAACGCTCAATTCGAGAATGGTGGTGCGTTCGTTCTTTGTTTCCGTTACTTTTACTTCATCGGGATTGGTCACGAGAGAACAAGCGATATATTCGATCAAGTCTTTCATGATGATAACCTCTTATTTGATGCCTGCTTTTTTAAGGATGTTTTTGGCGGTATCGGAAACCTGAGCGCCGTCGGCCAACCACTGTTTGGCTTTTTCTTCGTTGATTTTAATTTCAGCGGGATCGGTCAAAGGATTGTAGTAACCGAGGGTGTCGATGAAGCGACCGTCACGGGGATAACGGGAATCGCATACGACGACTCTGTAAAAAGGTGCTTTTTTGCTGCCCATTCTTTTCAATCTGATTTTAGTTGCCATGTTAAATTTCCTCCAACATAATAAATAAATTATTTATAAAAATTTTAATGATAAACGTGATTTGTCACATACCGGGGAACCCGGGAAAATTGGGGAAGCCTTTCCCCTTTTTGCCTTTTTTTGCCATGCCGCTGAACTGCTTCATCATTTTTTTCGTCTGTTCAAACTGTTTCAGCAGCTTGTTGACTTCCTGCACCGATGTACCGGAACCGGCGGCGATGCGCTTTTTGCGGCTGCCGTTCAGAATGTTTTCATTGCGGCGTTCTTCCGGCGTCATGCTCTGGATAATCGCTTCAATGCGCTTCATCTGGCCTTCATCCACTTCCACGTTTTTCAGCGCTTTATTGACGCCGACACCGGGGAGCATCCCGAGAAGATCCTGAA
>JBJDXI010000051.1:0-2818 GCA_051866595.1 Clostridia bacterium
TCTTGTTCTGGCATTTCCTTTCCTTCTGATTCTGCTGGTGATGGTTCTGAACCTCTGGAAAGACATGAAAGCGATGTGTCGGGAGGAAACAGTGTGGAAATCACCGGAACGCTGAAAGAAGATCGCGGTGTAAAATTTTCATCTTTTTACGGGACAAAGCGATGCTTTGTCCCGTTGTTATTTGGGTGGTTTTACGGTATGATAACGGTATGATCCTTAACGGAGGTGTCTTTTATGAAAATTGTCGTTTCGGAACCTCTGGGCGTTGCCCGTGAGCATATCGTGGAAGTCTGCAAGGAATATATCAATGACGATGTTACCCTGGTCATCTATGAGGACCGGGCCGAAGGTGAGGCGGAACTCATCGCCCGCTGTAAAGACGCCGATGTGGTGGTGGAAGTCAATCAGCCCCTTTCGTCGGCCTTTATCCGGGAATGTAAGAACCTGAAGCTCATCGCCGCGGCCTTCGCCGGTATCGACCATATCGACGCCGAAGCCTGTAAGGAAGCGGGGGTAACCATCGCCAACTGTCCCGGCTATTCCGCCTCCGCCGTGGCGGAGCTGGTCTTCGGCTTTCTCACGGCGCTGAAACGCCGCCTCGTGGAACAGGACGCCGCGGTGCGAAAGGGCGAAACCCGGAAGGGCTTTGTGGGAACGGAAATCGGCGGCAAGAATTTCGGTATCGTCGGCTTCGGCCACATCGGCAAAGCCGTGGCGAAAATCGCCAAAGCCTACGGTTGTAATGTTTACGCCCATACCCGCACGCCTCAGCCCTGGGATGGCGTGACGTTTCTGCCTTTGGACGAGCTTTTGGCGGTTTGTGATATTGTTTCGCTCCATCTGCCGCTGACATCGTCTTCCAAAGGACTGATCAGCGCTGAAAAAATCGCCCTCATGAAAGAAGGGGCCATTCTCATCAACACCGCCCGGGGCCCCATTGTGGACAGCGAAGCCTTAGCCCGGGCGGTGGAAACCGGCAAACTGGCCGGGGCCGGCATCGATGTCTTTGAGACGGAACCCCCCATCGCCGCCGATCATCCCCTGCTCTGCTCGGATCGTATCATGACCGCCCCTCACATCGGCTTCGCCACCGAGGAAGCCTTTGAAACAAGACTGAAGATGTCCTTTCAGAACATTGCGGATTTCATGAAAAACCGGTAAATCCAAAAGCGCCCCTGTCATAAGACAGGGACGCTTTTTTGATAAAAAGAAGGGTTGGAGAGGTTTTATTTTACGGAAGCTTCGGCTTTTTCCAGTACCGCGTCGATGGCCGCTTTGGCTTCATCGCTCAACGCTTTGGGGGTGTGGGTTTCCAGAATGTTTCTCATTTTTTCCACGGTGCGCTGTGTCATATCTTTTTTGCCGGCGGCTTCCCAGGAGGCGTAACCGTAGCGGTCGATGAGGGTCGGGGCCCAGGTTTCTCTGAAGTGCATGGCGGTGTGATCTTCCATTAAGAAGTTGCCGCCGGGGCCGACTTTTTTCACCACATCAAAAGCGATTTGATCGGTATCGACGGTAATGCCGTTAAAGAGGCGTTTGGCCATACCGATGATTTCATCGCACATCACCATCTGTTCGATGGAGCCGGTCATGCCCAGATCGGTAAAGCCGACGTCGTGGATGAGGTTGCCGCCGGTACCCAGGGCGTTGATGATCTGCATGGTGGATTCCACCGCGGACTGAGCGTCCACCACTTTGGAGTCGGTAACGCCGGCGGCGTGGAATACCGGCAGATCCATATAGTGGAACACTTCCGCCGAAGCGCCATGGAGGAGCATCCACTCGGGAGCGCCGTAGCAATGCTGCATGGTTTTCATATCCATGGGCCCGCCGGCGGCGCCGACGATCATCGGGGCGCCGGGAGCGGCCAGCTGGCTGATGACGAGGCCGGTAAGGGTATCGGCAAGACCGATGGAGAGGGCGCCGGCGATGGTAACGGGAGCGGTGCCGCCCATGATCATCCCCGGCGTGTAGATGCAGGGAATCCCGGCTTTGTTTAAGAGCAATACTTTATCCAGAGCTTCTTTGGTATGAACCAGCGGCGTGGTGGGTTCGGAATAGACGATGAGGAAGGGTTTTTCTCTCAAGGCTTCGGCGCTTCCCGCCGCGGCGGCGCACATGTCCACCATATACTGGAGGTTTTCTTTGTTGAAGGCCCAGCTGACCAGGGGTTTTTCCGTATTCTGGATCATGGCGTGGATTTCGTGGACATCGGCCAATGTTTTGGTCTGGTCGCCGATGACGCAGAGGGACATGGCGTAGTCGATGTTGGGCAGGGCATCCACAACGAGGGCGGTGTCGGCGGCGTCCTGTTTCACGGCGGGACGGCGTTCCCCGGTGCGGGGGTCGGAGAAGTTGGGGCAGGTGGGCCCGGGGCCGAAGTAGCAGTTTCTGCCGCCCAGATCCATGGCGGGCTCGCCGCTGCGGCTGAATACGCGGATCATCTTGGGGGCGGTTTCCATGGCTTTGGCCACCTGTTCCCGGCTGATTTTTACCCGGATGCCGTCAGTTTCACAGCCGGCGTTTTTCAGCAGTTCCAAGGCTTCTTCATTGTGAATGTCCATGCCAATCTCTTCCATGACTTTGTAGCCGGATTCGATGACATCGTTGATTTGTTCTTCGGTCAGAATAGAATATTTCAGCATTTTGTCTTTCCTTTCTGTCTATTTGATTTTGTTTTATTCGCTTTCGGCGGTTTCCGCGGCGTTTTCTTTCTGTTTTTTGATCATGCGATAGAGGATAAAGGAGGCGATAAGGCCGATAACGGCGAAGGCCAGCATGATGAAGAAGGTGTATTTATAGCCCTGCACACCGGGGA
>JBJDXI010000052.1:0-14357 GCA_051866595.1 Clostridia bacterium
ATGAAAGCGATTATTGCTCATCCGAATCTTGATTTTGACGCGCTGGCCTCGATGGTTGCCGCGCAGAAGCTCTATCCCGGCGCCGCTTTGGTAACCGTGGGAAAGCTGCGCAGCTGTGTCAAGGATTTCATCGCGATTCACGGCGAATTTATTGAGATTCGCAACTATATTGATAAAAAAGACATTGATACCCTGATTATGGTGGATACCCGTTCCCGGAAACGATTGAATGATTTCTCAAAAGTTCTGGAAAATGACGGTGTTTCCGTTATTGTGTATGATCACCATGAAGACGCTGACGATGATGTTCCCGGCGCGGAGATTCATTATGAAGCTGTGGGAGCTAACGTAACCCAGCTGGTGGAACGGATCAAAGAGAGGGAAATGTCCCTTTCGGCTCAGGAAGCCACCGCTTTGGCTCTCGGCATTTATGACGATACTGGGTCCCTGTGCTATACTTCGACTACGGTCCGGGATATGCTGGCGGCGGCCTGGCTTTTGGAACAGGGCGCCAATCTGGCGGTGATCGCGGAATATACCGAAGGTTCCCTCAGCGGTGAACAGAGTGAACTCTTTCATATTTTGCTTCGCCAGAACCGCATCGTGACGGTGGAGGGAAAAGACATTCTCATTGCCACTGCCGATCTGGAAAATTTTGTTTCCGATCTTTCGGTGCTGACGATGAAATTAAAGGATACCTTTTCCGTGGATGCGGTCTTTACCGTTGTGCGGATGGAAAATCGGATCTATCTTGTGGGGCGCAGTTCGTTAAAGGAAATTTCCGTTCGTGATATTTTAGCGCCTTACGGTGGCCGGGGACACCTTATGGCGGCCTCGGCTATGTTGAAGGACCTCTCCCGTCCGGTTTCGGAAATTGCCGTGGAATTGACGGATTCGCTTTCGCAGTATATTACGCCGTCTCTTCGTGTCCGGGATATTATGACGACTCCGGTAAAAACGATCTGTGCCGATATTACCGTCAATGAAGTCGGTGAATATATGATCCGCTACGGCCATTCCGGTTATCCCGTGATGGATCAGGGTAAGTTGATTGGCATTATTACCCACCGGGATGTGGAAAAATGCAAATATCACGGTCTTGGCAATGTGCCGGTGAAAGGATATATGTCTCACCATGTGCAGACGGTCTCTCCGGATATGTCCGTGGAGGAAGTTCGCACTTTAATGGTGGAGCATAACGTTGGCCGTGTGCCGGTGATGGAAAATGGGGAATTGGTGGGGATTGTTACCCGTACCGATTTTCTTGAAATGATCTATGGCAATAAAGTGAATCCTCAGCATCTGACATATCGCAAACGTACGGGAGGAAAGGACTGTATCAATCTGCTGGATGCCTTGGAAAAGACCCTTCCGAAACAGATGTTCCATATTTTGGGGCGTATTGCCTCTCTTGCCGACCGTGAGGGGATTTCCGCCTTTCTCGTCGGAGGCCTCGTCCGTGACTTGCTGATGGAACGCCGTAGCGTGGATCTGGATATTGTCGTGGAAGGCGACGGTATCGCCTTCGCGGAAAAAGTGGCGACGATGGTGGACGGCTCCGTTTCCTCCTATCCCAAGTTTGGTACCGCTACCGTGGTGATTAACGGTGTGGTAAAGATTGATATTGCCGGCGCCCGCACGGAATTTTACGAATATCCCGCGGCCAAGCCCCAGGTGGAAATGAGCACCTTGAAACAGGATCTCTTCCGCCGGGATTTTACCGTTAACGCCATGGCTCTGTCTTTGAATTATGAAACCTTTGGTCTTTTGATCGATTATTATAACGGATGTGAAGATCTGAAGGAGAAAAAAATCCGTGTTCTTCACAACCTCAGCTTTGTGGAGGATCCCACCCGGATTGTACGGGCCCTTCGTTTCAAAGCCCGTTACGGCTTTGAGCTGTCCGCCGAGACCGATGGCTTTGCCCGGAAAGCCGTGGAAGACGGCGTGCTGGAAAACCTCTCCCGCCGCCGCCTCTGGCATGAAATGTACCTGGCGCTTCAGGAAAGCTGTGCCTATGAAATTCTGGACTCCATGAATGATTACGGAATCTGGGAATATCTGTTCCCGGATTATCCTTTTCAAAAGGAGTGGGAAGCGGAATTTGAAATGATTCCCCGGTATAAAGACTTTTTCGGGGAGCTGATCCGTAAACCCAATCTCTGCCTGCTCCGCTTTTTGCTGGTCACCTTTGATATGAACCGTGATTCCCTGGAGGAATTTTTCAATGACGTTCAACTGTCCCGTTATTTCCGGGACGCGCTGATTATACTGAAAGAGGCGTTCTATCAGAATGATACGGTGAAAGACGATCTCACGGATCTTCAATGGTACTGCGCCATGGATGAAAATCCCGTGGAAGTGATGATCGCGGCCTACATCAAAACAACGCCCATGTGGCGGGAACGGATTGTGAAGGCTTTTCGTTTTTATGTTTCCCACCGGATGCAGTGTACCCGGCCGGAAATCCGCCGTCTGGATGGTTTTCAGCGGGGGCAGTTAAACGCTATCCTCGCGGATCTGTTGGAAGCGAAAAAACGGGGAGAGGCGAAAACCAAAGAAGAGGAACTTTCCTATATTGAGGAGAATATAAAAAAGGGAAAATACGAATAAGGAGTTTTCCATGTTTGACATCAGTTTCACTTGGGTATTTCAAAAACTGGCTTTGATACCGGCCATTCTGATTGCCCTGACTTTCCATGAGCTGTCCCACGGCTTTGTGGCATACCGTCTCGGTGATACCACGGCCAAAAGTCAGGGGCGGCTGAGTCTGAATCCTCTGCATCATCTGGACCCCATCGGTACGCTGTGTTTGCTTTTTGTCGGCTTTGGCTGGGCAAAACCGGTGCCGGTGAATCCTTATGCCCTGCATAAAAAGCCCCATTCCGGCATGGCCTGGGTGGCGGCGGCGGGGCCGGCCTCCAATCTCTGTATGGCGCTGATCGGCGGGATTTTGCTTTTGCTCTATCTGAAGATCGTCGGTTACGGCTGGCTTTTTGAAAGCGGCTACACCGTACAGCTTTATCTCGGATTGTTTTTTATGTACTTTATTCAGATCAATATTGTTTTGATGGTGTTCAATCTGATTCCCGTGCCGCCGTTGGACGGTTCCCGTATCGTTTCGGCATTTCTGCCTGCCGGCGCCCGAGTGCGATATAATATGATTGAGCGTTACGGAACTTTGATTATGCTGCTGCTCTGCATTGTGCCCGTCGGCGGTACCACGATCATCAGCTGGATCCTGAACGCGCCGGTGAGCTATCTGACAAATCTGGTCTACTCCCTGGCCGGTCTGGGATTTTAAATTCTGAAAACAAATAAAATATTTATATAAAGATACATTGATTTTTGGTATAAGGAGACAATAAACAGTATGGCGAAAGAAGTAATTTTGAGTGGGATGAGACCCACCGGTAAACTCCACCTCGGACATTTGAGCGTTCTGGAAAACTGGGCGAGACTCCAGGAAGGGAACGAAAACTACTATATGGTGGCGGATTGGCATACCCTGACCACGGGCTTTGCCGATACTTCCAAAGTACAGGAAAATATCAGGGATATGGTATTGGATTATCTGGCCGCCGGTATCGATCCGGAGCACAGCGCCATTTTTGTCCAGAGCCACGTGAAAGAGCACGCGGAGCTGAATCTTCTGCTCTCGATGATCACGCCTTTGAGCTGGCTGGAACGGGTTCCCACTTTCAAAGACCAGATCGCCCAGTTTGGTAAAGAAGGAAAAGATATTTCCACCCATGGATTTCTCGGTTATCCTCTGCTGATGGCGGCGGACATCATGGTTTACCGCGGCACCGCTGTACCCGTAGGTGAGGATCAGTCGGCCCATCTGGAATTTACCAGAGAGATTTCCAGAAGATTCAATTATCTTTACAATACCGAAGTTTTTCCGGAACCGAAAGCGCTTTTTGCCAAGATTAAGCTGCTTCCCGGTACCGATAATCGCAAAATGAGCAAAAGCTACGGCAACGATATTCCTCTCGACGCTGATGACAAACTGATTCAGCAGCGCGTCAGCACCATGGTGACGGACCCCGCCCGGATCCGAAAAGACGATCCCGGTCATCCCGATATTTGTACCGTTTATACGTATCATACTTTTTACAATAAAGAAGAAGCGCCGGATATTGAATGTCGCTGCAAAGAAGGAACCATCGGCTGTGTCGCCTGTAAAAAGCGGATGGCCAAAGTACTCAGCGAGTTTATGGCACCCATGCGGGAACGCCGCGTCAAGCTGGCGGAAAACAGCGCCGCTTTGAATGAAATTATCGCCGACGGTGATGAACGCGCCCGGAAAACCGCCCGGAAAACATTGGAGATGGTCCGTTCGGCCATGAATATTTAATATGGCGCTGGCAATCCGTCTGGAAAATTTTGAGGGACCTTTTGATCTTCTCTGCCACCTCCTCGATGAAAATCAGGTGGATATTTATGATATTCCGATCTCTGAGATTACCCGACAGTACCTTGGGTATTTAGAGGACATGGCGGAGCTGGATCTTGATGTGGCCAGTGAGTTTCTGGTGCTGGCGGCCACGCTCATCGCCATTAAAACCAAAATGCTTCTGCCGGTAAAGAAAAGCGAAGAGGAAGAAGATTTTCCCGAGGGCTATTACGGCGAGGAGGAAGATCCCCGCAGTGATTTGGTCCGCCAGATTCTGGAGTATAAAAAATATCGTGAGCTGGCCGCTTCTTTCTCGGATATGATGGATCAGCGAAGCCGCCGGATGGCGCGTCCCAACGATGAGGAAATGTATGTTTCTCTGCTTCATGAAAATGATATTTATAAAGGCTTCTCCCTGGAAAAATTGGGGGAGGCAATGCATCAGGTTCTGGAACGCATGGAGCGCAGAGACGTTGTACATAAAGTCCACCGGGAAAATATTACCATTGACGATCAGATTCACCTGATCGCTCTGCGACTGGCCGCTTCTCCCGAGGGAATCCGGTTTGAATCGCTGTTTGATGCCGAAACGGACCGGGTTCGCGTGATTGTGCTTTTTCTTGCTTTGCTGGAGATGATACGCCGTCAGCGTATCGTTGTTTTGCAGAAAGTGAATTACGGCGATATTCTGATTTTTCCCAAAGAAAAGGTGAAAAAGCAAAACGCCCCGGAATGACGGGCCGAAACCGCGCTGCGGTAAAAAAATGTAACAGGAAAGAGTGAAAAAATCGGATGGAACCGCTTTTCAGTACAGAAATCAGAAAGGCCATTGAAGCACTGCTGTTTTCTGCCTGTGAACCGTTAAAATTAAAAGAAATTGCCTCCTGTGCCCAGTGCGGCGAGGAAACCGCTCTGGAAATTCTGGAAGAGCTGGTCTCTTTTTACGCCGACCGCGGCTTCCATCTGGAGGAGATTGCCGGTGGCTGGCAATTTATTACCGATGAAGACGTCTATCCCTGTCTGGAGCGGCTTTATCAGCCGAAAGTCCATCGGCTGAGCAAAGCGTCCATGGAAACGCTGGCGATTATCGCTTATTGTCAGCCGGTGACCAGAGGGGAAATTGAGAATATCCGCGGCGTCAACGCGGATACCATCGTTTCCAATCTTTATGAAAAAGGTTTTTTAAAGGAAATGGGGCGCAAAGATACGCCGGGGAAGCCGATTCTTTACGGAACCTCCGACCGGTTTCTGGAATTGCTCGGTATCAACTCTCTGGAAGATCTGCCTAAAGTGGAACCGGAAAAAACCGGTCAAAGAGATGGGGATGAAATATGATCCTTAAGATCCTGCTTTTCGCCGTTTTATTTCTTTTGCTTCTGTTCCTTTTTTATCCGGTTCGTCTGCTGATCGACGCTTCTTACAGTGAAGAGAAGGGCCGATGCAAGATGATGATCTGCCCGATATTTACGATCCGTCGTTTCGCGTTTACCGTCATTGATACCGAAGCGCCGGAAAAAGAATCGAAACCGAAATCGGAAAAAAAGAGGAAAAAGCAAAAAGAGAAAGAACTTAAAAAAGAGAAAACCGTGGAAAGGAAAATGAAACCTCTTCACGAGCTGATTCTTTCCATCATTGATCTGATGGGCCGCACCAAACGAGGTGCTAAACGGCTGAGAGTGACGCTGAATATCGCCTATGGATTTCCCGATCCGGCGGTGACCGGTGAGATTACCGGCGCTCTCTATGCCGTATTGCCGCCGTTTTTCGGCGATATGCGGCACTGTCATTGGAAAATCAGCCTCTATCCTCAGTGGTGCCCGCCTTCGGCGGTGGCTGCGGTGAAAGGTGAACTTTGTTTCAATGTATTTCAGTGTATCGCCGCTTTCGGCGGCATGATTCCGGAAATTTTGAAAATATTGCCCAAGAAAAAGAGTATGAATTCGGAGGTAAAATATGAGCCAACATCCCATTGAAGGTCTTATGGCCAGTGTTCTTGAAAACCTGAAAAAAGTGGTGGATGCCAATACGGTCATCGGGGAGCCGATGAATCTGCCCAACGGTACTTCGATTATTCCCGTTACCAAATTGGCTTGTGGTTTTGGCTGCGGCGGCGGCGAATACGGCAAAAGCGGCACCGAACAGCGCCTGCCTTTCGGCGGTGGCACCGGTGGCGGCATCAGCGTTCAGCCTTTGGGTTTTATTGCCGCCACGGCCGATGATGTGAAATTCGTTCATATTGACGATGCCAGTCCCGCGGGGAATATGGATGCCATCGTTGACAGCATTGTTAAGCTTTGCAAAACCTTCAGCAAAAAGAAAGCCGAAAACGCGGCGGAAGAAGTGGTCGTTACCGAAGAGGTGACGGTAACCGAAAAAACCGAAGCGGAATAAGAAAATCCCGCAGTCCGGAAAAAATCCCGGCTGCGGGATCTTTTTATGCTTTTTTATGAAAATATTTGAGGAATTTCAATAAAAGCATTCTTTTCCCTGTTTGAAGCGATATAAAGATTTCAGAAAAATTTCTATAAACCTATTGACAGGATAGGTAAATAGTGCTATAATTCAACACATCAAGTTGATAGGTAATTATAAAATTCAAACGAAAGGAGAGCAAGATATGAAGAAATCCTGCATTTTTGATACCAACATGATGGATATGTATATGTGCGGCTGTATGTGTATGATTTCTTCTCTATCTATGTCTGAAAAGATCTCTGTTTCGGTGAATAAATGTCCTATGGCATAATTTATGCTTTGTGACACTGGTTGGAACCGGGAACTTTTCGGAGGTCCCCGGTTTTTTTATTTGAATGAAAGGCAATGAAAATGAAGAATTATCTGGAAAGGCTTATTAAAGCCAATTTTCACTACAGACGAATGTGAAAGAAAGACCGCAGCATAACGTGAATAATGATAAAATCCATAATAAATGATACGATTCAGAAAGGAACGATTCTTATGTCGAATTATAAATTTGAAACACTTCAGCTCCATGTGGGACAGGAAAGTCCCGATCCCGCCACCGATGCCCGTGCTGTGCCCATTTACGCCACCACTTCTTATGTTTTTCATAACTGCGAACACGCCGCCGCGCGCTTCGGTTTGCAGGATGCCGGCAATATTTACGGTCGTTTGACCAACTCTACACAGGATGTTCTGGAAAAACGGGTCGCCGCCCTGGAAGGCGGTGTCGCCGCTTTGGCGCTGGCCTCCGGCGCCGCGGCCATTACCTATACGATTCAGGCTCTTGCTCAGAATAACGGTCATATCGTCGCTCAGAAAACCATTTACGGCGGAAGTTACAATCTGCTGGAGCATACGCTTCCTAACTTTGGGATTACCGCGACTTTTGTTGATATTCACAATCTCAGCGAAGTGGAAAACGCCATTCAGAAGGATACCCGGGCAATCTATATTGAAACCCTGGGCAATCCCAACAGTGATATACCCGATATTGACGCTTTGGCGGAAATTGCCCATAAACACGGATTGCCTCTCTTTGTTGACAATACCTTCGGAACGCCTTATCTGATCCGCCCCATTGAGCATGGAGCCGATATTGTCGTTCATTCCGCCACGAAGTTCCTTGGCGGTCACGGTACGACCCTTGGCGGTGTCATCGTGGATTCCGGAAAATTTGATTGGGCCGCTTCGGGAAAATATCCGGCCATTGCCGAACCCAACCCCAGTTATCATGGTGTCTCTTTTGTGAAAGCCGTTGGCCCCGCAGCCTTCGTTACCTATATACGTGCCATATTGCTTCGTGACACAGGGGCCACGCTTTCACCTTTTGCCGCGTTTCTGCTTCTTCAGGGAATTGAAACGCTATCTCTCCGGTTGGAACGCCATGCGGAAAACACCGCGAAGGTTGTGGAATTTCTTTCAAACCACCCGCAGGTGGAAAAAGTCAATCATCCCTCGCTCCCGGATCATCCCCAGCACGCTCTCTATGAAAAATATTTTCCCAACGGCGGTGCTTCCATCTTTACTTTTGAAATCAAGGGCGGCGTAAAAGAAGCCCATCAGTTTATTGACAGTCTGGAAATTTTCTCCCTTTTGGCCAATGTTGCCGACGTGAAGAGTCTGGTGATTCATCCGGCCACAACCACTCATAGCCAGTTGAATGAAGAGGAACTTGCCGATCAGGGGATCAAACCCAACACGATCCGCCTTTCCATCGGCACCGAGCATGTTGACGACATCATCGATGATCTTCGGCGTGGTTTTGAGGCGGTAAAATAATTATCATTTTGACGTGTACAAGAATATCATAGGAATAAATGAAATGAGTTAGGAGGCGAACCGGCCCAATGCATCTGAATGTCGATTTCATGCTGGAATATCTGCCATGGTATGTGGAGGCGACAAAGCTGACGGTGACCATTGCTTTTTGGGGTATTCTGTTTGCCCTTCTGGTGGGTGCTCTTTGCTCAGTTATCCAATATTACCGCGTTCCGGTGATTCACCGCGCCGTATCGGTATATATTGAAATCAGCCGGAACACGCCGCTCCTGGTTCAGCTCTTCTTTCTCTATTTCGGTTTGCCCAAGCTGGGAATTGTGATGAGTTCGGAGTTATGTGCCATTATCGGTCTGGCTTTTCTCGGCGGAAGCTATATGTCGGAGGCGATGCGCAGTGGTCTGGAATCCATTGATAAAGTGCAGATTGAATCTGCCGCCAGCCTCGGCTTTTCGCCCCGGCTTACGATGAAGGAAATCATTTTCCCCCAGGCCCTTGCCGTATCGGTGCCGGGGATCTGTGCCAATGTGATTTTCCTGATCAAGGAAACTTCCGTTGTCAGTGCCATCGCCTTGGCCGATCTGATGTATGTCACAAGGGACCTGATCGGTCTGTATTATGAAACCGACGAGGCACTGCTGATGCTGGTTATCGCCTATCTGATCATTCTGCTTCCGATCTCTGTGGCGGCAACCCTGCTGGAAAGGAGGCTGCGCTATGCCGGCTTCGGGAATTAACGTCCTTTTTATGGGCGAAAACTTTCTGCGGTTGCTGGAAGGCCTCTGGGTCACTCTCCGAATCAGCCTCATTGCTGTGGCGTTATCTATTCCCCTTGGTATCCTTTTCGGGATGTTCATGACGCTGAATAATCCGGTTTCCAAGGCCATCAGCCGTGTTTATCTGGAAATTATCCGCATCATGCCCCAGCTTGTGCTTTTGTTTATTGCCTATTTCGGCGTAACGAGAGCTTTCGGCCTGAATCTTTCAGCGGAACTCAGCGCCATCATTGTCTTTATCTTATGGGGTACGGCGGAAATGGGGGATCTTGTGCGGGGTGCTTTGATCAGTATTCCCCGTCACCAATATGACAGCGCCGCCGCTTTGGGAATGACAAAGGTACAGACTTTTTTCTATATTGTTGTTCCCCAGACGATGCGGCGGCTCCTGCCGCTGACCATTAATCTGACGACCCGTATGATCAAAACAACCAGCCTTGTGGTGCTGATCGGGATCACCGAAGTATTGAAGGTCGGGAAACAGATTATTGACGCCAATCGTTTCGATTATCCCACGGCGGCGCTGTGGGTTTACGGCGTAATATTTCTTCTTTATTTTCTTGCCTGCTGGCCCATTTCCACGCTGGCAAAGAAACTGGAAAAACGATGGAGGTGAGATCAGATGGAAGAAACAATCCAGCTTCAGGTATCCGGGCTTGTCAAGCGCTTTGGGGATGAAACCGTTCTCGACGGAATTGATCTTTCCGTCCATAAAGGCGAGGTTGTTGTGGTTCTGGGCCCCTCCGGCTGCGGTAAAAGCACGCTTTTGCGATGTATGAACGGGCTGGAAGAATCGAATGAGGGCACTATTTTGCTGGATGGTGAGCCCGTGACTTCCGGCGGCAAAAAAATCACACGATTGCGTCAGAAGATCGGCATGGTTTTTCAGAGCTATGATCTTTTCCCCCATAAAAATATTCTGGATAATATTACGCTGGCACCGATCAAAGTACAAAAGCGTTCCCGGAGTGATGTGGAACGTGAAGCGGAAAAGCTTTTAAAGCGGGTCGGGCTCTGGGAAAAACGCAAATCCTACCCGAGAGAGCTTTCCGGTGGTCAGAAACAACGGGTGGCCATTATCCGGGCGCTCTGTATGAATCCCGAGGTGATGCTCTTTGATGAAGTGACCGCCGCTCTCGACCCCGAAATGGTGCGGGAGGTTCTCGATGTTATGCTGGAACTGGCGGAACAGGGAATGACGATGGTGATCGTTACCCATGAAATGCAGTTTGCCCGTGCCATTGCCGACCGGATTATCTTTTTGGATAACGGAACTATTGTGGAAGAATCCGACCCGGAACAGTTCTTTACAAATCCCAGGACGGATCGGGCAAGGGATTTCCTGCGGACCTTTACCTATGAAAAACGTAAAACAATCGGAACTGAAACAGCAGATGCCGAATTAATAAAGAATGAATAAGAAAGAAGGATATAAATAATGAAACAGAAAAAATTATTAGCGAGACTCTTTACTTTAACCGCCGCCGCCATGCTTCTTGTGGGCAGTCTTGCCGGCTGCGGCGCCGCGGAAGAAGAAACAGGAACCGATACCGGTGATACGGCGGCTACCGCGACAGAATCTTTCCGTACCCTTGATGAAATCAAAGACAGCGGCAAAATCATCATCGGTGTGTTCAGCGACAAAGCGCCTTTCGGTTATGTGGATGAAAACGGTGATTATCAGGGATACGACATCTATTTCGCGGAGCGTATCGCGGAAGATCTCGGTGTGGAAGTGGAATATGTTTCCACCGATCCCGCAAGCCGTGTGGAATATGTGGCCACTGGTAAAGTGGATCTGATTCTTGCCAACTTCACCGTTACCGATGAACGTGCGGAACAGGTGGATTTCGCTCTCCCGTATATGAAAGTCATGCTCGGTGTGGTTTCCCCCGATAATGACCTCATTACCGATGTGGAACAGCTCAACGGCAAAGACCTTATCGTTGTCAAAGGTACCACCGCCGAAACATTCTTTGAAAAGAATTATCCCGACATCAATCTCCAGAAATACGATGAATACGCCGATGCCTATAACGCACTGCTCGACGGCCGGGGCGATGCCTTCTCCACGGACAATACCGAAGTTCTGGCTTGGGCTCTTTCCAATCCCGGATTTACCGTGGGCATTGATGCTTTAGGCAATGCGGATACTATTGCTCCTGCGGTTCAGAAGGGGAATACCACCCTTTTGGAATGGATCAACGCTGAAATCGAAGCTTTGGGCGCGGAAAACTTCTTCCATGCCGCCTATGACGAAACTTTGGCTCCCGTTTACGGTGACGCGGCGGATCCCGAATCTCTCGTCGTTGAGGGCGGTGTTGTGGACTGATAGTTCTGCGAAGAGCGGAGGTAAAATTCATAAGATGACCAAAGCATTGATCGCGATGAGCGGCGGTGTGGACTCCGGCGTCGCCGCCTGTCTTATGAAAGAACAGGGATATGACTGTATCGGAGTTACCATGAAACTGTTTTATAATGAAGATATTGGTTTGTCAAGGGAGCACAGCTGCTGCTCCCTTGATGATGTGGAAGACGCCCGTAGCGTGGCACGTCGTTTGTCGATGCCCCATTATGTATTTAATTTCTCTGATCGTTTTAAGGAATGTGTGGTGGAGCCCTTTATCCGGGCTTACGAAAACGGTATCACACCCAATCCCTGCATCGACTGCAACCGCTATCTGAAATTTGACAAACTGTTTCTGCGGGCCAGAGAACTGGGCTGCGAATACGTGGTGACCGGCCATTATGCCCGTGTAGTCTATGATAAACTTTCCGGCCGTTTTTTTCTGAAAAAAGGTCTCGACGGAGAAAAGGATCAGAGTTACGTCCTTTACGCTATGACCCAGGAACAGTTAAAACATACCCTTTTCCCTTTGGGCGGCCGAACCAAAGCGGAGGTTCGGCGGATTGCGGAAGAACACGGTTTTGTTAATGCTGAAAAACCGGAAAGTCAGGAATTTGTTTTGTGACCAAAGGTGATTACGCCGATTTTATTGAGGAATATACCGGCAAAATGTATCCCTCCGGTGATTTCATAAATTGCCGCGGAGAAACCATTGGACGTCACCGCGGAATCATCCATTATACCGTCGGACAGCGGAAAGGTCTGGGAATTGCCGCCGGTGTTCCGCTGTATGTATCTGAAATTGACGCTCTCCGCAATACTGTAGTCCTCGGAACCGAAGCGGAGCTTTATGCGAAAAGGATTGTTGCCAAAGACATCAATCTGATTTCCGTTTCCTCTTTAGCTTAACCGAAACGGCTCAAAGCTATGACGCGTTACCGCGGAAAAGAAAATTGGGCAACCGTAACACAAACCGATGAAGATACGTTGAGTGTCATCTTTGACACGCCGCAGAAGGCTGTTGCTAAAGGACAGGCCGTCGTTCTCTATGAAGGTGATAACGTAGTCGGCGGCGGAACCATTGCGGAAACCGCGGCGGAATGAGCTATCTCTATGGTAAATAAAAAGTACTCCCTCCCTTATTTTTCAACCATCGACATTTCTCGATGGTTATTTTTTTCCGTTTTGGCCAAAATAACCGCAAAGGAGTGACGACGATGATGATGGGCCGTGATCTCTGCGGACTTCCGGTGTTTTCCTGGCGGGAAGGAAATTACATTGGTCGTGTGGCGGATTTTTTTATCAACGGAAAAACAAAAACGCTTTCCGGTATTTCACTGGGAAAGACGTTTCCCCGCAAACGGTATCGCTATGTCGACGCCGGACGGATCTGCCGGATTTATAAGGACGGTGTCATCATTTCCTCGACGGAGCACATCGAATCCCTGCGTTTTATTGGAGAGGACGCCGTTTCCTACCTCGATTTTACCAGGGATATCGCGGTTTTTCTCCGGGAAGGGGAGGTCGTTTCCGATCTTATTTTTGATGATCGTTTCGCCATCGACGGTTATGAGATCTCCGGTGGCCTTTGGAATGATCTTGTGCGTGGCCGCACGTATCGTCCCCGTTTGGACAAAATCCGTCAAATTTCTAAATAATGGCAGGTGATTTCATGGTTTGTCCCGTATGCAATCGAAAAGACGTGGGAAGGATAGGAGAGAACCAGTTTTTTTGTTGGAATTGCAATGTGGAGTTTAATAATGCTGCGGAAGTCTACATGATCTCGGAAGAGGGCAATCTGATGAAAATTCCGGTTTCCGGGAGGTGATCTCTTTGCTGGGTAACGGAAAAATGTGTCTTTTCGCGTCTTTTATGATGGGCGCCGCGGCCGGGTATATGTATCACGATTACGCGGTCTCGGCACGGAAACACGGAAAAAAAGGCGGTTTTGTTCCCGTTGTGATGATGCCGAAAAGTGTGGTACGGAAGGCAAAAAAACTGAAAAAGGAAGTACAGGATGTCTGGGAGGATATGCTCTGATCCTGTAAACAAAGCCCGGAATCGCTTCGCAGAGGTCAAAGGAAGAAGCCGTTCCGGGCTTTTCCTTAAGACGGCGAAGAGAACGGGAGAGAAAGGAGCGGGTGTCGCATGAAACGAAAAACATTGGGAGGACTGATTCTGCTGGCCGGGGTGATGGTCATTGCCGCGCTGATGATCCGTTTCCGCGCTGTTTTTTTTCTGCTGCTGGTCTCGGTGATTCTGGCGTATCTGCTCCATCCCGCCGTGAATGGTTTCAGCTCAAAAGGTGTTCCGCTGCCGGTGGGAATTCTGGTCAGCTATGCCATGTTTTTTACGGTACTGCTCTTTTTTTTAACGGTGATTCTGCCCGGTCTTTACAGGGAATTGATCGGCATTTTTGACGCTTTGCCCGTATATTACCAGTATGTTCTTGATCTGTGGGATCATTATGTTACGGAGACCGGCTGGATGGCTTTTCTGGGCAGCGTGGGATTTGACGATAAAATATCGGGCTTTTTCAGCGCCTGGACAGATCGGTTCGCCGAGGATACTGTTCATTTGCTGACGCTGATTCCCC
>JBJDXI010000053.1:0-14336 GCA_051866595.1 Clostridia bacterium
AGGTAAAAAGCCTCCACGATCATTTTCGCCGCGGTATTGTCGCTTAAAACGGAGCGGATCTTTTTTAAACCTTCATTGTCTTCGGTTACGCTGTTTAATATGGCATTCAGCAGGTCGGTTTCGGCGGCGGGGGAACTCCCTGCGTAGATCGGGTAAAGCTGATCTACGGGTGCGGCGTTTTTTTCGGCTTCGTTGGCTTTCTCATAGCCCATATAGCCGAGCATTGCCGCGGCGAGGGTCCCTAAAAGGATGAATACGGTGAGAATACGGTTCAAACAGCCGGAATGTCGTTTCATCGCACCTCCCGATCAAAGCTTTTTCCAGAGGATTTTGCCTTTTTCAATGCTTTTGCTCACTTTGCCTTCTTCGTTCCAGCGTTCCAAAATCGTCAGCAGGCCATTGATGTGTACGTGATGGGCGCCGCATACGCTCAGGCTGTATTTTTCCGCCATTTTAGAGGTAAACCGCTTGAATTCCCTGGGGTATTCCTGGCGCAGATCCTGGGCAATGGAGAGGACGTCCTGAGGCGGGTCCTCCACGTCCATCATTTCATATAAACATTTTTCAATATCGAGAATATAATCTTCCGTCATGGTTTTCAGTCAATTTTGATCTGTTTAAAGGTCTTTTTCCCTTTCTGAAGTAAGAGTTTGTTGTCTTCAAAATCGTCCAGTGTGATAGTTAAATTGAAATCGTTGACGGCCTGTCCTTTGATCTTGATGCCACCCTGCTGCATCAGACGGCGGCCTTCACCTTTGGAGGGGATGAGCCCCGCTTTGAGATAGAGATCCAAAACGTTGATGCCGTCTTTGAAATCGTCGGCTTTCATGTCAACCGAGGGGACATTATCGCCTTCGCCGCCTTTGGCGAAAAGGGCGCGTTCCGCTTCCTGTGCTTTTTTGGCTTTTTCTTCGCCGTGAACCAGTTTGGTCACTTCATAGGCCAGCACTTCCTTGGCTTCGTTGATTTTGGCGTCTTTGTAGCTGCCGAGTCTGCGGACTTCGTCCATGGGCAGGAAGGTGAGGAGGGCGAGGCAGTTTTCCACATCAGCGTCGTCCACGTTTCTCCAGTAATGGTAGAATTCATAAGGCGTGGTTTTTTCTTCGTCAATCCAGAGAGCACCTTTGGCGGTTTTCCCCATCTTCTTCCCTTCGGAAGTGGTGAGGAGCTTGAAGGTCATGCCCAAGGCCTGACCGTGGTCGAGACGGCGCACCAGTTCCACACCGCCTAAGATGTTACTCCACTGGTCGTTGCCGCCCAGCTGCATTTTGCAGTTGTATTTACGGTAGAGCTCGAGGAAGTCGTAGCTCTGCATCAGCATATAGTTGAATTCGAGGAAAGTCAGACCTTTTTCATAGCGGGTTTTGTAGCAATCGGCGGTGAGCATACGGTTGACGGAAAATTCCGAGCCGACTTCCCGGAGGAAATCAACGTATTTCAGGTCCCGGAGCCAGTCGCCGTTGTTGACAATCAGCGCTTTGTCGTCGCTGAAATCGAGAAAACGGCCCATCTGTTTACGGAAACAGGCAACATTGTGGTCGATGGTGTCTACCGTCATCATCTGCCGCATATCGCTTCTTCCAGATGGGTCCCCCACCATGGCGGTGCCGCCGCCCAAAAGGGCGATGGGACGGTGACCGGCCTGCTGCATATGCATCATCACCATGATCTGAATAAAGTGACCGACATGGAGACTGTCCGCCGTGGGATCAAAGCCGATATAGAAAGAGATTTTCTCTTTTTCAAGAAGCTCTTTGATTTCATCTTCATGGGTGCATTGTTCAATATATCCTCTTTCGGATAAGGTATCAAAAACGCTCATGATTTCACCTCATAATACTTATATCATTATCTATTAATTGTATAAAAAAACGGAGCAAAAGTCAAATGCTCCTTGGTTTTATTTGATTTTTCCGGAATAAAAAGCGGGGGTTTGGCCAAACTAATGCCATAAAGAAAAGAATCGAGGTGAAGAAATGGACATCGCGAAATCGAGAAAAAGCAAAATGAAGAAAACACCGGCGGATATTGAGGAACTGAAAATGGAGATTGCAGAAGAACTGGGACTGCTGGATAAAGTAAAACAAGTGGGCTGGGCCGGGCTCAGTGCCAAAGAAACCGGCCGCATGGGCGGTATTTTAACGAGAAAAAAACGGGAATTGAAAAACGGAAAGGAAGAATAAAGGAAAGCCGCAGTCGGATAAACTGCGGCTTACTTGTCTTTTCAGCGGATATAGCTGTTGATTTTTTCGATTTCCTCCCGGCTGAAACAGCGTTTGGGAATGATCAAAAACTGTGTGGCGTCGGGATAAAGAAAATAATAATTTTTTGTTTTGGCGCGGTGGGTAAAATCTTCCCACTTGACGGTAAATTCTTTCTTTTCGCCGTTGACCCGGGTGGTCAGTGTCTGGGGTGTGATGGTGATATACCGCGTTTTTCCCACACCGCCTACGGTGGAAATCATCCGGATAAAAACGAAGAAAAAGACAACCATCACGAGAACACCGACGGCAACGTAAAGCAATCCGTTGGGGATGTTCCACAATCCGACAGCGCGAACCGCTATCAGAGCGACGGCGATAAGGGACAGAAATACGATCTCAAAGAGAATCAGTTTCCGTTTGACAAAGTAATTGTAGTACATGGCTTTTGCCCTGTCCTTCGCGGTGAGGTTGATTTTTACTTCAATGATGTCGTTGGTTTCCATCATGACTCCTTAACGCTTAAAATATTTTTCGATCTCCGGGAAACCGGCATCGGCTTTACCTAGAAGGTGCCGAATCTCTTCCTTGCGCTCGTTGTCTCTCTGTTCCTTGCCTTCCATCGTGATTTTATTTTCCTCACGCAGATAACGGATGACACGGATACAGCTGTGATCCAGCGCCAGTCGGATGACAGTTTCATTGATCAGCTCGGGGTGTTTTTGGATCATTTCAAGAGCGTAACGGTCTTTTCGATGGGTCAGCGCTTCAATGAGCTGTTGTTCCATCAGCGGTCTTCGTCCTTGAGGGGAACGGGAACAGGATAATTCCCGGTAAAGCAGGCGTCGCAGAAACCGTCCAGCTTGCAGTTGGGGATAATCCGGGGCAGATCCTCGATTTTGAAGAATCCCAGGGAATCGGCGTTGAGATTCTGACGGATTTCCTCAATGGTGTTGTTGCAGGCCGCCAGCTGTTTCTTTTCGGGAAGGTCTACACCGAAGAAACAGGGCCATACAAAGGGCGGCGCGGTAATGCGCATATGGACTTCTTTGGCGCCGGCTTTTTTCAGCATCTTGATGATGCCCCGGCTGACAGTGCCGCGCACCATGCTGTCATCGACGAGGACGACGCGTTTGCCTTCTACGGAATGTTTCAGAACATTGAGTTTGATGCGGACCGCTTCTTCTCTCTGAACCTGATCCGGCTGAATAAAGGTACGGCCGATGTAACGGTTTTTGATGAGACCTACGCCGTAAGGAATTCCGCTGCCGTCGGCGTAACCGATGGCGGCGTCAATACCACTGTCGGGTACCGGCATAACAACGTCGGCTTCCACGGGATAGCGTTCAGCCAAAATGCGGCCGGCGAGGAACCGGGATTCATATACGCTTTGGTTATCAATAATGCTGTCGGGACGGGCGAAGTAAATATACTCGAAAATGCAGGGACGGTATTTTTCCGGCCGGGTTTCCCGTTTGTGGGAGGTGTATCCGTCTTTGTCAATGACGATGAGCTCTCCGGGTTCCACATCGCGGATCATGGTGCCGCCAATGGATTCAATGGCACAGCTTTCCGACGCGAGGATATAGGAATTGCCTTTTTTGCCGAGGCAGAGGGGTTTCAAACCGAAGGGGTCACGGATGCCGACGAGTTTTTTGGAACCCATGACGAGGAGGGCGTAAGCGCCGGAGACCATTTCCGTGGCCTGACGAATGGCGACTTCCAGAAGGTGGGTTTCAACTTCTTTTTTGGCGATGAGATAAGCGAAAATTTCCGAATCGGTGCTGGTGTGGAATACCGCTCCCTGTTCTTCCATGAGTTTCTTGCGGATTTCATCGGCGTTGGCCAAATTGCCGTTATGAGCGATGGAGAGGGTTCCCTTGACGAAGTTCATCGTCAGAGGCTGGGCATTTTTGGCTTCGCTGTTGCCGGTGGTGGAGTAGCGGCAATGGCCGATACCGATCTGACCCTGTAATTCGGCAATTTTTGCGTCGTCGAATACTTCGTTGACAAGGCCCATATCTTTATAGGAATTGACGACCCCGTTATTGGATACCGCCATGCCACAGCTTTCCTGTCCGCGATGCTGGAGTGCGAAAAGTCCGTAGTACATTTCTTTGGGAAGATTCAGCTCGTCGTTGCTGAAAATCCCCATGACGCCGCAGGCTTCTTTGATTTCTGACATAGGTAACTCCTTTTTATCAAGTGTATAAAGGTAAAAGCATCATAAAGTAAATTTAATAATATAATATTGTACCGTATTTTTTTCTTCTTTTCAATAGAAAATTCTCGTAAAACCCAGTTAAACCCAATTTTTTTGCGGAAAACCCCAGATTAAAAAGAAAGAAAGATATTCCGGCTGTCCGATTCCTCCAGAACGGCTTTGAGACGGGGATAGATATGGATGATGACCCGGATAATATCGTTTGCGGTTTCCTCGGACCGGACGCCCATTTCCCGGCACAGTTGCTGTCCTGCTTGGGCCAGTAACGCGGTATTTTCCTCATCAGTTTTACGGAGCATGGCGTTTTCGATGCGTATCCGTTCTTTTTCGGTGATGTTTAAAAATCGCGGCGGTTTCCCCACCAGAATACAGCCGGCGGCGTTGACCAGTACCGGTTCGCAGAGATTGATGATGGATTCCCGGTAATCCGGGCAGTAACGTTCCAGCAGTTTGATGACGGTTTCTTTATCGAATTCGCGGAGGATGGTGTTTTCCAGAAGAATCTGCTGGAGCCAGCGAAAGATATAGCGGACGCCCAGATTTTTTTCGGGAACAGGTTTAAACAGCGGATAATCAATATCGCAGGGGATCTGATGGGCAAAAAAGATATGTTGGTAACGGGAAAAAAAAGAACCGATGCTCCGGATGGTGTCCTCATAGGAACGTTGTCTGATCGGCATGGTGATGACCTGCGTCATCAGCCAGAGTTCTTTGGCTCTTTCGGTCAGTTCTTCGATACAGTGCTGTCCTTTTTCAAACAATGCTTCACCGCCGAGGTTTGGATTTTCTCCGGCGAGGAGCGCTTCGTGAAGGGTGAAATAGATGGAATCCCGGAGCTCGGCCATGATTTCCACCGGCAGAGAGCCGCTTTGTCCCTTTGTAAAGAGAAGGGCCTGTTTTTTCAGAAGTTCCATGATTTCCGCTTCGGAAATCTGCGCCGAAGATTCGGGAAACGATAAGTTTTTTTCGGAAATGTCCATATTAAATCTCCTTCCGGACGCCGTATTCCATGATCTCATCTTCCGTCAGATCCAGCATTTTGGTGATGGACCCTTCGGCTTCACCGTTAAAAAAATCCACCATGATTTCAATGAGTTCATCGTCGCCGACGCGTTCTCTTGTGATGTTTTTCCATTCGTAAAAAGCGGATAAAAGCTCCGCGATGGTTTCTTCCGGATGCTCCCCGGTGAGATAGGGAGAGGAACTGAAGGCAAGAATCAGTTTCTTTACGGGATTTTCTCCGAATTCCATCCGTCCGCAGTGTTTTAATGCCTCGGCACGTTCTTCGAAAAGTTGTTTCATCTGAATTTCTGTCAGCTCTATACCGTAACGGACTGTGATCTGATTACATTCTTCAAGGTCTTTACAAAAATCAGGGAAAGAGGATGTAAGGGATAGGATTTCTTTTGTCATTTCGCCGCTCCTTTTTACTGGATTCTTTATCCTACTACGATGGGAAAAAGGATACCAGACTTGATTTTTTGGCGGTTTTGTGGTAATATATAATTGTAAATGAAGGGAAGATGGCAATATTTTCACATATTGTCATCTTTTTTTACATTCAAAAAAAGTCGGTTTTCATAGATTTTACAAAAATGAACTTGTTTCTTTTATGCGGAGATGAAATAATAGAATGGAAGAAAAGATATGATTTACAAAAAATCGGAAAGGAGCTCCTTTGAACGGTATTGATTTTACAAAGAAAAAAGGCATCATCTGTGATATGGATGGTGTGATTTATCACGGAAATATGATTTTACCCGGGGTGAAGGAGTTTATTGATTGGCTTCACGAAGAAAAGAAAGATTATCTGTTTTTAACCAACAGCAGCGATAAAACACCTCAGGAGCTTCAGAAAAAACTGGCGCGGATGGGACTGTCCGTGTCGGAAGACCATTTTTACACCAGCGCGCTGGCAACGGCAGAGTTTTTAAAGCGCCAGTCTCCGGGATGTTCCGCTTATGTGATTGGTGAGGCCGGGCTCTATAACGCTCTTTATAACGCGGGCATCACCATGAACGATGTGGATCCTGATTATGTGGTGCTGGGCGAATCCCGTACTTATTCCATGGCGACGCTGACCAAAGCCATCAATCTGGTGATGAACGGAGCGAAGCTCATCGGCGCCAACCCCGATGTTTCCGATCCCATTGAAGGCGGTATCGGCCCCAGCTGCGGCGCGTTGATCGCCCCCATTGAAATGGCTACCGGCCGCCACGCGTACTTCTGCGGAAAGCCCAATCCGCTGATGATGCGTACCGGTTTGCGGCTGTTGAATTGCCATTCCGACCATGCCCTTATCGTCGGGGACCGGATGGATACGGATATTGTCGCCGGGACCGAAGGCGGCATTGACACCGTTCTTGTTCTTTCCGGTGTTTCCGATATGGAAACGGTGCGGTCCTACGCATATCATCCCACCGTGATTTTTCAGGGTGTCGGCGATATTGTGAAAGCCGACGCGGAGCAGAAAGCGAAACGAAAAGATAAATGAGGAAAGATCCCTTCGCCGTGACGGCGCGGGGATTTTTTAATTTTACGGATCACATGATGAAATGATTTAAGATAAAGGTGATTTACGGGGCAATCGTCTTTTGTTTGATGGCGAAAAAACGGCTGATTTGAAAAATTTATAAATTTTTAATAGCTTTACCGCGTTAAAATATGGTAAAATATATATAATTGCGGATTTATAGGTATTTTTATGTATGTCAGGAGGAAATATGTCCTTACGTCGCAGAGGCGATCGGAGAGACGGTACGCTGATCCGGGATTTGGATCCGATGCATTTTTTTATGGGCGTTATCTATCCCAATCGCTGTGATAATGAAGCTTATATCTCAGAAAAAATAGATCTTACGGCGGTCAATCAATATCTGAAACTGAAAAATGAGAATGAAACGGAATTTCCGTACACCATGTTTCATTTGATTGTGGCCGCTTTGGTGAAAACCATTACATTGCGCCCGAAATTGAATCGTTTTATTGTGAACGGAAATTATTATCAGCGCAATGAAGTTTCCGCCGCTTTTGTCGTAAAAAAGAAATTTTCCGACCATGGTGAAGAGGCCTTGGCTTTTCTTCATCTGAAAGACGAAGATACCCTCGATACCATCCATGAACAGCTGCGCCGGATCGTTTTGTCCTGCCGCAGTGAAAAAGCCGATGAAACCAGCGAGAGCATGGATCTCGTGAGCAAACTGCCCCGGGGACTTTGTAAAACCTTTACCCGCTTTGTGATGTTTCTGGATAAGCATGGATGGGTGCCGAAAAGCTTTATCGCGTCGGACCCTTATTACGCTTCCGTTGTGCTGTCCAATCTCGGTTCCATCAAGCTGAAATGCGGTTACCATCATCTGACGAACTGGGGAACCTGCTCTCTTTTCTGTATCGTCGGTGAAAGAAAAAAATCGCCGTTCTTTGATGATCAGGGGAACGTTGTCATGAGGGAAACCGTTGATATGGGGCTGACCATTGATGAACGGCTGGCCGACGGATATTATTACGCCAAGTCCGTGCGTTTGTTGAAGCATCTTTTAGAGCATCCTGAATTGTTGGAAAGACCGTTAAAGGAAGAGGTTGATTTTTGAAAATGGGTGAGATCAATGTGAAAACACCGTGGCTTCCCCACATGGGGAATGTCCCGGCTCATCTGGAATATCCGGAAGGTTCGATGTACGACGCTGTTGAGGCCATTGCCAATGAGTATCCAAATTATGTGGCCTTTGATTTTATGGGAAAATCCACCACCTACCGTCAGCTGGTCCAGGAAATTCAGCGCTGCGCCAAAGCGCTGAAAACCATCGGCGTCCGGGAAAACGACTGTGTGACCATTGCCATGCCCAACTGCCCCCAGGCGACCTATATGTTTTACGCCGTAAACCTTGTGGGCGGTATCTGCAATATGATTCATCCGCTGTCGGCGGAAAAGGAAATTGAATTTTATCTCAATGAATCCAAGAGTGTGACCGTGATTACACTGGATCAGTTTTATAATAAATTTGAAGCGGTGCGCCAGAATACCGGTGTGGTCAATATCATTCTGGCCCGGGTAAAAGACGCCCTCTCCAAACCGGTGAAAGCCGGTTATATGCTGACCGAGGGACGGAAAATCCAGAAAATTCCCGATGATGCGCCGGTGATCCGCTGGAAGGATTTCCTGCATTTGGGCAAAGCCTGCTTCTGGAATTACAAAGTGGAGCGGAAAGCGTCGGATCCCGCGGTGATCCTTTATTCCGGAGGGACGACGGGAAAGACCAAAGGAATTTTGCTGTCGAATCTCAATTTTAACGCTTTGGGACGTCAGGTTATCGCCGCCAATCCCATGTTCCGGCCCGGTGATAAAATGCTGGCGGCTATGCCACTGTTCCACGGGTTTGGCCTCGGTGTCTGTGTCCATACGATGCTTTCCTCCGGGGGGCGCTGCATCCTTGTGCCCCGGTTTACGGCCCAGAGCTACGCGAAACTGATTACCAAATACCGTTGTAACTTTATTGCCGGTGTACCGACGCTTTACGAAGCGCTGATCCGGATTCCCGATATGAAGAATGCCGATCTCAGCTGTTTGAAAGGGGTGTTCTCCGGCGGGGATTCTTTGAGCGTGGAGCTGAAGAAGAAATTTGATAAATTCCTTTATGACCACAAGGCTACGGTGCAGATCCGGGAAGGCTACGGCACTACGGAAACGGTGACGGCCTGTTGCCTCACGCCGACCCATATCACGAAAGAAGGGAGCATCGGGATTCCCTTCCCCGATACCTATATCAAGATCGTGAAACCGGATACCGATGAAGAGCTTCCCTACGGTGAGGAAGGTGAAATCCTTTTGGCCGGTCCCACGGTGATGCAGAAATATATCAATCATCCCGAAGAGACCGCCCGTACTCTCCGGACCCACAAGGATGGTCTTACCTGGGTTTACACCGGTGATCTCGGTTATATGGATACCGATGGCTTTATTTATTTCAAAGGACGTGCCAAACGGATGATTGTTTCCAGTGGTTACAATATCTATCCCGGTCAGATTGAAAACATTCTCGATGCCCACGAAAAAGTCCATATGAGCTGTGTGATTGGTGTGCCGGATCCCTATAAAATGCAGGCCGTCAAGGTTTTCCTGATGCTGAAACCCGACGTGCCCGCCACCGATGCCACCAAAGAGGAAATTATGGCGTACTGCCGTAAAAATATCGCGAAATACGCGCTTCCCAAAGAGATTGAGTTCCGTGATGAACTGCCGAAAACCCTGGTCGGCAAGGTGGCCTACCGTCAGCTGGAAGAAGAGGAACAGGAAAAACTGAAAAATCCTCAATAATAAATAAAATGCTCCCCAAATAGCCTTCGTGCTCCGGTGATCAATCGCCGGAAAGGTCTTTTCGGGGAGCTTTTTTTATTGCCTTTTGGGAAGGAAAACACCGGCGATGACACCGAGAAGAATTCCTCCGGATACACCGTAGGACGGCGTAATGAAAGGGACGATAAGGGAAAGCAAAGCGCCGAGGGCCATGCCGGTACACATGGCCGCTTCCAGCGTCCGTTTCTGTTTTTTCTGCGTTTCTTTTTCCTGACGGTCGCGTTTGTCTCGTTGTAATGTCAATATCAATATGGCAACGCCCATAAAAATCCAGGGGAGGGCGGCTCCGATGGCTCTGATCATCGTTTCTTTTTTCCTTTCTTCTTATTCATGCAGGAACTGTTCTTTTTTCAGTCGGTTGATGATCCTTGTAAAGAAGAGGGCGCCGTAAAGAATCAAAAGTCCCAGAAGGAAATTGGGCAAGGCGACCCCAATATTAAAAGCGGACGAATTTACTACTCCGATGCCTAGATTCAAAAGGCTGACGGAGAATTCAAGAACAACAAGGCACAGCAGCAACGCGCGGATTCTTTTGAAATGGTTGATTTTGGAATTCGCATCGGAATAGATTTCAAAAGGACCGTTCTGAACGGCTTTGCGGAAATAGACCCAGCGCTGAACGGAACCGACGTATTCCGCCCCGGTTTCTTCCATGAAGCGGATATAATCCGCGCTTTCTTTATGGGTGGGAAAATGCTCCAGAAATTCCAGACGGTATTCGTAAGCTCCCGACGGGCAGGGTTCAAAATCATAGCGGCAGAAACCGACATCGGTGAGGGCGCGTCCCTCGGCGGCGGCCTGATTCAGCCATTGTTCTTCTTTTTCAAATTCCCATGCCCAAAATAATTTGCGGATTCTCTGTTTCATTTTTTCCACCCCTTTGTGATTTCTTTACCGTTGCGCAGCAGCTCTTCCAGGCGGCGAATCTCCGTCTGAACGATATTCCGACCCGCCGCTGTGATCCGGTATTCTTTTTTTCGGCGGTTGTTGCTACCGGGGAGCGCTTCAATCCATCCTTTTTCCAAAAGGGAATTTAACGCGCCGTAAAGGGTGCCCGGCGCCAGGTGTACCCGTCCGCCGCTGAGCTCTTCGGTATTTTGCATAATGCCATATCCGTGCATCGGCTGATCCAGAGAGAGCAGAATGTAGTATACGGCTTCGGTTAAAGCAATGGATTCCATAAAAACCTCTTTCTATCGTTTTACGATATATCGTCTAACGATATATTTATTATATCGGATGCCGATATAGTTGTCAATAGCGTATCGAAAAAAAGTATATGAAAAAGGCAGATACGTAAATATGTATCTGCCTTTTCTGCCTGCAATTTTTATCTGTAGGCTTATCGGAATGGGATTTTTTTATTCTTTGTGGCCGCATTTGTGGTCGGCACAGCTATGTTCCGTATGGTGGCCGCAGGAATGAGCTCCGTGATCGTGGTGACCGCAGCGGACATCGGGATTGTAATCGAGTTTTCCTTCGATCAGCGCTTTCACCGCTTCATCGGCGCTGCCGGAAACACCACCGTAAAGGCGGATGCCGGATTCTTTCAGCGCCATCTGGGCGCCGCCTCCGATGCCTCCGCAAATTAGCGCGTCAACACCGTTGTTGAAAAGAAAGCCCGCCAAAGCGCCGTGGCCCTGTCCCATGGTGTCAACGATCTGTTCGTTTACAACCGCGTTGTCTTCGATGTCGTAAACTTTGAATTGGGAAGTGTGACCGAAATGCTGGAAAATCATTCCGTTTTCGTAAGTGACTGCGATTCTCATACTGTTTGCTCCTTTCGGGGATAAAGAAATGGCCTGGACTCCCGTTGATTTGCCACAGGGTTTACCGCAGCAGGGAGCGGCCGAACCATCGCAGAGGCGATAGTTTCCGCCGGAAATAAGCAGGTTTTTGCCGTTGATCAGACTGTCGGCGATTTTATACCGCGCCGATTCGTAAATTTCCGTCACCGTTGTTCGGGAAATATCCATCTGGGCCGCGCATTGCTCATGGGTCTTTTTTTCATAATCCACCAGGCGGATTACTTCAAATTCGTCGATGGAAAGCTGAACCCGGGATTCTTTGGCAATCCCTTCGGGAGAAAACCGGTTGTATTCCGGCTCCCGGCAGATTCTGCGGCAGCGTTGTGGTCTGGGCATGATCATCACCTCTTGTTTCCGTTATATGTCGATTATAGCATGAGAACAATCTTTTGTATATACAAGATTTTTTTTGATTCTTTCTTTTACGATAAAAAATTCTTTTTCGTGAGGTTCTTTCAGACCGGCGTGCCGGATGATTTCTCTTCTTGTCTGAACTGAAAAAACTCACCGAACAAGGCGCCGCTGATAATCAGGATGCCGCCGATGATATAGAGGGGGAGCATTTCCTCGTGGAGAAACAGAACGGAGAATATAACAGCGGACAGCGGCTCCAGGTAGCCGCAGATGGCCACGGACTGTACCGGCAGTTTGCTGATGGGGGAGAAATAGAGATACATGCCGATGCCGGTGTTCAGGATGCCCAGCACAAGAATGGGTATCCAGTCCGAACTTTGGATATGCAGTGTGAATCCCTGCTTGCAGACGACAAAAACCGCTACGGCGATAAAAGAGATTAAGATCTGTATCGTGGAGTTTTCCAGACCGGTGATATGGGTGGCCTTTTTGTTGCTGATGACCATAAAAACGTAGGTAACGGCGGCCATCACTCCGCAGAAAATGCCCCAGAGGCTTTTTCCCGCCTGAAGGGACTGGCCGTTGATGAATACCATTCCCATCATGGCGGCGCAGAATCCGATGATTTTCGGTGCTGTGATCCTTTCATTGAAGAAAAAAGGTGAAACGAGCATTACAAGGATGGGACCGCAGTAGCAGAGCAGAATGGTGATGCTGACGCCGACCTGGGTGTAGCCCTCAAAAAGAAACATCCAGTTGGCCGCCAGAGCCACGCCGGAAAGGAGCATATAGGGGATTTCTTTTTTATAACGGAAAATCTGAAGCTTTTGCCGGGAAATCTGTAGTAGCAAAATCAGAAAGGCGCTCCCCAGAACGGTGCGGGTCAGCACAATCTCATAGCTGTTTAAGGCGATCATGCCGGAAATAACGCCGTTGGAACCGAAAAGCAGAAGTCCGAGGATGTATTCGATATAAGCCTGTTTCATGGTGCGTAAGTTCCTTTTTGAGTTTACATTTTCTTATTATATCGCCGGAAATTGTCAAAGTAAAGAAAAAGCTGACAGGAACTGTCAGCTTTTGTAAATTCTTTTATTTTAGGTTCAGTCATCAAAGAGGGGGGTAGAGAAATAGCGTTCGGCGGTATCGGGCAGAACGGTCACGACGGTTTTGCCTTTGCCGAGTTTCTTTGCCATTTTCAAAGCGGCAGCCACATTGGTTCCGCTGCTGATGCCGCAGAGAATGCCTTCTTTGGCTGCAAGGTCTTTGGAAACCTGAAGGGCTTCGTCATCTTCGATAATGCAGATATTGTTGTAGATTTCCTGATTCAGAATGGCGGGAATCACGCCGTCGCCGATGCCCATCTGCACATGGGTGCCGATGGAACCGCCGGAAAGAATGGCGGCGTCGCGGGGTTCAACAGCCCAGATCTCCATATCGGGATTCTTTTCTTTCAGCGTTTCGCCGATACCGGTGATGGTACCGCCGGTGCCGATACCGGAGCAGAATCCATCAATGGGGCCGCCGACCTGTTCCAGGATTTCTAACGCGGTCTGATTTCTGTGAATCTGCGGATTGGCAGGATTCTCAAATTGCTGGGGGACGAAAACCCGAGGATCTTCTTCCTGCATCTTTTGGGCGATTTCCACGCATTCCTGAATACAGTCGCCGATATTTCCGGCGTCGTGAACGAGAATCACTTCGGCGCCGTATTGCTTCACCAGCTTCCGCCGTTCCTCACTGACAGAATCCGGCATGATGATTTTGGTCTGATAGCCGCGGACAGCGCCGACGAGAGCCAATCCGATGCCTTGGTTGCCGCTGGTGGGCTCCACGATGATGGTATCTTTGTGAATCAGACCTTGTTCTTCGGCGTCGAGAATCATATTATAAGCCGTGCGGGTTTTGATGGAACCGCCGACATTCAGTCCTTCAAATTTTACAAGAATTTCCGCGCTGTCTGCTTCGGGCAGATGCTGAAGACGGATCATGGGGGTGTTGCCCATGGCTTCAAGAATATTATTACAAATCATTTTTTATACCTTTTTTCATAAATGGTGTATATTTCCCGAATGTGAGAATAATGACACACCCGGAAAACTTATTATATCACAGCCTCCGGGCATTTTCAATGATTCCGCTCTGTTTTCGGGAAAGAAAAAAACGTATAATTTCGGGGAACGCGGGCAAGCTAGTTAAAGAGGTGATGGAATGAGTGAAAAACAAGGGAGATATGTCAAACCGATGCCGGATAAAGTGGAAAAGCCGATCTCAAAGGCGTACCCCGTCATCGACACCGACCTCGCCCGGGATAATATCGAAAACGATATGCCCGCCGAAGACCTGCAGGATCTCCCGTAATATTCCTTTCAAAATGTTGCCAAAAACCGCTCCGGAAG
>JBJDXI010000054.1:0-58716 GCA_051866595.1 Clostridia bacterium
GACCTGAGCGATGCCTTTGGAGGCTTCCGCCGCGACAAAATCAAAATGAGGTGTCGCGCCGCGGATTACGGCACCGAGACAGATCACGGCATCGTAGTCATCTTTTTCCGCCAAAGCTTTGGCAACAACGGGAATTTCAAAAGCGCCGGGAACACGGTAAAGGTCAATATCATCTCCATCCACACCGTGGCGAAGCAAAGCGTCTTCCGCCCCTTCAATCAGTTTTGAGGTAATAAACTCATTAAAACGTGCCGCGACGATGGCGATTTTCAAATTTTTTCCGATTAAATTCGCTTCAATTGTTTTCATAATCTTTCTCCTTTTCATTCATTGATAAAATATGTCCCATCTTTTCTTTTTTGGTTTCCATATAGAAAAGATTATCGCTGTTCGGTTCAATATCCAAAGCCACCCGCTCGGTAATTTCAATGCCGTAATCCGAAAGATCATGAATCTTCTGGGGATTATTCGTCAGCAGGCGAAGCTTATGTACGCCGAGGTCTGTGAGAATCTGGCTCCCGGCACTGTAATCCCTTAAATCAGGCGGAAAACCGAGTTCAATATTGGCTTCCACCGTATCGAGGCCCTGATCCTGAAGAGCATAAGCTTTGATCTTATTGATCAGACCAATCCCCCGTCCTTCCTGCCGCAGATAAACGAGGACACCACGGCCCTCTTTGCCGATGGCTTTCATGGCGGCGTCCAGCTGCTGACCGCAGTCACAGCGGCGGGAACCAAACACATCACCTGTGAGACATTCCGAATGGACACGACAGAGCACGGGATCACCGTTGTCAATGTCGCCCAAGGCCAAAGCCACATGGTGTTCCTTATTGATACGGTTAATGTAACCGTAAATTTTAAAATGACCGTACCGGGTCGGCATATCCGCTTCGGTAATGCGGTCCATAAACCGGTCGTGTATCTTGCGGTAACGTTGTAAATCTTTAATGGAAATCATAGTCATGCCGTTTCTTTCCGCGAAGTCCATCATTTCCGTTTTCCGCATCATGGTACCGTCTTCCCGCATCACTTCACAGCAAAGGCCGATCTGAGTGAGTCCCGCCAGACGAAGAAGATCCACCGTCGCTTCGGTATGGCCGTTGCGCTCCAGAACGCCGCCGGGCTTTGCTTCCAAGGGAAACATATGCCCCGGCCGCCGGAAATCACTGGGCCGCGCCGTATCTTTCGCCGCTTCCATCGCCGTCACCGAGCGCTCCGCGGCGGAAATTCCCGTCGTGGTGCGAACATGATCGATCGATTCGGTAAACGCCGTTTCATGATTATCGGTATTGTGCTCCACCATGGGCCGCAATCCGAGACGGCGGATATGCTCACTGCTCATTGGCATACAAATCAACCCTTTGGCCTCCGATGCCATGCGGTTGACATTTTCTGTTGTCGCAAATTCCGCCGCGCAGATCATATCCCCTTCATTTTCCCTGTCGGGATCATCGGTTACAAGAATGATCTTACCGGCCTTTAAATCCGCAATGGCCTTTTCGATACTTTGAAAACTCATGCTACCTCCTCCTATTGTGTTACATAAAACCTTTTTCGGCGAGAAAATCCATTGTAATGGTATCTGATGAATTGTCCGCCGATTCTGTCACGTATTTTTTGACATATTTTCCGATGACATCCGTTTCAATATTGATGGGATCACCGATTCCTTTTTCCCGCATATTGGTGACAGTTCTCGTATGGGGAATGAGGGATACGGAAAAAGCGGTATCTGTCACCTCAACAACGGTGAGACTGATGCCGTCCAGCGCAACGGAGCCTTTAGGTACGATACCGTCCAGGAGCTCTTTGGACGCTGCGATGGTAAAAATCACGGCAATCTCGTTTTCCTGAATTTTCAGTATCATCCCGGTACCGTCAATATGGCCACTGACAATATGGCCGCCGAATCGTCCATTTGCCGCCATTGCCCGCTCCAGATTCACCACGGAACCGTTTTTCAGCTGTCTCAGCGACGTTTTATCCATTGTTTCGGGCATCACGTCAACAGTAAATTCCGATCCGGAAAAAAACGTCACCGTCAGACAGATACCGTTTACGGCAATACTGTCGCCAATGTGAATATCTTCCATGATCCGCTGACAGGAAACGGTCAGCGACGCACTAAGCGAATGGCGTCGGATGGATTCAATCCTTCCTGTTTCCTCAATAATTCCTGTAAACATAATTCCACTCCGTTTTTATTCTTATACAAAATATGAATATCCTCCCCACTTTTTTCACATTGGGAAACGCTGTTCAATGAAATCATCGTTCCGGTCTCTCCGTGAAATAGGGGAATCCCTTTGTCTCCCATAAATTTCGGCGCGATAAAACAATGATATTCATCCCAAAGATCCTGTTTGATGAAGCGCGATAATGTATCGGCGCCGCCTTCCACCAGAACACCGCAGATACCGCGTTCCAGCAAATCCACGGAAAGCCGCAAAAGGTCAATCCCGTCTTTCCCGCCGGGGAGAGCCGCAATACTGCCACCCTTATCTTCAATTTTCTTCCGCAGCGCCGAAGACACATCATCAGAAGTGTAAATCAAAATCGGTTCTTTTCCACCGTTCAACAGTTTTCCTGTAACGGGCAGTCGCAAATGAGGGTCAATCACGATTCTTACCGGGCGGTCATCCGGATGGGGAATATCATAACGAATATTGAGCCGCGGATCATCCTTTTCCACCGTCCGCCGGCCCACAAGAACCGCGCCGTAATCACGGCGCAAAAGATGCCCGCGTTTTCTCGATTCCTCACAGGTAATGGAAACCGGCGTGCCATCCTCAGGGCCGATTCTGCCATCCAATGTTTGGGCGGATTTCAGAGCGATAAAAGCGCGTTTCTTTACCTGGTTGGTGAGAAAAACCCGGTTCTGATGGATTGCTTCTTCCCGCAAAAGCCCGGTATGAACCTTAATCCCGGCTTCTTTCAATATTTCAATTCCTTTCCCGTTTACGAGAGGATTGGAGTCTTCCAAAGCAATGAACACCTCTTTAATGCCGGCTCTCACCAGCGCTTTGGCGCAGGGAGGCGTTTTTCCGTAATGAGAGCAGGGCTCCAACGTTACGTACATCGTCGCGCCCATGGCGTGCTGCAAAGCGTTGGAAAGAGCGTTCACTTCGGCATGGGGGGTACCCGCTTTTTTATGATACCCTTCTCCCACGATTTTACCGTCTTTGACAATTACCGCGCCGACCAGGGGATTCGGTTCGGTAAAACCCCGGGCTTTTTCCGCCAGTTCCAATGCCCTCCGCATATAAGCAACCTGTTCCGACGTAAATTCCATATCCCCTCCATAAAAAAATCCCCATATCAAAGATACGGGGATATATTTTCATACAGATTCTTCTCTCGTCCAGACTTTACTGTCGGCTTCGGAATCACACCGAATCAGCCACCAGGGCTCGCGGGCTATACCGCCGGTACGGAATTTCACCGTCCCCGAAGATCTTCTATTGTCATTTAGAATATAGCATATTTATTTTTTCATGTCAATATCGAGAGAAGTATAATACCGTACTTCTTCCGAAATGTTTTCCGCGCCGAATACCGCCGTACCGGCAACCAAAACTTCCACACCATGCTGAACAGCCTGAATAGCGGTATTACGATTGATTCCGCCGTCGATCTCAATGAGATAACGATGTCCGTTTTCTTCTTTTTCCTTTTTCAGCCAGTCAGCTTTTTCCAGCATATCCGTCATAAAGGACTGCCCACCAAAACCGGGTTCCACGCTCATAACAAGAACAAGATCCAATTGAGAAAGATACGGCCGCAGCAGCTCGACATCGGTTTTCGGCTTTACGGAAATACCGCATTTCATTCCGGCCTTTTTAATTCGCTCCATCAAAAGATGGGGATCATCCACAGCTTCCAGATGGAACGTAAAGTAATCCGCGCCGGCCTTGGCGAAAGGTTCCACATACGTTTCGGGATGCTCCACCATAAAGTGGGCGTCAAAAACCATACGGCTCAACGGACGCAGGCATTTTACAACGCCGGATCCAAAAGTTAAATTCGGAACAAAATGAAAATCCATAATATCCAAATGCAGCCACTGAGCCCCGGCTTCCTCCACCTGAGCCACTTGTCGGTCAAGGCAGCTGAAATCCGCAGCCAACAAGGAAGGAGATAAAATTACAGCCATCAGTATTTCCTTTCTCTCTCTTTCAACTCTTCCAAAAATACACAGTAACGTTCATATCGTCCGCGGTCGATCGAGCCATCGGCCACATCGTTTTTCACTTCACAGTCTCTTTCCTTAAAATGAAGACAGCCGGTAAAAGGACAGTATGCCGCGGCCTCTTCAAATTCCGGATAGAAACGTTCCAAATCCTCTTTTTGGATATTTTCCGGCAGATTCAGGGAAGAAAAACCGGGAGTATCCGCGATATAGGTTTCCGGAGCGACGGAAAGCAGCTCCACTTTGCGGGTTGTATGCCGGCCCCGATCCGTCTTCTTGCTCAAACCACCGGTTTCCAGATCATAACCCAAATCAAGAGCATTGATAATGCTGCTTTTGCCCACACCAGAAGGTCCGGCCAATATGGATATTTTTCCCGCCAGCGCTTCTTTGATCGCGTCAATCCCCTGCTTCTGGCCGGCGGAAACACCCAGAACGGTAAATCCGGCGTCAATATAGGGTTTCATTACCGCCTCCGCGGTTTCATCATCCACCAGATCCCGCTTATTAAAGCAGAGCACAGGCTTGATGTTCTGCGCCAGAACCTGAATAAGAATTCGGTCCAGAAGCAGATAATCCGGTTCCGGATTGGTAAAAGCGAACGTAATCAATGCGGTTTCAACGTTAGCAACAGCAGGACGAACCAATCGGTTCGTCCTGTCCAGTACGTTTTCAATCACGCCTTTAGGATATTCCAGTTTCGTAAATTCCACACGATCCCCGGGAAGAAAATCCTGTTTCTTTACGCGGAACCGTCCCCGCAGAAAACAGGTCCATAAAGTTCCCTCGGCGGCAACATAATAAAAGCCGTTATATCCTTTGATCAATAAACCTTCTGTTTTGTTGTCCTTCAAAGAACTCATTCTTTTTCCCCTGCGTCAGCGGGATTATCCGGGGTTGTCGGTTCCGTAGGTGTAGTGCCGGGATCCGGATTGGACGGTTCAGGATTATCCGGTTTTTTCTCGGGACCTTTCGAAATCTTAATATTAATCACCGTATCCGGAGCCACTTTTTCACCGGAACCGTAATTCTGATACATGACATAACCGGCGGCATAACTGTCGCTGTATTCATACGAAGTAATGCTGTATCTCAAATTCACCGCGGAAAGCTTGGCAATGGCGTCATCTTTGGTGAGACCGGTCACATTAGGCACGGTAACATCTTCTTCACCGGTGCTGACAACGATAATAACGGTTTCCCCTTTCGCCAGCTTCTGACCGCCGCTGGGAGATTGACGAATCACCTTTCCCTTTTCCACATCAGAGGAATTTTCTTCCTTCACTTCCACTTTGAACCCGGCATTTTCCAGCATAACGGTGGCGGCATCTTCCGTTTTGTCTTTCACATCGGGAACTTCCACCGCATCGGAACCGACAGAAACGGTAAGTTCAATAATTTTACCTTCCTTCACCTTGGTTCCGGCTTCAATGCTCTGATCAATGACATATCCGGGATCGTATTCGTCGCTTTCGGATTCGATAATTTTATATTTCAGATTCAACGCTTCCAATTCGGAAACCGCCTGATCCTGTTTCATTCCGACGACCTGAGGCACAACAACTTCTTCACCGGAAGTGATTTTATTGATCAGCGCAAAGCCGCCGGCAGCGAAAAGAACGATGGCCAACGCCACAATAACAATGGCGATCACCAGTTTTTTATTGCTCTTTTCCTTTTTCTTTTTGCGGCTGCTCCGCCCACGGTCGGAATCGGTATCCCTGTTCTGCCGGGAAGAATTCCGGTCTCTCCGTGAGGAGCGGCGTTCTTCATAATCATCGTAATTTTCCGAATCGTTGACAGCAGCACGGGTTCTCGTTTTCTGCGGTTTTGAGCCCGATGTCATCTGGATGGGCGTCAGAATCACATCGTATTCATCCGCGGCAGTTTCGATATCCCCCATCATGATCTGGGTATTGCGGTAGCGATCCGCAGGATCCACCGACATGGCTTTATCCACAATGCGGGCAACCTCATAGGGAATATCCTCATCAATTTCATCGATGGGAGTGTAATCACCTTCCACGTGCTGTAACGCGATGGTAATCGGGCTGTCTCCGGTGTAGGGAAGCTGGCAGGTCAGCATTTCATATAAAACGATACCCGTCGAGTAAATATCTACCCGGGCGTCACCGGAGCCTTTTTGAGCGATTTCCGGCGCGATATAATAAACCGATCCGAACACGCTGGTATCATAAGTAATCGTGGTGTCCGTGAGATTCATCGCCAGACCGAAATCCATGATTTTGACCTGACCTTCCGGCGTAATCATAATATTCTGCGGCTTAATATCACGATGGATAACACCGTAAGAATGAGCATGATTCAGACCGGCAAGAATCTGGTGGACATAATCGAGAGAACGGTCCAAAGAAAGAGGCCCCATCTTATTGATGATTTCTTTCAGCGTTTTCCCTTCCACATATTCCATAATCAAATAAGGTTCGCCTTCATCACTGCATCCGACGTCATAGACGCTGACGATGTTCGGATGAGACAGCGCCGCGATGGCCTGCGCTTCTTTACGAAAACGCATAACAAACTTCTGATTTGATGTAAACTGCTCCTGAAGGATTTTGACAGTTACTTCCCGATTTAAAACTGTGTCGATGGCCTTATAGACAACGGCGGTGCCGCCGCTGCCGAGTTTCGCCACAATCTGATAACGATCCATAAAATTTCTACCGATCATTATTTCACCCCAATTACAATTTTTTCGCGAGGATGGCGGTCAGATTATCTCTTCCCTTTCGATCCAATACTTTCTTTACCAGCAAATTCAATGATTGTTCCAAATGATTACTGTTTTTGATGATACCGGCAATTTTCTTATCATCCAAATACCCGGAAATGCCGTCCGTACATAATAGATACAGATCGTCTTTCCTGGCCTCGCCGGTATAAAAATCGATTTCAGAGAGGGGATTTCGCCCCAGAACTCTCGTCAGCATATTTTTTCCGGGATGATGCTGCGCGTCTTTCTTGGTGATCTGCCCGCTTTTCAACAACTCGCCCACGAGATTATGATCGTTGGTCAGACGAGTCAGTTTTCCGCCGCGGCAGAGATACGCGCGGCTGTCGCCGACATGGCCGATATAGTAACGATCCTCATGAAAACAGAGAACTGTCAAAGTCGTTCCCATTTCCTTGTAATTCTCGTTACGTTTTGCCGCCGAGATAATTTCCTGATTACACATCATAAAAAGGTCTTTCAGATCCTGCTGATAAGTTTCTTCGGTTATACCCATATAATGCGTCTGGAAAATTTTAACGGCAATGGCACTGGCCACACGTCCGCCGGAATAACCACCCATGCCGTCGGCCATCACCATCAGTTCTTTTCTTTCATCATAATAACAGGAATCATCATTATAATTCCTGTCATTACCAATATCTGTGATGGAGCGAATCAGCATAGTCATTTCAATACAAACTTTCCCAAAATAATTATCACTACCAAGATAGCACTATTTTATCATTTTTTCAAGTAGATTTCGTGCGCATTTGGAAAAATTAATTAATTTTTAATCTTTTGATATTTCGCCCTCAGCTGACCGCAGGCACCGTCAATATCGCGTCCTTTGGATTCCCGGATACTCACCGGTATGTGAAGATTCTCCAGATATTCCTGAAAACGGCAAATCCGGTCGGGAGAAGATTCCTTGAGATCCGTTCCCTCCACGGGATTACCGGGAACAAGATTAACATGAAACAAAGAATCTTTCAGCAGACGTCCCAGGGATTCTGCGTCTTCCCTTCGGTCGTTTACATGGTCAAAAAGGGCATATTCTATAGTTACTCTGCGTCCCGTCCGGGAAATATACTCCCCTAAAGCGGGCATCAGAACGGAAAGCGGATACTTCTTGTTGATTGGCATCAGTTTGCTCCGAAGCTCATCTTCGGCTCCGTGCAGTGAAACGGCCAGCGTCAACTGAAGATTTTCTTTCGCCAGACGCTGAATTTCAGGCACAAGGCCGCAGGTCGAAACCGAAATCCGCCGCATCCCGATTTCCTTCGCGTCATTCAATATACGAATGCTTTTTAAAACGGCGTCATAATTTGCCAGAGGCTCCCCCATTCCCATATAAACAACATTGGAAACGGGCGGCTCACCCCGGCGCCGTAAAAAATCATTGGCGAAATTCACCTGATCTACAATCTCACCAGCGGAAAGATTGCGCCGGAATCCCCCCTGCCCTGTCGCGCAGAATTTACATCCCATGGCGCATCCCGCTTGTGTGCTCACACACAACGTATTGCGGTCCCTGGCCTTTTTCCGACTGTATCGCATCAATACCGTTTCAATATATTCTTCACCGAATCGCAAAAGAAATTTTACGGTTTCAGCGTTTTCCGAAACGGATTCCGTCATTTTCTGACCGTGGCGGATTTCGGTGTTTTCCTCTAAAAAGGCCCGAAAGTCCTTGGGCAGATTGGTCATTTCCTCAAAATGAAAGACTTCCTTTTTATGGCACCACTGATAGAGCTGTTTCCCTCGGAAAACGGGAAAACCGTGGTCAACGGCAAGTTGTTCCATTTCTTTTTGATCCATAGATAAAAGATCGGTCATTATACATCCTTTTTAAAACATGAAATAAAGAAACCATCGGTCTCATGAATGTAGGGAAGCAATTCCACTGTTCCCCAAGAGGCCTCTTTCTTCTCTTCTTCCGTCAGGCCGGAAAGTTTCCCGTCAAACGATTGAGGCTTCATATCGGGAAAAGTTTTTAAAAGCCATTCCGCCTGATTTCGATTTTCCTCATGACTCAGTGTACAGGTGGAATAAACAAGACGTCCGCCGGGTTTTAACGCTTTGTATGCGGAAATCAATAATTTTCTCTGAACATCGGCAAGAGCGGAAATATCCTCTCCGTTCTTTCGCAGGCGGCTGTCGGAGCGGCGGTTTAAAACCCCCAATCCGGAGCAGGGAGCATCCAGAAGAATGGCGTCAAAAAAGCATGGATATTCTTCTCCCCACAAGGTTCCGTCTTTCTGTTCCGCCCGGATAATGTCAATACCGAGACGGGAAGCGTTTTCCCGGATCAGATCTATTTTGTGGGCATGGAGGTCCGAAGCGTAGATCACGCCGCTGTTTTTCATTTCCTGGGCCAGATGCGTCGTCTTCCCTCCCGGGGCGGCGCACATATCCAGTACGGTTTCTCCGCTTTGAGGCCCAAGCACTTTTGCAACCAGCTGAGAAGATTCTTCCTGAACCGTAAAACAACTGCGTAGTTCCGCGGGAACTTTGCGCAGATCCGCGCCTTTTTTGGTACGCAGTGCGTCCACGCTGAGATTCCCTTCCAAAGTTTCAATACCACATTGATTCAATTTTTCTTTCAAGGAATTACGGTCCGTTTTTAATGTATTTACACGGAGCACAGGATAGCGTTCTTCATCAATACTGCGAATCAGTTTTTCCGCAGTTTCACCGTCTCGTTCCTTTTTCCAGAAATCAACGAGCCAGAAGGGAACCGAAGCAAAAAAGGCCGTTTTTTCAGCCTCATCGGCAAAAGACGGCCAGATCAGCTCTTCTTTCTTCCGAAGGAGATTCCGCAAAATACCGTTGATCATTTTTCCCCAGCCGGGATTTCCTTTTTTCTTGCCTAAATTCACGTATTCATTGACAACGGCATGAGATTTTACCGAAGTATAGAGAATTTCGTAAAACGCGGCGCGGAGAATGGTTTTGAGATACGCGTCTTTAGAACGAACCGGCTTTTGCAAAAAAGATGTCAGCTGGTAATCAATGGGGGTCAGCCGATGCAATGTACCGTATACCAAATTTGTCACAAAGGCCCGGTCCCGGCGATCTTCCATCCCCGAAAGCGACCGGTTCAATATAAGATTGGCGTAACCACCGTCCTCCAGAACGGAGTGAAGAATATCGGTGCTGATTTCTCGAGTTGTTTTCATAAATTCAGTCTCTGCTGTTTCCAAAAATCAATAACAAACGAAGGAGCTGCAAAATCGCCATGACCGCCGCGGCCACATAAGTCCACGCGGCGGCGGAAAGAACTTTTTTACCGCCGGCAAGTTCGTCGTTATCCAAAAAACCGTAATAGGCCACTTGTTGAAGGGCTCTGGAAGAAGCGTTGAACTCCACCGGCAGCGTAACAAGCTGGAAGAGCACAACAAAGGAAAAGAGGATAATACCGATCTGAACAAGGGGCTCAATGGATAAAATCAAGCCGGCAATCAACAGAATCCAAGAGGCATAGTTTCCGAGGTTCGCCGCGGGCACCAGCATACTGCGGATACTCAGAGGCTTGTATTCCTCATGATGCTGAATCGCGTGGCCGACTTCATGAGCGGCGACGCAGATGGCGGCAATGGAAGATTCACCGTACACCGTTTCGGAAAGAAACAGCTTTTTCTTCGTGGGATGGTAATGATCGGTCATGCTGCCGGCAACACGCTCAATACCGACATCATAAATGCCGTTGGCTTCTAATAATTTCTGTGCCACTTGAGCTCCGGTCACACCGGTACGGCTGTATACCCTTGAATAACGGTTAAAGTTTGACTGTACTTTGAACTGAGCCCATACAGATAAAATAATCGCGGGGATTAAAAGTATATACGTCGGATCCAAATAAAACATCGGCATAAATTCATATCACCTTTCCTTACTGTTCTGTTGAAAATTTCAGCACTTCTTTTTCACGTAAACCACGGTACCAGTCGTTGGCGTTCATTTCTTTTTTCCCCTGGGGCTTCACCGATACCAGGTATAAAATTCCGCCCCTCACCGCCACGGCAACACCTTTTTTCTTTTCCGCCCGCAAAACAGTGCCCGGTTCTTCTCCCGATGCTCCCGGTTCAAAAACCGTCCGGATCAATTTAAAAGGTGCCCCGGAGAGAAACGTATAAGCGCCGGGTTCCGAAGACAGACTGCGGATCTGATTGTGAATGGCGCGTCCGTCATCCTCCCAGTGAATACGTTCATCTTCCCTTGTCAGAAGCTGACAATAGGTGGCCTTTTGGTGATCCTGCGGTACCCGCGGCGCGCGTCCGGCTTCCAGCAGATCAAGACATTCCACAATCATCCGTCCGCCCAGAAGCCCCATCCGTTCTCTCAGGGAATCAAAATTCTCATTTTCATCAATGGACAGAGATTCCATTTTCATGATGTCCCCTTCGTCCATGCCTTCGCTCATATACATAATGGTGATTCCCGTTTCCGTTTCACCGTTATGCAGAACGGCGTTCATCGGAGAAGCGCCCCGGTACGCCGGCAGAAGCGAGCCGTGGATATTCAGCACACCATAGGGTAAAAGTTCCAGCAATTCTTTTTTTAAGATACGTCCAAAGGCGGAAACGACAATCACATCGGCATTAAGTGCTTTCAGCTCTTCCAAAAAAGCCGCATCATTTACATTTTCCGGCGTATATACCGGCAGTGCCAACTCCAACGCTCTTTTTTTCAAAGCCGTAGGCTGGAGCTGTTTTTTCCGTCCCTTCACTTTATCCACGCGGCTTACCACCGCGACAACCTCATGGGAACTTTCCGTCAGCGCGTCAAGACCGTATACGGAAAATTCCGGGCTTCCCATATATATGACTCTCATTTCTTTTCCTTCTTTGCCTTATCAATGAATAAAATGCCGTCCAAATGATCCATCTCATGCTGTAAAGCCACGGCGGTAAAATCTTTCGCTTTAATCTGTACGGGATGACCGTCACGATCCAGACCTTCCACAAAGATGGTTTTATAGCGTTCCACCGGCGCGAAATAACCTGGAACGCTGAGGCAGCCTTCTTCTCCGACTTGTTTTCCCCGGCCTTTCAGCAACACCGGATTCACCAGTTCAATCAATCCTTCCCCGACATCTACCACAATAATCCGTCGGGAGATTCCGACCTGAGGCGCGGCAAGGCCGACGCCTTCCGAAGCGTACATTGTTTCCGCCATATCGTCCAATAACGTGCGGATAGTATCGTTTACTTCGCTGACGGGTTTCGCCTTTTGACGAAGTACAGTGCTTTCCCCGGCTTTTTCAATTGAATAAATTGCCATTTCTTCTCCTTATACCGAATGAATCGGTTCCGTTTCTATTTGAATTGATATATTTTTATCTATTAATTTTTCGCTTTGCAACCGCAAAATTCCTTTATTTATTATTTCTCTCAAGAGAAAAAGTTTATTCCCCAAAAAGGTCAGAACCCATTTGTCTTTTCCCCGGTCTCTGTATACCGACGGAGATGGGCCAAAAATACGGACATCTTCCTCTTCCAAAGAAAAACAGTTTTTTATTTCCTTGAGTTCCTCTCCGGAAAGATATTCACAAGGCGCCGTGATGATGACTTTCATCAAATGGGCAAAGGGCGGATAACCGAAGCGGCGTCGGTTTTTCATTTCCAGATGAAAATAGGTATCGTAATCCTGTAATCCGCCGAGAATCAGCGCCGGTTCCTCGGGACGGTACGTCTGCAAAATCACCGTCCCCTGCTCACCACCGCGTCCACAGCGTCCGGCAACCTGAGCTACCATCTGAAACGTCTTTTCCCCGGATCGAAAATCGGGAAAGTTCAACGTGTAATCCGCGGCAATCATGCCGATCAACGCCACACCGGGGAAATCCCATCCTTTGGCAATCATCCGCGTACCGATCAGAATATGCGTCTCGCCGCTTTTCATGCGCCTGTATACTTCATCCACAGAGCCTTTCAGGCGCGTGCTGTCTGAATCCAGTCGATCCATCACCGCGTCGGGAAAATGCCGGGCAACAATTTCTTCCAACTGATCCATGCCGAAGCCGAAATATTTAATGCGGTGACTGCCGCATTCCGGGCATCGGTTTTTATTTTCCATCTGATAATCACAGCGCGTACAGCGCAGGCGCTGTTCTTTCTGATAGTACGTCAGTGAAATTCCGCAATTCGGACAGCGGTAAACAAATCCGCAGTCCCTGCAGGAAACGAAAGTATGGTATCCCAAACGATTGAGAAACAGCATCACCTGTTTTCCTTCAGACAACGTTTTTTCCATCGCCTTCAGAAGATCACGACTTAAAACCTCTGTCCAGCCGGCTTTCAGCTCTTCTCTCATATCTACCGTCATCATCGCCGGCAGAGGCGTTCCTCCGACGCGATGTCCCAGCGTAATCAGGAAATATTCACCCTTCATCGCTTTTTCATAAGATTCAAAGGAAGGCGTCGCGCTGCCCATAACAAAGTCCGCGTCGTGAATCTGACACCGAAGTTCCGCCGCTACCCGGGCATGAAACCGCGGAGAGGAGTCCTGTTCGTAACTGTCCTCATGTTCTTCATCCATGATGATCAGACCGAGATTTTCCGCGGGAGCAAAAACACAGGATCGAGCGCCCAGAGCAATCCGGGCGTTCCCCTGACGAAAGGCATACCAGGCGTCCCTCCGCTCTCCGTCGCTGAGACGACTGTGGAACAATGCTACTTTTCCGTAAAACCGCTGTTCAAAAATGGAGACAAACTGAGGAGTCAGAGCGATTTCCGGCAGCAGAACAATGACCTGTTTTCCCTTTTTCAGCGTATCTTCCGTCAATCGCAGATAAAGCTCGGTTTTGCCGGAGCCGGTCACGCCGTGAATCAGAATCGGCCGGTGATCTCCATATTTCCGGTTGCGGATCGCTGTCAGCGCCTGATGCTGTTCTTCCGTCAGTTCGGGAACAGTAATTTCTTCTTTGGGGAGATGACGATAAGAATACCGCTGTACTTTTCGGTTTTCTTTTTCCGCGATACCGTTTTTGACCAAACCGCCGCACACCGTCGGACTGAATCCTTGTTCCTGCGCGGCCTGAAAGGAAATTTCGCCCTGTTCTTTCAGAATTCCGGCCAGTACCCGCTGTTTCTCACTTCGGAGTTTTAAAATATCTTTCCCGCTTTCTTTGAAAATCAACCAAGGTTCCGTTTTTTGTTTCTGAGCTTTACCGAAAAGATTGATTCCCCGGGGAATCATGGCTTTCAGCATACCAATGGTCGTATTCATATAGTAACGGCTTAGCAAATCCGCAAGGACAATCAGATCCTCGGGAAAAAGAAATTCCTCATTGAGAATACCGTCAATATATTTGATATGATATTCTTCGGAAGGCTCCGCATAACCGACAACAATCCCTTTTTCCGTACGTTGACCGAAAGGAACCGAAACGACACTGCCGATCTGAACGAGTCCCAGCCATTCCGGAGGCACTTCATAAACGAAGTCATGATTGAGGTTCTTTACTTTTTTATTGATAATTACCTTCACATACTGCATAGCGTAAATCAGGAAAAAACCTTGCGTAAGCAAGGTTTTTTCATAACAGAAATTCTTCCGCCGTGCCGGAAACCAATGATTCCGGCACGTTAATCAAGCGTTGGTTTTTCGATCCGCGAAAAGGCAGATCCAATGTGCGCTGTTCCAATAAAAAGGGACCGTCTACCAGAACATCAACGTTTTTCAGAAGAGCCATCATATCCGGATCGGATTTTTTCATCAGATCCTCCCAGGTCCAACCGGTATAGCACCAGACGTTCAAACCGCTTTCGTGGGCTTTTTCCGCCAGTTCCGCCAGGGGCAACGGCTGCACCAGCGGATCGCCACCGCTGAACGTAATCCCGGAAAGGAGAGGATTTTCCTCAATCTCCCGCCAGATCATACCGGTATCCGCTTCCCTACCGCCCTTCAGATCATGGGTCTGAGGATTATGGCAGCCCTCACAACGGTGGGTGCATCCCTGAGTATAAACAGCGTAACGCAGACCGGGACCATCCACTATGGAATCATTGACCAGCGCGGCAATTCGGATCTTCATTCACAATCATCTCCCGTAGCGGAGCAGGAGCATAAGCCATGAACGACACGATCCCTTTCTTCCGCCCGTTTCGCGTTATTGAAGCGATTCAACGTTCCCACCAGGTAACCGGTAATACGACGGATACGCTCAAATTCCACGTGATCTTCGGTCCGTCCGCAATGAGGACAGGTATCTCCGATAATGCCGTTATATCCGCAGACCGGATCACGGTCTACCGGATGGTTGATGGAACCGTAACCGATGCCCTGTTCTTTCATGCACCGGACAATTTTTTCAAAAGCCTCCAGATTTTGGGAGACGTCGCCGTCCATTTCCACATAAGAGATATGACCGGCATTGGTCAGCGCGTGATACGGCGCTTCCAGTTTGATTTTCTGAAATGCGCTGATATTATAATAAACGGGAACATGGAAACTGTTGGTATAGTAATCTCGGTCGGTCACGCCTTTGATGACACCGAAACGTTTTTTATCCATCCGTACAAAGCGTCCGGAAAGGCCTTCCGCCGGCGTAGCGAGAAGCGTGTAATTCAACCCGGTTTTCCGGGACATATTATCCAGATAGCTCCGCATAAAGCCGACGATTTCAAGGCCAAGATTCTGAGCCTTTTCACTCTCACCGTGATGAACGCCGATCAAAGCCGTCAGCGTTTCCGCCAGACCGATAAAGCCCACAGACAACGTTCCATGTTTCAAGACTTCACCCACTTCGTCGTCCCAATCGAGTTTATCGCTGTCCAGCCATACACCTTGTCCCATCAAAAAAGGAAAATTCTTTACTTTCTTTTTGCACTGAATGGCAAAACGTTCATTCAGCTGGCGGACGGCAAGATCCATCTTCCGTTCCAGCTCTTCAAAGAAGAAGCTGACATCGCCTTTGGAGCGGATGGCAATTCGGGGCAGATTCACGGAAGTAAAGGAAAGATTCCCTCTCTGGGTGGAAATTTCTTTTTCACGATCATGAATGTTGCCGATCACACGGGTACGGCAGCCCATATAAGCGATTTCCGTTTCAGGATGACCTTCTTTATAATATTGCAGATTGAAGGGAGCGTCCTGGAAAGAAAAATTCGGGAAAAGGCGTTTCGCGCTGACACGGCAGGCCAGTTTGAAAAGATCGTAATTGGGATCTCCCGGGTTATAGTTGACGCCTTCTTTGATCCGGAAAATCTGAATTGGGAAAATGGCGGTTTCGCCCTGCCCCAATCCGGCTTCCGTCGCCAAAAGCAGATTTTTCATCACAATTCGGCCTTCCGGCGACGTATCGGTACCGTAATTGATGGAGGAAAACGGTGTTTGAGCACCGGCACGGGAATGCATGGTATTCAGATTATGGACAAAAGCTTCCATGGCCTGATACGTAATGCGGTTAACTTCATCCAGGGATTTACTGTTGGTAAAATCAATGATTTTTTCCGCCGTTCCGGCGTCAATTCCCTGTTTTTTCAGAAAATCAATGTATTTCGGTTTCAGCGCTTCACCGTCAATCTGGGGATCCCCGCAAACCGAGGTCATTTCTTTTGCCAATTCCTCCGCGTCTTCACGGTTGCACAGCAGGAATACGGCATTGGAAAAGTTACAGCGGAAACGTTTCACAAAAGTCTTATGCACACCGGGGGCCATATCGTAATCAAAATTCGCGATGCTCTGACCGCCATGCTGGTCATTCTGATTGCTTTGAATCGCAATGCAGGCCAGCGCCGAATAGCTGGTAATATCGTTGGGTTCTCTCAGAACGCCGTGACCGGTGGAAAAACCGCCGTGAAAGAGTTTCTGCAAATCAATCTGACAGCAGGTCGTCGTCAATGTATAGAAATCCATATCGTGGATATGAATATCCCCATCTTTATGGGCATTGGCGAATTCCTTATCGATCACGAACATTTCGTAAAACTGTTTGGAACCTTCCGATCCGTATTTCAGCATCGTGCCCATGGCCGTGTCGCCGTCGATATTCGCGTTTTCGCGTTTGATATCCGAATCCTTTGCAGATTTAAATGTAATATCCTGATAAATCCGCATCAAATTGGTATCCATTTCTCTCTTACGGTTTCTTTCCGCGCGATAAAGGATATAGGCTTTGGCCGTCTGCACAAAGCCGTTGGTCATCAGCACGTCTTCCACAACGTCCTGAATATCTTCCACACCGGGCGTGGGATTATCCGCTTTTTCCAGTTCCTCCACAACTTCTTTTGTCAGCATCGCGGCGGTTTCTTCTCTTTTCGAGCTGCCCGACGCGATAAAAGCTTTGACAATGGCCTGGGTAATTTTGTCATCATTAAACGGAACTTCGCGTTTATCTCTTTTGATAATTGATTTGATCATTTTTTCCTGTTTTCCCTGCTCAAACCACGAAGCACCTTTGAGCTGGGATTTTGCTCCTATTATTTCTATATTTATATTATATCATTTCCCCGAAAAATGTAAAGTGCGCCTCAAAATCACTCATTTCCCCGACCTGCGGATTCACAAAACGATAACAAAATTATTTTTCAATTTCAAAAAAATTCCGAAACGTCATTGTTCCGGAATAGTGTCGTCATCCTGATGATGATTGTGATTGTGATCATGATCGTGACCGCAGCAACAGTGTCCGTGTTCATGATCATGGTGATGATGGTCATGATCCGGATGATAATGATGATGCTTGCGGGTTTCCTCCGAACTTCTCTTTTTAAGAGGAGTCAAGGTACCGTCTTTTTCCTGAATCAAAATACTTTCCAGCGTCGCTCTGGTACCGGCACGAAAAGCCTCGATATACTCCTGACGCAAAGCGGCTCTTTCCACGGTTTCCTCATCGGTAAGCCCCACGGTTTTGGCTTTCCGGGCCAATTCATTAATACGATCCAATTTTGCTTTTTCCATAATTTTCTCCGTTAAAATAAACTGTTATCAATTTCATCAATAATGTTCCGCCGATCCTGAAAAACAGGAATCATCTTGCGGATAAAGTAACGGTCATCGGTATTGACGCGGCATATCTTCAGCTCTTCTTTTGTACCGCATTCCGCGGCAATGGTTCCATCCGGCGCGACAATCATCGAACCACCGCTGTAAGCAATGCCGTCGTTGCCGCATCGGTTTACGCCGACAACGTAAACCTGATTTTCAATGGCTCTCGCCTGAAGAAGCACTTTAAAATGGTTCATCCGTGCGGAAGGCCACTGGGCGGGAACGAAAATTACCGAAGCGTCCCGAAGTGCAAGATTCCGGCAGAAGGAAGGAAATCTCAGATCGTAGCAGAGCATCAGACCAAAGGTCTCATCATTCTCCTGAAACAATCCCCACTCATCACCTTCCCGGAACATTTCTTTTTCCTCAATTCCCAGAGGAAAAAGATGCGCCTTGCGGTATTTTGCCACCAATTCCCCTTTTTTATTGATCACAGGAAGCGTATTATAAATACCCTTTTCATGACGTTCCGCAATGCTTCCGCCGATAATATGAACTTGCTTTTCCTTTGCCAGTTTCCGCAGGAATCCGACGCTTGCTCCTTTCAGCGTTTCCGCTTTTTCGGAAAGACCCGTTTTATCATATCCGATATTCCAAAGCTCCGGCAGGACAAGAACATCACAATCTTCCGGCAGGTTTTCCGTGAGACGGAGAATCGTCGCCATGTTCTTTTCCCGGTCTCCCAAAGCGACATCCATTTGCGCCAAGGCGATGTTCAGATTCACATCATCATCCCTTTCTGATTTCACGAATCCTCTTTTCCCGGCGAATATCCTTCACATTTTCCATACGGAGAAAACGGCAGGCTTCCATCAGACGCGAAAAGATACGGGAACCCAACAGTTTTTCCAGATCCTGATTTTCCAGATTTGTCGTCACAATGGTCGGCCGCTCAAAATTCACACGGTAATTCAGAATCGCGAAAATGGTTTTCAGGGACCAATCGGTATAATTATGGGCGCCCAGATCATCCAGAACAAGAATCGGCACATTTTTGACCTCAGACATCAGATCGCTTTCACTGACCTCTGAGGATTTCTGGAAACTTTCGCGGATCTGATCCAAAAAATCCGGCACAATAACAAATTTCACCTCGTGTCCCCGGTCAATCAGCGCGTTGGCGCAGGACGCGGCCAGAAACGTTTTACCGCCGCCGACACCGCCCTGAAAGAGCAGCCCGTTGGGTGTTTCACCGGCATCCACGTCCTCCACAAAAGATTTCGCGATATTCAAAATCTTTCCGGCATTTTCCCGATAGGTCATCATATTTTTCGGGCCCTTTTCATCGGCGTAAAAGGAAAGATCGAAGGCCTCAAAGGTCTGGCGGGCAAGGTGCGGCGAAATACCGGCTTTCCGCCGGCGGGCATCGGTCATTTTCTTTTTTGAACAGCGGCAGGTATAGGCAATGTCACCTTTAAAGTAAACCCCCTGATCCTTGCAAATGGGGCATTGATAGACTTTGTCTTCCTCTTTTACAATGTTTTTGGCATCAAAAGGAATTTCGGAAAAATGTTTCATCAGAATACCTCATAAATATCATCGGAAAGGACCTCGTCCTTATCCTGCTCGCCCCGGAAAATACGGGGGTTGTTTGATTTTTCCGGTGTGTTTTTTTTCTGTTCCCGTTCCGTTTTTTCCAGATCCGCAAGACTTTGGACTCCCCGGTCTTTCCAGGAACGCAGAATGGCGTCAACATAACGGAAATTATTTTTTCCGATCAAAACGGCACGGCGCAGCCCTTCCTTGATCAATTCGGGAGGAATCGCCAGATTTTTATACCAATAGGAGATCTGTTCCCCTTCCATCGGTGAAAGCAGGCGACCCATTTCCTGTTCAAAACAGGAATACAGCTCAGAGAAAGTTTTATCCTCCTTCGCGGTTTTGGGTTCCTTGCGGATTTTCTGTTCCGCTTTGATTGCCTGCCAGCTGCATACTTCAAGGAATTTTTCCGCCAGACCGTCCAGAAGGATTTCCCCTTCATTGCCGAGGCTCAAAAATCCCCTGTCGATCAAAACCGGCACAAACTCCATAACTTCTTTTTCGCTGTAAACACTCTCTCTCGCCACAATCCGAAAAGTCAGAACCGAACGTTTTTGGCGAAGACGCAGAAGAACGATCAAAAAAAGTGTTTCCTCGGAGGATAACCCCATTTCACGATAGTGGTCCAGAAGTGTATTGGGGACGGAGGAATGATCCGTTAATAGATGCGTCAGTGCTTTTTTATTTTCCTCATTCATAATAAACCTCTATTTTCTCCAGAACGCGGGAACAAAAACAATGAGAACCGTATAGATTTCCAATCTTCCCAAAAGCATCAAAACGCTTAATACCACTTTACCGAAATCAGAAACTATCGCGTAATTGCCGACGGGGCCAAAAGCACCCATGGCGACACCGTTATTGGAGATCGCCGCCATCGCACCGGTCAGCGACTCAACAAAAGGCAGACCGGTAAAGGCTAAAAGAACGGCGCCCAAAAAAGCAATCACAAAAAACAGCGCGATGAATTGAAGAACCTTCATCACCGTTTTATCCGGTACGGCTTTTCCGTTGATGCGGATTTCTGTCAGGGCACGGGGATGGAGCATACGGAAGAATTGTGATTTCAGACTCTTACAAGCCAAAAGATACGTGCCAATCTTCAACGATCCCGACGTCGAAGAGTACGACGCCCCGATCATCATCAGACAGACCATGATCATATAGGAGCCGACGGGCCACAGGTTAAAGTCTCGGGTAGACAAACCGCAGGTCGTCAATTGGGAAATAACCTGAAAAGCTGACATACGCACGACATTACCGAAACTCCCGTAGGAATTGATCATCAAATCAACGGTAATGATGCCGGTAACGATAAGCGTAAAAATCAGATATACGCGGAATTCCTCGTTGCGCAGCATTGTTTTCGGCGAGCGGGTCATCAGCGTTTTGCAGATCAGCGGAAAACTGATCCCGCCGATAAACATGAATATGGTTAATACCCATTCAATGTATGGGCTGTCAAAAGCTGCCGCACTTAAATTCCGGGAGGAGAAACCTCCCGTGGAAATGCTGGTAAAAGCGTGACATACCGCATCCGTCAGATTCATACCGCCCAACAGAAGCAAAACAATCAGGATCGCTGTTAATGCCGTATAAACTAGCCAGAGAAAAATAGCGGTGTCCTGAATTTTCGATGAAATCTTTTCATTGAAAGGACCGGAAAGTTCCGCCCGGAGCATGGTCAGACCGCCGGTATCCACTTGGGAAAGAAGGGCCACAAACAAAACAACAACACCCAGACCGCCGAGCCATTGAGTCAGACACCGCCATACGAGCAAAGAATCGGGAACGGCTTCCACATTGGAAAGCGCCGTAGCTCCCGTCGTTGTAAAACCGGACATCGTTTCAAAGAAAGCTGAAAAATAATCGGAAAAAACTCCGCTGAACATAAATGGCAGCGCACCGATGAGTGAAACGACAATCCAGCTTAATGTAACAATAAGGAAGCCTTCTTTGGCCCGGATATTGTTGTGCTTTTTCGTGGGAAAGATCAGTCCGAGACCGATCAGAACATAGATTATCATCGTTAAAAACAAAGACAAAAACTCCCCGTCAGTTTGAACAAGGGACCAGATCAGCGGAAGTATCATGGATACCGCCACGATCAATAAAATTTTGCCTAATGAATTCAAAACACATTTCAAATGGATCATAGCCGATGATTCTCTTCAAAAAATTTTTCTACGCGCTTACTGCTCTTGGGCAATGTAATGACGAGTAACTTATCTCCCGGCAGAATTACGTCGTTCCCCCGGGGAATAATAACATCTTTTCCGCGGACAATCGTCCCTAAAATGGCGTTACTGGGGAAATCCAGTTTCATCAGCGGAACATTTAGAATTTCCGAATGTTCCGGCGCCATAATTTCCACCACATGAGCGTCGGTATCACCGATGAGATTTAACGAAAGTACGTTGCTGTTGTGGAAAAAGCGCAGGATGCTTCCGGCCGCCAGAATCCGGGGACTGAAGCTCTGATCAATACCGATACTGTCGGCAACAGGCATATAGTCGGACATTTTCAGCTGAACCACCGTGCGGTCCGCCCCCAGCTCTTTCGCGATGATGGCGCTTAAAATATTAAAGTTATCTTCATCGGTTACCGCGATAAAAGCGTCGGTATCCTCGATATTCTCGTCTTTCAGCAGCTGAATGTCACTGGCGTTTCCGTGAATGATCAAAGCGTCGTTCAGCGTTTCCGAAAGCTGTTTACATTTATCAAAATCTTCCTCAAAGATTTTGATGTGAATCCCTCTTTTTTCCAGTTCCGCGGCGAGATAGTAGCTGATGGTATCACCGCCGGCGATAATCACGTTTTTCACTTTTTTCCGGTCCTGGCCGAAGTCTTCTTCCACTTCGGGAATATACTGCACCGGCGTAAAAAGGAACAGACGGTCGCCTTCCTTGATCATCTCATTCCCATTGGGAATGATCATTTCTCCTTTTCGGATAATGCCGACAATGAGATAATGATAATCCGTTTTGATTTCCCGCAGAAGCTTTCCGTTCACCGAGGTTGCCGCGGTGATTTTGAATTCCATCAGCAAAACCCGGCCTTCATTGTAGAAGTCAACGTTTACGGCATCGGGATAATCCAGCATCTTGCAGATCTGGGCGGCGGCAATTCGCTCGGGATTGATCATCAGATCAATGCCCAAAGCTTTCTTAACCGTTTCCGCGTCCAGATTGGCAAATTCGGGACTGCGTACCCGGGCAATGGCGTAATGAACGCCATAGGATTTGGCGATAAAACAGGAAACCAGATTCAGCTCGTCCCGTTCCGTAACGGCCAGAAGCATATCCGCGTCGGCCACACCGGCAGCGGCCAATACCTCCGTTGAGGTACAGCTGCCCAGAACAGAATTGACATCGAGACGTTCTTCCACCGTTTCAATACGGGCGGGATTGCGGTCGATGACGGTAACATCATGATCTTCATTGGATAACATATGCGCCAGGACAAAACCGACTTTGCCGGCGCCCACAATAACAATTTTCATTTTTCTTTACTTCAGATTGTTCACAAAGTCTTCGATACGGTTAAACGCTTCCACAATGTGTTTCATGGACGTCGCGTAAGAACAGCGGATAAAGCCTTCTCCGCATTCGCCGAAAGCCGTACCGGGAACAACCGCTACATTTTTTTCCTGTAAAAGTCTGGTAGCAAATTCGTCACTGGTCATACCGAATTTTTTAATGGACGGAAAAACATAAAAGGCACCCTGTGGTGTGACCATGTCAATGCCGATGTTTTTCATGCGTTCCACAATATACCGGCGGCGGTGATCATATTCTGCCCGCATCTTGTCGATTTCTTTCCGTCCGTTCCGGAAAGCCTCAATGGCGGCTTTCTGCCCCATAATCGGCGCGCAGAGAATCGTATACTGATGAATTTTAATCATCTGTTCAATAAAATCCTTATGACAGCAGATATAACCGATCCGCCAACCTGTCATGGCAAAGGCCTTGGATAAACCGCTCACAACGATGGTACGGTCTTTCATTCCGGGAATGGCCGCCACGGAAACCGGCTCTTTTTCATAGGAAAGCTCACAATAAATCTCATCGCTGATGACAATCAGATCATGTTTCTGAGCTACTTCCGCCAAAGCTGTAAGCTCATCATAATCCATTGCCGCACCGGTAGGATTATTGGGGAAGCTTAAAATCAGCACTTTGCTTCTGGGGGTGATATGTTTTTCAATATCCTCCGACGTCAGACGGAATTCGTTTTCTTCCGAAGTGGGTACCGATACGGGAACACCGTGAGACATCAGAGTACAGGCCTGATACGAAACGTAGCAGGGTTCCGGAATCAATACTTCATCACCGGGAGACAAAACCGTGCGTAAAGCCATGTCAATGGCTTCACTGGCACCGACGGTCACGATCACATCGGTTGTTTCATCGTAGCGGACGCCAAAACGCTCATCCATATATTTCACAATCTCATGGCGCAGCTCCGGCAAACCGTAATTGGAGGTATACATCGTATAACCTTTTTCCAATGAATAGACACAGGCTTCCCGGATGGTCCAGGGAGAGACGAAATCCGGTTCCCCAACACCTAAGGAGATAATATCTTTGGATCCCGCACACAAATCAAAAAACTTACGGATCCCCGAGGGCTGTACCGCTTTGATGCTGTCGTTGATATATTTACCGGGTTCAAATGTCATAACGTCACCACCTGTCGATTATCAATATCCTCATCACCGTACATCACTTCGTTTTCCTTGTACTTCTTCAGGATAAAATTGGTCCAGGTACTTTTCACGCCATCGATAGTCGCGAGTTTGCCGGAAACAAAATTGGAAACGCCCATCATCGTCGGTGCTTCCACCATAACAGCAAAATCAAACTTCCCGGATACGAGCATCATGGACTTGACTTCGGGAAAACGGCAGATTCGTCTGGCAATATCATCAAAACCCACTTCTCTCTGGGGCTGAACCTGCACGTCGATGCGGGCATATACAGTGGATTCCGCGTTGATTTTTTCCCAGTCCACCACTGTCGTATATTTCAGAATAATGCGATCGTCTTCCAGTTCCTGTATAATACGGTCCACCGTTTCACGATCGGTACCAACCATGGCGGCAAGGGTATCCCTGTCAATGGTGGAATCTTCTACGAGAATATTTAAAATACCGATTTTAAGATCTTTCATTTTCATCACAATTCCTTTCTTTCCATTTACTGTACGTATCTTTTCCTGTGAAATAGTTCTGTAATTCCGATGTTCCATACAGACTGCAGCTGGGAGGATCCACCTTTGCCCGCAGAACATCTGTTTTATTCTGCACCTTTAAACGATTGTATGCCGTCACATAGATGCACCGCTTTTTGTTGGGATAAAGCTCACAGTATCCGTTGCGGCTGCCCCCGCAGGGACCGTTCCGCTGTTCCTTCGGACACTGGGTCATCGGACAGATCAAATCGGTAAAAGGTAGTGCGCAGTCGCCGCAGTCCCGGCAGTGAAGAATTCCCGCCCGCAATGATTTTTCAAGATTGCGGTATTTTCCTCCCTTTGCCGACCTGCGGCCGAATGCGGAAGCCGATTTCGCGAGGAAGCCTTTTTTCTCAAAGACGCTTTCGTGCATTTTCCGAAGGATTTTATATTTCAAAGAAAGACGATCTTCCACCGGCAATGAGGATAGATCATTTTTTTCTCCGGTGTTCAGTCCATTTGTGTCGTCACGATGGAAATAATAAAAAGCGCCGTCATCAAAACCTTCAAATTCCACAAGAAGCGATTCCCAGCGATCCGCGTATTCACTGCCTCGGCAGATAATATAATCGACATCTTCCCTGTTGAGATCTTCGCCACCGATATGAACACCGTCGTATCCCAACCCCTTCATGATACCGAACATTTTTGCCGCCCGCAGCAAGCCGCTTTCTTTTTCATTTCCCTCTTCACTCATGATACGGCGATATAATTCTTCCGGAATGGTGCATCCGGTAAAACGGTGCAGGTGAATCAGTTCCGCCAGCTTTTTATCAAGAACAAAGATATTGCCGACCAAAGGAATTTTCGGATTGACGGAGCGGCAAACTTTAAGGAGCTCATCAAATTTGCGCATATCATAGCCAACCTGAGAGATGACAAATCCCGTGCCAGCCGCCATTTTCTTTTCCAGCTTGATGTATTCGGTAATAATTTCCGCTTCCACGTTTTTAAAGGGCGTTACCACACAACCGGCAAAGAAATCCGTTTTCTTCAACGTATGACCTTTCGGCAGCGTCATTCCATGGTTCATGGCGGTAATCAATTCCAACGTATGCACCGGATCAAGATCAAAAACAGGCTTACCATTTCCGCTGAAATATCCTTTTTTGGGGAAGTCTCCCGTCATGATCAGGAGGTTATTCAGTTCGGAGCGGGCATAGCCGTAAAGCTCACTTTCAATATGAAGGCGGTTTTTATCTTTCAGCGTATAGTGAATCATCGGTTCCGCGCCGTATTTTTTCATTTCCAACGCCATAAACGCCGGATCGATTCCGGGCCGTCCTCCGGGGGAATCGGTAATGGAGACAGCGGAAATACGATCGTCGTTTCCAACCCATTTTCCGGTTTCGACGGCGCGTTCCTGTGCTTTTTCAAAACTGCCCCGTCCGGCGACGATCTCAAGAGAAACCGTGAACTCATCCTTATTCAAAAGACTTTTTCGAAATCCGTTCTCCATCAAAGCTTTCCGACTCCATTTAAAAAGTTAATTTTTATTATAACATAAGACCGTAAAAAAAACCACTTTATATTCTTTTTTTGTATCACCATTAAAAAGATAAAACACCACTGTTTCCAAGAAAAAGAAAGAAGAAACACCTTCGCATTTCTTCTTTCACTCATTTTGTGCGGTCTGAGCCGTATCATCGGTCTCATCATCTCCGGACGAATTGGAAAACTCCGTGGCGATCAGGGCAAGCTGATCCCCGACAACGGAAAACACCGCCGCCCAAAAAGCAATCTCGTCAATGGTCTTTCCCTGAACAAAGGCGCTTGAAAAATAAGTAACCAACCACAGAAATGTCGTATCATAGCATTGTCTATCCATGCTCTTTTACCATTTATCCATGACGCCGATATAAATGAACATCGGGAATGAAACGTTGCTGCTCAATATCTATTTTCAAAATCGGTTTCATCATTTTCGCGGCCCAGAACTCCACCTCATGATCACGACCGAGAAGCAGTACCAGATCGGCAAGATCCATCATCACAATGTTTCGCTGAAAACGCATTTCATTCCCGTAAATCGGCCGAAGAATCAATTCCTCATCACATAAGGAAATCATTTGATAAAGAAGCTCCCGTTCGGATTCTTCCCACAGATTCGCTTCTTCTTCATGGGTAAATACGCCATCCACTTTTAAACCCGGAAAGCCGTCTCTGTTTTTCAGTAACCAATTCAATGAAGACAGTTCTGTCCCGCGGTGAACGCCGGAGATAATTTTCCGCACACCGAAATCATGATAAAGTACCGGCAGCTGTTGTTCCAAAAGCAAATGAACCGCCTCTTTCCCACATCCTTTACCCGCAATCATGGCACAGACTCTCATAACTACCTCAAAATATCTCAGAATGCTGATTCTATCTTATGCGAAAAGATCAAAAATAAACCGACGGAGCCAGGCTCTTGGCTTGGAAATATTTCCTTATTTCCAAAAACCGTTTTTTGCGCGATGAAGCCACTGCTCTTTTGTCATAAAGGTAAAATGCTCCACCCTGCGATCGCCGAGGGGTGACAGTGCTTCCTTATCGGTATGATGATACCGGAAACCGCATTTTTCCTGAACACGTTTGGATTTTTCATTGCCGTCATAATAACCGCACCAGACGGCGGAGCACCGGAGCACGGTAAAACAGCGTTCCAGAAGAGCGTTTACGGCTTCGGGAATCAATCCTCTGCCCCAAAAGGGAACGCCGATCCAATAGCCGATTTCCGCCTCATCCTTGCTCAGCGGCGCGAAACCGGAACCCCGAAACATCAGGCCGACACTTCCCACCGGTTTACCGGTTTCTTTCAAAACAACGGCATAGGTCTCCGGCGCGGATAAAACCGTCCGGATAATCTCACGGCTGTATTCTTCATCCCGATGAGGCTCCCATCCGGCGATGGGGCCGACCTGTGGATCTTTGGCGTAGCGGTACAGATCCGGAGCGTCCGTCTCTTCCCAGGGGCGCAGAATCAATCGTTTTGTTTCAATGAGCATAACAGCACCTCTTTCATAAAAACCAATCCGGTCAAAAAACGTCGTATCCCCCAGGGACACAGCGTTTCATTTTTATTTCAGTTTCGCGATAGTCACACCGGCTCCGCCTTCGTAATATCCGCCGAGACGCTGTTCTTTCACACGATGATCTCTTTTCAAATAATCATGAACCATTTTTTTCAGAACACCGGTTCCCAGGCCGTGAATGATCTTGATTTCTTCCAAATTTGCCAGACAGGCGTCATCAAGGAATTTGGAAAGTTCTTCCTCCGCCTCATCGGCGGTCATGCCCCGGAGACTGATTTCATTTTTTACGGTCCGGGCTTTGGCCGCCTTCATGTGGCTCTGATAGGTATTGGATGTATCTTCTTTTTTATTTGTCACGGCTCGAAGTTCCGAAAGACGCATCGTTACTTTCATGATACCGGCCTGAATCAAAACTTCATTTTTGCTGACAATATCCAGAACGACAGCGTTTTTGTTGAGACGGGGAATATAAACCTCGTCCCCTTTTTCCACTTTTTTAAGCTTTTCACCGCCATATACCGTTTCTTCGGGTTTGGAAGCGAGATCCTCAATCTTCTTTTTCTTCGCTTTGACGACGGTCATCACTTTTTCCCGTTCTTTGGCGGAAACATCCGAAAGCATGGATTTGATTTCCCGGAGTGCCTCATCGGCTTCACGACGTTTTTCCCGCACCAAACGGTCAGCCCGTTCTTCGGCTTTACGCATCAGGTTCGCTTCTTTTTCCTTAAGCTCTTTCTCACGGCGGGCCATGTCCCGTTCCACCGTTTCCAGCTTCGCCTTAAGCTCTTCGGCCTCACGTTTGGCTTTTTCCGTCCGGGCGCGGCCTTCCTCCAGATTGGCAAGGAAATCGTGGACTTCTTTCTGCTCCTTACTCATATATTCATCGGCTTTGAGCACCACATTTTTGTCAACACCCAGACTTAACGCAATATCAAAAGCATTGCTCCGACCGGGGATTCCCATGAGCAAACGATAGGTGGGACGCAGCGTATCCACATCAAATTCCACACTGGCGTTGGCCAGACCGGGATTGTTATAGGCATAGGCCTTTAATTCACTGTAATGGGTCGTTACAAGAATTTTCACACCTTTGGCCATCAGCGTATCAATAATGGCCATGGCAAGAGCGGCGCCTTCCACCGGATCGGTACCGGCACCGAGCTCGTCCAAAAGAACCAGATTGTTCCGGCCGGCTTTGGAAAGAATATCCACAATATTAACCATATGAGAAGAGAACGTACTCAAAGATTGCTCGATACTCTGCTCATCACCGATGTCGGCGTAAACGCCGCGGAATACGGAGACACTGCTCCGGTCGGAAGTGGGCAGATGAAGACCGGACTGAGCCATCAGAACAAAAAGTCCGGCAATTTTCAGGGACACGGTTTTCCCGCCGGTATTGGGACCGGTCACGATAATCCCTTTCAGATCGCTGTCCATGTCGAGATCAATAGGCACGGCCTTTTCCCCCAGCAAAGGATGGCGAGCTTTTTTCAGATGAATCTCACCGGTATCGTTGAGAATCGGTTCAAAACCGTTCATTTTCAGACTGAGCTTTCCTTTGGCAAAGATAAAGTCCAGTTCCGCCATGATTTCAAGATTGGCTTTCAGTTCTGCGGCGTTGGCACCGACCAGACCGGAAAGCCGGGTCAGAATGCGGTGAACCTCGGTTTCTTCCTCACTGTGTAGTTTTCGCAGATCATTATTCAGATCAAGAACCGACATAGGTTCAATAAACAGCGTAGCTCCGCTGGCGCTCTGATCGTGAACAAGACCGGGCACCTGATTGCGGTATTCCTGTTTCACGGGTACAACATAGCGGTCATTCCGTATCGTAATGATGTTTTCCTGCAGATACTGATTCTGATTGGAATTTTTCAGCAAATTATCAAGTTTTTCACGGATACGGTCATTGGTGCGGCGGATTTTTCGGCGGATGTCCGCCAATTCCGAAGAAGCGCTGTCCAATACTTCACCATCTTCGCCAATGGCCTCCTCAATGGCGCTTTCCAGCGAATTGATAAAAACAATCCGAGAGGCGAGACCTTTGATAATCGGGTAATCTTCTTTCGTCTGGGAAAGCGTCGTTTTTAACCTTTTCCCCGATTTTGAGGTGACCATAATATCACGGAGATGCGCACCGTCCAGAATCCCGTTTTTCTTTGCCAGGGCGACGGAATCCCGGATGTCCTTTACCGGACCGAGTCCGAAGTTGGGCAGATAGATCAGGACATTCCGGGCTTCGGTGGTTTCTCTCTGCCAGCCCTCCACAATGGCTTTATCCCGATGAGGCTGTAATTTCTCGGCTTTTTCCCTGCCCAGAGCCGAGGAACATTCCGCGGTCAAAAACCCGATAATTTTATCATATTCCAATTTTTTCAATGATTTTTCATTCATTATTTTACCCCGCGATGAAAATGTCCCTTAGTATATCCCGGTGTCGGATATTTCGCCAGCTCTTCAAGGAGCAAATCCTTCTGATATTCTGTACCGGACAAAACCTGATCCCGGCCGGTTTTATAGAGGGCAATAATTTCCTTCAGCGACCCGATGTCGCAGAATTGTCCTTCAATCCGCCAGGAGGAAAATCCTTTTAAAGCGTTCAGCTCATCCAAAAGACAGAGCTCTCTGCAATTGAAAATATGGGCGTTATGATACAAGTCGCCAATGACGGGAAACCGCATCCCCATGCGATCAACCAGATCATAACGATTGCCGTGACATTGAAGTCCGCAGGGCACTTTATTTTTCTCCTTACCGGCCACCGCGCCGATGACACAATGACGGCTGATCATCATATGCATGGCGCCGTGAACAATCACCTCGCGCTCTCCAATGCCTTTCGCAAACCGTTCCAGCTGTTCTTTTGTCATTTCCGACGATGCCGTAACGGAATCAAATCCCATCCGTACCAGCTCTTCCGCGGAATAGCGGTTAAAAACGTTCGCGGAAAAATCAGCATTCACTTTTTCCATTTCCGGGTATTGTTCTTTCAGGCGGATATCCGCCGGCTGTCCTACCAGAAAACGGTGGAAACCGCTGTCCAACGCTTTTTCCAGTTGATGATAAAGCGGTTTATTCTTTGCATCCTGGGTAATCTGGGGCAATGTAAAGAACAGTTTCCCTTCGTATTTTTCGTTGAGTTCCTTTAATTCTCCCCAAACGCTTTCATCGGGGAACGAAAAACCGAAATGCGGCGCGAAATACACACGGTCAGCGCCGGCTTCCAAAGCGGAACGCAGCTGATAAAGATCAGCTGTTTTAACGGTTATCAGCGGCACATTATTCTTTTTCCGTTCATCGTTGATCTCCAGAACGGCCTTTTTCTGATCCTGAAAATGGTAGTTGCGGATCACCGGATAGGCCGCAAAAAGCGCGCGATCAAATTCGGTGACAATATCACGGCGCACCTGATTCAGAATACTGGCGGGTACCATAATATCATCATCCATGTCTGTCTTCAAGTCACGCAGCTCATAACCGCTGCCGCCGAGGCGGGAAAGCTGTTTGCGGATCATGGCTTCATCGGCAGGATGGTTCTTTGCTTTTTCCACCGTAAAGGCGGTTATCACCTCGGTTTGATGCCCAAAAGAATCAGAGGCACGTACCGAAAGCTTCTTTCCTTCTCTCGCCGTCACTTCAAAATCAAGAGCAATGTCATTGCTGAGGTTTTCAAAGCTGTTCATGGCGAAACGCATCAGCTTGCTGTCATAGGTTTTGAATACGCGATCCCCCACCCGGATACGACCGGGCAGAAGGATTTCACAGGTCTGGCCTTTTTTCGCGGTTTCCACATTCTTTTTGTTTACTCTTAAATCAGTGATGGTGGAACCGAGACGTCCGCCGACTTTGACCCATATCTCAATACCGTCATTGACGCTGAGATCCTGATCCAGCGACAGTGTAACAACTTTATCATTAACCTTCGTCACTCTTCCCAAAAACATTCCCCGGTTATTGGGCTTTTCGTGACTCATCAGATCCAGCCCGGGATTTCCATGGAGATAACCCGGCGTAAATTTTCGGTTAAAGACCTGTTCCACAATGTTTTTATCTTCACCGTCCACCGCGGCAAGACCTTGGGCGACACGGTCGATGGCCCGGCGGTAAACACGACCGACACTGGCCACATATTCCGGACGGCGCATCCGTCCTTCCACTTTCAGAGAACAAACCCCGGCTTCGGCCAGAACCTTCAATTCGTCCAAAGTATTGAGGTCTCTGGGACTCAACAGATGGGTTGGCTTTTTCGTCAGAGGGCGGCCGAAGCCGTCGGTCAATTCGTAAGGCAGTCGGCAGGGCTGGGCACATTGTCCCCGGTTGCCGCTGCGGCCACCAATGAGACTGCTCATGAGGCATTGACCGGAATAGCAGATGCACAGCGCGCCGTGGCAAAAGACCTCCAGTTCCATATCGGGTACTTCCCGATGGATCAGACGGATTTCTTCCAGCGTCACTTCACGGCTTAAAATCACCCGCCGGAAACCAAAATTATAAGCCCATTTCGCGCCGCGCACGTTATGAATAGACATCTGGGTACTGCCGTGCAAGCGCAAAGCAGGCAGGAGCGTTTTCACCGCCCCTGCCAGACCAATATCCTGAACAATCAGACCGTCAATGCCAATGTCATAGAGAAATTTCACATAATCCAAGGCGTCTGCCATTTCCCCATCGGCAATCAGCGTGTTCATTGTCACGTAGATACGAACACCGTATTTTTTACATAATTTTACTGCGGAACGCATTTCGCTTTCATCAAAATTTCCCGCGTTGGCCCGGGCACCGTAACGGTTACCTGCAAGATAAACCGCGTCGGCACCGTTGGCAACGGCTGCTTTCAGCGATTCCGGTTTTCCCGCGGGCAGCAGTAATTCTGTATTCATCAATACATTTCTCCAAATCAATTACGTTCCACACGCAGAAGACCGGAAGCGGCGATAATCTCCACGCCACGGGCTTTCAACGCGTCAAGGAACAGATTCAAACCAATACTGTCGCTGGCCATATGGCCGGCAATCACAACGTTGATATGGTATTTTTCAGCTTCTTCTCTGGCTTCGTCCCGCATATGCATGCATACGCAAGTACCGACACCACGGGCAGAAAGCTCACGGTACATTTCTTTGGCCGTACCGGTACCGCCGGTCATTTCACAAAGAATCTTACCACAGGAATTCTCACGCTTCCCGCAAAGAATGGTGGGGCCGTCCATATTGGCTCCGGCCATCTGATACTCCGGAATTTCATAAAGAAGATCCATAATATCGCCAACAGTCTCCGGCTGTTTTTCCGCGAAAAGGTCATCGAGAAATTTCTGAACCAGATTATCGCAGGGCGTATGAGAACTCATCATCGGCAGATCCAGCAAACGGGCGGCGTCCACCGCCCGCTGAAAATTGGAAGCCATCAGACGGCGGCGAATTTCCTCAATCCGGGGCGCCATCACACCTTCGGCGATATTAACGGGAATTCCCTCTCCGGCAAAGATTTGAGACTGCATTTCCATAATATCACTGAGTCCCACAAGACCGGTTCCTTCGGGATGATGGGTCAGCACCATATCAACGTTCGCTCCTTTTTCCCGAAGGCGATCCGCCAATAAAATTTCCTGGGTTTCCATGTCCACGCCGCAGATCAGACCGTTGATTTCTTCCTCACCGCTGCCGTTGACGATGCGGGAATCGGCATAGGGATTGGTCAGTAACTCCGTGGGAAAAACTTCCTTTTCTTTTCCTTTCAAGCTGTCATAAATGCGTTTCTGGCGATCCAATTCCTTTTGGATGCCTTTTTCGCCCCGGGGATCCGCCGCGCGGCCCATGGCAATGGCAAGTTCATGAATTTCCTTTAATTTCACAAAATCACGCTCCGTTTCAGATTTTCAAAGATTCCATTTCTTTCCGGAAATTTTCATAATCCGTTTCCAGATGACGATATTCATCCAACAGTTCCATGGAGATGAGCACCGCGGCTTTTACCACGGTTAAAGACGGGTTTTCTTCCCGCATCGTTTCGATACGTCCGTCGATGGTTTTCGCCAGATCCATCAGATATGCGTCATCATGGTCGGTTTTCAGATAGAAGCTCTGACCGCCGACGGTAACGGCAATTTTTTTCTGTTCTGCCATGGCAATTCCCCTTTCTTTTCCTCAGGAGCGCAGGACAATACCGAATTTCTGATTCAGCTGTTCTTTGATGGTTTCCACAACAGCGCTGACCTCTTCCGCTTTCAATGTGCGTTCTTTCGCCTGGAATACGAGGTTATAAGCAAGACTCTTCTTGCCGGCTTCAATGCGGTCCCCTTCATAAATATCAAAGAGCTTAATCTGTTTTAAATATTCACCGCCGACCTCGGTGATGGTTTTTTCAATCTGGCCGGCTTCCAAACCCTTGTCTGCAACAAAGGCAAGGTCGATTTCGACGGCGGGGAATTTGGAAATGGCTTCGTAAACGATTTCCTTATCCGCCCGTTCAACAAGAACTCTCATATCCAATTCAAAGACGACGGCTTTCTGAGGCAGATCATAATTGGCGGCAACTACGGGATGAAGTTCACCGAGATAACCCACGGTTTTACCGTCAATCAAAACATCACAGCCTCTGCCGGGATGCAGGAAGGGTTCGATGTGATCCGTGGAAACGCTGAGACCGTCAATACGCAGAGCGGCCAAAAGCTCTTCCAGAACACCTTTCATATAATAGAAATCCTTCACGGCTTTTTCACCGTTCCAGCCTTTGCTGAATTCACCGCTGACCAGCGCCGTCAGCATGGCTTTTTCTTCGGGCAGTTTTTCGCCTTCCACGGGATAGTAACCGCTGGCAATTTCAAAGATGGAAAGATCCAGATTGCGGCGGCTCATGTTTCTGGCGGCGACACTGATGACGCCGGGAAGCACCATGGTGCGTACAACACCCTGCTCATCGCTGAAGGGGTTCATAATCACAACGCTGTTGCGGCGCGAATCATCTTCAGACAGAAGCAGCTGATCATAATGCTTTTTATTCATGAAACTGTAGGTCACCAGTTCGTCAAAGCCCATGGAAACCATGATGTTCCGCACTTTATCGGTGATTTTCTGTCTCTTGTTCTTTTTCCCTTCGGTCATCTGGCCGCTAGGGAGTGTGGCGGGAATTTTATCGTAGCCGTTCAGACGAGCCACTTCTTCGATGAGGTCCACTTCCCGTTCGATGTCCACACGGTAATGGGGAACGGTGACACGAAGACCGCCTTCGATGGCTTCATGTTGAAAAGCTAGGCTGTCCATCATCTGTACCATGGCTTCATCGGCAATTTCCACACCGATGGTGGAGCGGGCATGATCGAAAATAAGATCGACTTTCGCTTCTTCAAAAGTACCTTCATAAGAATCGATGGTACCTTCCACCAAAGTACCGCCGGCCAATTCGCAGAGGAGCTGACAGATACGGTCGGAAGCCCGTTCCGCCGCTTCGATATCAATACCTTTTTCAAAACGGGAAGCCGCTTCGGAGGGCAAACCCAGTTTACGCGAGGTCAGACGAATGGATTTGGGATAGAAATAAGCACATTCAATGAGGATATTCTTTGTATTTTCGGTAATTTCGGTATTCTGACCGCCCATGACACCGGCAACGCCGATGGCTTTTTCACCGTCACAGATCAGAAGCATATCGTTGGTGAGATCGCGTTCCTGATCATCAAGGGTAATGATTTTTTCTCCTTCTTCGGCCCGGCGGACGATAATCTGATGACCGGCGATGGTGTCGTAGTCAAAAGTATGGGAAGGCTGATTCATTTCCAGCATGACATAGTTGGAAATGTCAACAATATTGCTGATGGAACGAATCCCCGCGGCGGCCAGACGATGGCGCATCCACATAGGCGAAGGACCGATTTTAATATCTTTCACCATTTTCGCGGTGTAACGGGGACAGAGGTCTTTATCCTTGACTTCCACTTTGGCGAGATCATGGATATTCTCTTCGGCTTTGGGCAATTCGATTTCCGGCAGTGTCAGGGGCTTGCCGCTGATGGCGGCCACTTCTCTGGCCACGTTGATCACGGAAAGACAGTCGGCACGGTTGGGCGTCAGCTCAAATTCAAGAATCGCGTCGTCAAGATTCAAAGCGGTGACAATATCTTCCCCAACGGTAAGGTCATCGGGAAGGATAAAGATGCCGCCGTCGCTTTCAGCTGTGGCCAGACCTTCGGGAATCTGCAGTTCCGTCACGGAACAGAGCATCCCTTCGGAAGTCACACCGGCTTTGTCGGCTTCTTCGATATGAAAACCACCGGGAAGATCGGCGCCGATAAGGGCCAGCGGCACTTTGATGCCGACACGAACATTGGGCGCACCGCAGACGATGGTCAGATCTTCGCCTTTACCGGCATCCACTTTGCAGACATGCCATTTGGTATGTTTGGGGTCCGGATGATTTTCCACGGATTTAATCTGAGCAACAACAACGTTTTTAATACCTTTATTGAAATATTCAATCCCTTCCACACTGAGACCGACAAAGGTCAGACGGTCCGCCAGTTCTTCGGGACTCCAATCCACGGGAACAAGGGATTTTAACCACTGATAGGATACATTCATCTTTCAAAAGCCTCCTCAAAATTCTCCCAGGAAACGAACGTCGTTGTCATAGAAAACACGAAGATCGTCAATACCGTATTTCAGCATGGCAATGCGTTCCACACCTAAACCGAAAGCAAAGCCCCGGAGTTTGGTGCTGTCGTAGCCCGCCATTTCAAGGACGTTGGGATGGACCATACCGGCGCCTAAGATTTCAATCCAGCCGGTATCACTGCAGGTACGGCAGCCTTTACCACCGCAGATACCGCAGGAAACATCCACTTCGGTGCTGGGCTCGGTAAACGGAAAGTAACTGGGACGGAGGCGGATTTCACGGTCTTCACCAAAGAGCTGACGCATCACTTTGAGAAGCGTCCCTTTCAGATCGGCCATGGAGATATTTTCATCAATCACAAGACCTTCCACCTGATGGAACATGGGGGAATGGGTGGCGTCATCGTCTCTGCGGAATACGCGGCCGGGGCAGATCACTTTCACGGGATATTCCGGTACTTTCGCCGCCATCGTTCTCACCTGCATCGGCGAGGTATGGGTACGGAGCAGCGTATCTTCGGTAATATAGAAAGAGTCCTGCATATCCCGGGCGGGATGATCTTTCGGAAGGTTCAGACCTTCAAAGTTATTGTAATCATTTTCCACTTCGGGGCCTTCGCCGATTTCATAGCCCATGCCGAGAAAGATCTCTTTGATTTCTTCGATGATTTTGCTGATGGGATGAATATGGCCGGCTTCGATCTTTGTGCCGGACAGCGTCACATCAATTTTTTCCGCTTCGATCTGCTCTTTCAGTGCCGACTCTTTCAACGCTTTGGTTTTGGCCGCGATCACTTCTTCCAAAGCCTGGCGGATTTCATTGGCTATCTGACCGACTTTGGGACGGTCCTCGCCGCTGAGTTTGCCCATGCCTTTGAGAATTGCCGTCAATTCACCTTTTTTGCCAAGGTATTTTACGCGCAGATCATTTAATGCATCCTGATTTTCAACTTGTTCAAACTGAGATTTCGCTTCTTCCTCAATTCGTTTCAAGTCCGCCAACATCTGTTCCAATGTCGTTTCCTCCTTCAACACTCGTCGATATAAAAATAAAAGAATCTTCGTCCCTGCAAAGATTCTTATCATCACATAGGGACGGTACATAATTCTGTGACAGGATGGATTCATTCCATCATATCAATAGATTATTATACCAAACCCATTGTGTTATTTCAAGTTTTTCCTGAGCTTTCGCTGATGATCAAAGGCGATGATCCCCGCGGCCATGGCCACATTCAAGGATTCCACACCGTTCATCATCGGAATCATTACGCCGGGAAATCCCTTATCACGCCAGTCCTTACTGATGCCGTTGCCTTCATTACCCAGAACCACCGCGACAGGTTCATCAATGGGAAGGTCCTCATAGGAAACGGCCTCACACAGATCGGCAAGATAAACTTTCACCTTCCGTTCTTTCAGAATATCAAGAATCTTTTCATGAGACAGTCCCTGAAATACCGGGATTTTCGCAATCGTACCCATGGTGGAGCGGATGACTTTGGGATTATAAAGATCCACGCATCCTTCTTCCATCAGAATGGCGGAAACGCCGGCCGCCGCGGCGCTGCGGATGATCGTTCCCAGATTTCCGGGATCGGATACGCCGTTCAGAATCAGCATCAGATCATGTTTTTTCGGTGCGTAAGAATCCGGTTCCGGACAGAAAACAGGAAAAACGGCGAGAATTCCCTGATCGTTCTGGGTCTCCGCGATTTTTCCGAATAATGAACGGGACACGGCGAAAACATGATCAGCGGACAGGGAGATTTTTTCAAGAAAAGCCACATCGTCAAAATCCTCGGCGTACAGCAGCAAATGCGGTGCCAATGAGGATGACACCAGATCTTCGGTGAGCCTTTTCCCTTCCGCGAGAAACATTCCGTATTTTTCCCGGTATTTCTTTTTCTTCAGTTCATTAATCAAACGGATATATTGATTGTCTTTGGACGTAATTAGCATTATTTCAACCTCTGTTTTTCAGAAACCCGATCAGTGAAAAAATTACAAAACAGATGATATTTACCACCACAACACTAGCGCCGGTAGGCGTCGCGAAAAGATAAGATACGGTCAGACCGATAAAGAAGCAGAAAACAGATACCAACGCCGAAATGATAACAACGGAATGAAAGCGCTTGCAGACCCGCATCGAGGTCAACGCCGGGAAAATCACCAGCGCAGATATGAGCAGAGCCCCCATCATGCGCATCCCCAGAACGATGGTAATGGCTGTTAAAAAAGCAATGAGCATATTATAACGGCCCACATGAATCCCGGTGGCCTTGGCGAAGTCCTCATCAAAGGTCACCGCAAAAATCTTATGGTAGCATACAATAAACAAAATCAGCACCACCGCAGAAAGAGCGGCGCTCATCAGAACATCGGCGTTGCTCATCGCCAGAATACTGCCGAACATATAACCGTAAACGTCACTGTTCATCCCCTTGGAGAGAGAAATGGCCATAATCCCGATGGCCAGAGAGGAAGTGGAAATCAGCGCGATAGCGGAATCCCCTTTGATGTGGCTGTTTTCACTGACCCGCAGCAACAGGAAGGCGGCGATAATCACCACCGGTATGGCCACGGCTAACGGCGCCCAGTTCATCGCCATGGCCACGGCCAAGGCTCCGAAACCAACATGGGAAAGACCGTCTCCGATCATGGAGTAACGTTTCAGAACAAGGCTTACGCCCAGCAAGGCCGAGCAAAGGGATACGAGCAAACCGACAATGAGGGCCCGGAGGATGAAAGTATAGGAAAACATCGACGCTATCAGATCAAACATGAATTTCTCCTCCCAAAAAATGTTTTGCCGCGTCACTGCGGAGATACTCTTCCGTGGTTCCCCAGAATACGGAATCATGATCCAGATGGAGGATCTTATTCGCGTTTCTCAGCGCGAAATGGAGATCATGAGAAACCATAATCACCGTCATGCCCATTGTTTTGTTGATATGGGAAATCAGCCCGTAAAATTCCTCCGTTACCAAAGGATCCAGACCTGTAACCGGTTCGTCCAGAAAGAGCAGCGTTCCCGCGGCGCAAAGCGCCCGGGCCAGCAAAACACGTTGGCGCTGACCGCCGGAAAGATCGCGAAAACAGCGGTTTTTCAATTCCGTAATATGCAGCGCTTCCATGGCCGCCTTCGCTTTTTCTTTCTGGGCACCGCGGTAAAACGGAAAGAGACCGCCCTGATTCAGCGAACCGGAGAGAACAACCTCCATGACGCCGGCGGGGAAATCTTTCTGTATCGGTGTTTGCTGCGGCAGATAACCGATTTCCTTCCGGGTAAGCCCTTCTCCGAACTCTATTTTGCCGCTTTTATGGGGTTTCAGTCCAAGAAGGCCCTTCATCAGCGTACTTTTGCCGGAGCCGTTTTCACCGACAATGCAGAGATAATCGCCTTTCTCCACCGAAAAAGAAATGTTTTTCACAACATCCTTTCCTTCATAGGAAAAAGTCAGATCCTCACATAAAATCAATGACATCCCTTTAACGCCTCCTTTAACACTGCCAGATTTTTTTCCATTAAGGTAACGTAGGTTTCCCCGTTTTCAAAATCTTCGGCGGGAATATTGTGGCAGGCATAAAGAGACAGAACTTTACTGCCGGTTTCTTCCGCAATGGCCGAAGCGATATTATCGTTACTCATTTTTTCTTTTAAAATGACCGGAATTTTTTCTTCCCGGCCTTTATCAATAAGAAAGGCGATGGTGGCCGCGTTGGGCTCCGTTTCCGAAGAACAGCCCGGAAAAGCCGCGTAATAATCCAAACCGTATTCTCTCACAAAATAGAGAAAAGGAAACCGGTCACCGAAAAGAAGGACTTTATGTTCACTTTCATCCACCACTTCCCGGAAAGCCTGATCCAGCGTTGTCAGTTCCTCCACATAACGGTCGGCGTTTTCATGGTAATATCCGGCGTTTTCCGGGTCCAGAGCGCAAACCTCTTTTTCAATGGCCCGGACAATCACAACCGCGTTTTTCGGAGAAGTCCATACATGCTCATCGTATTCGGTTTCGTGACCCTCTTCTTCATGTTCCTCGTGGCCCCGGGATTCCATCATGCCGGCCTTTGACTCTTCCTCATACAAAGAGACACAATCCATCAAAGAAAGGACGTTCATGGAGCCGGTATCCATGGAAGACAGCAGATTCCGGACCCAGTCATCGGATTCTCCGCCGACATAAAGAAAAAGATCGCTGTTTTCCACATCAATAATGTCCGCCGGCGTCGGATCAAAGGAGTGCGTTTCTTCTCCAGGGGAGAGCAGCATGGTTACGGTTCCTTTGTCACCGATCACCGCCCGGGCAAAGTCATAACCGGGAAACGTCGTCGAAACCACCGCCAATCCGATAGTTTCCTCCGCTGTTTCCGAAGGGGTCTGGCATCCGGAAAACAAAAATGCGCCGATTAAAATCAAAGCCAAAAAATAACGTTTCATTTTTCCTCCGCGCAGTTTTTACAGATGCCGTAAAAAACCGTTTTCATGGAATTCACGGTGAAGCCGTGATCTCTCAGAATATGATCTCCCAATGTATCCAAGGTTTTACATTCCAGATGAATCAATTTACCGCATTTTTCACATTTTAGATGATAATGCTGACAACAGTGCTCCGCGGTATCTCCCACATACTGAAAACAGGCGCCGGCCTTTCCATCCACGATGAACTTGCGGACGAGACCGTTTTTTTCCAGTTTTTCAAGATGGCGGTAGATCGTCGCGACGCTGACCGGATGCCCCTGGTCCTCCAGATACCGGCTGATCATCGGCACATTGACATGAGCGCCCTGATAATATGCAAGACAGGAAAGAATTTCCTGGCTTTGTTTTGTTTTATAGGTCACAGACTCACCTCATTTCAATTTGAAAACCATTATCATATTACCATAAATGGAAATATCCGTCAATAAAAATGAGAATCAATTTCAAAATCAACGATATATACATGAATCTTGTGAAATAAATACATATTTTATACAAATTCATTTGACATTCCGACGGTTATTGACTATAATTGTCATGTTATTTATATTTTTTATTTATTTGTATACGGTAAAATGCAGGTTGAGGCCAAGCGATGCATGCATTTACCGGCAAGGGAGGTATTGTTTTGAGAGATCAATGGAATTCGAAAATCGGCTTTATTCTGGCTGCAATCGGTTCCGCCGTCGGTTTGGGAAACATTTGGCGATTCCCATATATCGCGGCGACCAACGGCGGCGGGGCATTTCTGCTCCCCTACTTCTTTGTTATCCTTACCGCAGGTATTCCCATCCTGATTCTGGAATACACCATCGGTAAAACCTACAAAGGCGGCGCCGGCGCAGCTTTTGCCCGACTGAACAAACGCTTTGAATGGCTCGGCTGGTGGCAGACTTTCTGCGCGTTCATCATCAGTATTTATTACACTGCCATCGTCATCTGGGTTCTCTGCTACATCGGGTTCTCCTTTAACATGAGCTGGGGCGCGGATCCCACCGGATTCTTCGTAAACTTCCTTGGCTTATCCGAATCCGCTCATCAGCTCGGCGGCATCCAGACACATCTTCTGATCCCCTTCTTTATTATCTGGGCCATTGTCGCATTCATCCTTTACCGCGGCATCAACCGCGGCATCAACATGGCTTGCAAAATCTGCCTGCCGATCCTCGTGGTCATGATCGTGATCCTGGTTATCCGCGGCCTCACCTTGCCCGGTGCCGTTGACGGTCTTGCCTATATGTTCACTCCCGATTGGAGTGCACTGAAAAATCCCAGCGTCTGGGTGTCCGCTTACGGACAGGTCTTCTTCAGTCTTTCGATCTGTTTCGGTATCATGCTGGCCTATTCCAGTTACCTGCCTAAGAAAACCGATGTGGTCAACACGGCTTTCATCACGGCCACGGCCAACCATGGTTTTGAAATCTTCGCCGGCATCGGCGTTTTCAGCATCATGGGTTACATGGCTTTCGCTCAGGGCGTTGATATTTCCGAAGTTGCCGGCGCAGGCGTCGGTCTGGCATTCATGACCTTCCCCACCGCCATCAGCACACTTCCCGGGTTAAACGCTTTCTTCGGTCTCTGCTTCTTCGGCGCTCTGTTCACCGCCGGTGTCACCTCGGAAATTTCCATTTTCCAGGCTGTTATTTCCAGTATTGAAGACAAATTCGCACTGAATCATAAAAAAGCATGCACCATCGTGCTGGTTCCCTCTTTCCTGATCAGCTTCCTGTTCATCACCGGCGCCGGTCTGAACATCCTGGATATTGTCGACCACTTCATCAATAACATCGGCATTGCTGCCGCCGGCTTCCTCGAAGTTGTTCTGATCGGCTGGTTCTTCAATATGGAAAAAATCCGCAAAGAAGCCAACTCCTTCTCCAATTTCAGCATCGGCAAATGGTGGATCTACGCCATTAAGATCGTTACCGTGATCGGTCTCGGCATTATGACCATCCTGAATGGCTACAACATCATTCATTCCGGTTACGGCGGCTACATGTCTCTTGATATCAACATTTTCGGTTGGGGTATGCTGGCTGTCGGCGTCGTCGTTACCATTATTCTCACGGCGATTCGCGGCAAAGAAGGTTACCGCAATATTCCCGAAGAAACAAATGTAAAGGAGGCTGAATAATATGCCGACAAGCGCTATTGTTATGATGATCATCGGCTGCGGCGGTCTCTGGGGCGGTTTTATCGTTGCTTGTCTCATCGCCTTAAAGCACAACAAAAAGAACAATGAAAATCAGGAATAATCGTTCCTTATAAACATCAACCCCGGTTTGCGTTACTGCAAACCGGGGTTTTTTCATGGAAATTATTCTCCGTGACGGATCCGATCGATCAGGCTTTCCCTGCGGATTCTCCGCTGGATCAGACGGGAGCAAACGATCTGACCAATAATAAAGACAGCGACCAGTCCCACCGTTTCCCAAAGAGGATAATGATATTGACTGATGCTCATCATATGAGAAGACTTTGCCCAAAGGAACAGCATATAGCCGAAGAAATTGCCCGCCGTCAGCGCGGCAATGAGCGAACCGACGGTAAATACCATCCCTTCGCAATCGAGCATCTTTCTCAGCTGGCGATCTGAAAGACCGATGGCCTGCAGCACGCCGATCTCACGCTTTCTCGTAATGATGCTCGTAATCATGGTATTGATCAGGTTCATAAAACTGATGATCGCCACCATACCGAGGATCAGGTACATGGGATACTTAATGATATTGACGGCAGTCTGACCGATTTTCATTTCCTCATCCAAGGAATACAACGCGAAAAATTCGTTTTCGGCGGTTATTTCCGTGAGATAAGACTTTAATCCGTCATACTGCGGTTCCGATACATAAATATTGAAATCGGTTACCGCGTTGCTTTCAAGACCAAGATTCCGGAAAACCTCCTCGGGGACGAGGAAATAACTGCTGCCGCCGGCATCCACACTTCCCGTGACCTTAATCGTCAGCGGGATCTGTCGATCTCCGTCGTACACAACAAGATCAAGGGTATCGCCGATTTTCAGACCGTATTGATCCATAAAGGTATCGGAAGTAAAAATCGCCCCGTTTTCCGCCGTCATGGCTTCGTAATCCAAGGTGCCCCGCTTGATTTCCTTTTTATAATCCTTCGCGTCTTCTTTGGAAAAACAGGAGAGATCCACGCGCTTGCCGTCTTCAAATAGTTCCGAGGAAAAATCCGAACCGACCAGAACGCTCTCGCAGACAGTGATTTTCTCAACGCCGGAGAGTGCTTTCAACTCCGCCATCAGCTCATCGTTCAAGGGATTATTCTGCTGAATGCGGTCGAGATTGGTTTCCGGATACTCCTTATCGTTCCAGTTGCAGTCGATGTACAGCCGGAAGTCCCCTTCCGGCACTTCCCTTCTGGCAATATCTTCCGCTCTCGCGCTGTTCAGCATAGCGGCGAAGCTCAGAAACAGAACACAGCTCAGTCCCATCGTAACCATCGTCACCACCGTGCGTTTTTTATTGCGCCGCAGATTTGCCGACGTCAGACGCCACAGCGTTACCGAACGATGCTTTTGGCTTCCTTTGATTTTCAACGGCACTTTGCTTTCCTGATAACGAATCGCCTCAATGGGAGAAATTTTGGACGCCATTTGCATGGGACGCAGCAAGGAAATGACCACCGTCAATAAAACAGCGACGATGACCAGTAGGATCACAACAGGGGAAAGCATTTGCAGATGCTCAACGGAAACATCCGGAGAAAAGCTATCGGAAAGTTTTCCGAAAATCAACGGGAGGAAAATCCGGGGAATCAGATATCCGATAAGCATCCCCGGAGGAAGGGCGAAAGCGGAAACGATGATCCCTTCCGTCAGAAGCATTTTCCGGATCTGTTTCCCGGTAGCTCCCAGCGCCTTCAATTTCCCGATCTCGCGGACATCGGTAATGACCGAAACATAATAGATGCTGTAAATCACCAGACCGGAAAAAAGAACGATCAGAAGCGTGATAAAGGCAACGATGGCGGTCATTTCCGAACCGGGATCGGTCATCACATAAAGATAATCGTTATTATAAGTGATACTGTTTTCATCACAACCGATATCCGCGGCAATCTGGCCGATCACATCCCTTATCTCATCGTAATTCAGATCCTTTTCACCGTAAACGCGCAGATTGGCATAATAGGATCTCTGATCCTCGGAGAAATATTCCCGGATCATAGATTCGGAAATTTCAGCACTGTAGGCGATATGAGCATCGCTGACATCGAGCTTTGAATAATCTGTTCCAGATAGAATCCCGCAGATCACAAATTCCCGGGTCTGAATAATTCCCTCACCGCCGGGACGGAAAGATAAGGTAAAGCGATTGCCCACAGACGGTTCCACACCGATCCGCTCGAAAAAGGCTTTGGGAGCGCTGATTTCATTATCACTCTGAGGCGTGCGGCCTTCGATGAGATTACCGGTTCCGTGATAAATGCCGTCTTTCAGCGACTGCCTAAAAGTCAGATAGCCGTTGATTTTTCCGTATTCCACCGTTGCGAAAATCTCATCGGTCTCCAGAGCTTCCACTTCCTTGTGATTTTTCAATACAGCGACCTGCTGATTGTTCAGATTTCTGAACACGGCGTGAATATTGTTTTCCGCCATAGCCTCCCGTCGGTTCAGATCCATCAGACCCATCACCGTTGTACCGAGACCCATCAGTAAAACAGTCATCAGGAGAATGGCGATCACCGTCAGCAAAGTACGGCTCTTTTGATGACGGATGCGGCTTAATGCGAGTTTTCTTTCGGAAACCATTTATCTCACCACCCGACCGTCTTCAATTACAATGGTGTGATCCGCCATCTGGGCAATATCCTCATCATGGGTGATCACCACCAGCGTCTGCCCGTATTTCTTCGCCGACAGTTTTAAAAGAGCAATGACCTCATCACCGGTCTGGGAATCGAGATTGCCCGTAGGTTCATCGGCAAGAATCACCGAAGGTTTGGCGGCAATGGCCCGGGCGATGGCGGTTCTCTGCCGTTGACCGCAGGAAAGCGTGTTTGGCAGATTTCCGGTTTTAGCTTCCATACCGAGGGTTTTTATAATATCCGCCACATATTTTTCGTCCACACGACGGTGATCCAGTCCCAGCGGCAGGACAATATTCTCCCAGACCGTCAATGACGGCACAAGATTGAAATCCTGAAAAATGAAGCCGATTTCCCGGCGGCGAATCACCGCCAGTTCTTCCCCGGAAAGATTGGAAATCTTTTGCTCATTGATCCATACCTCACCGGAAGTGGGCGTATCCAGCGCGCCGAGCAAATGGAGAAGCGTTGATTTGCCGCTGCCTGATTTCCCCACAATGGAAAGAAACATTCCCTGAGGAATCTCAAGATCCACATGATCCACGGCTTTTACCTGATTTTCGCCGGAACCGTAATATTTGCAGAGATTTTTTGTTTTTAAAACGGTTTTCATAATGAGTACCTCCTTACGTCATGTATTCATTATAAATCCGGTTTCTTACAATGAGCTTACAGACCGCGGAAGCTGAACGATAAACCGGCTCCCTCCTTCGGAAACGGAACCCACCGAAACGGAGCCGCCGCTGTCCTCCAGAATTTTCCGGGAGAGATAAAGTCCCACGCCGGAACCATCCTGATTCCGGACAACTTCATGACGGCCGCGGTAAAAACGCTGAAAGATTTTGTTTTTCTCCTCCCTGGAAATACCGATTCCCTGATCCTCAATCTCTATGCGGACAAAGCTGTACAGCTTATGCACCCGGATCAGAACCGGCGTATGCTCCGGACTATATTTCACCGCGTTATCCAGAATATTGGAAATAGCTTCCGGCACCCATTTTTTATCCAGACAGAGTTTTTCATCGGTAAATTCTTCCGTAATGATTTCCATATTCTTTTCCGAGGCCTTCGGATAAACGGTATTCACGGCGCTGATGAGGAGTTCCACCAGAGATACAGTTTCCGGCTGTAGCGTAATCATTTTACTTTCCAGCCTTGAAATTTGAATCAGGGAGGCGGAAAGAGATTCCAGTTTCCCGATCTGAAGACGGCACCTCCCCAGAAACTCCTCTTTTTCCGACGGCGAAGAACTTTCCATGGCCATGGAAAAACAGGATTTCAAAGCGCTGATAGGTGTTTTGAGCTGATGAGAAATATCTGTCACCAAGGTTTTGGTGGCGTCGCGCTCCTCGTTCAGACGCTCTGTTTTCCATTGGAGTTTATGAGAGAGTTTCTGAATCGTATCGGCAAAATGGTCGTTTTTCAGTTTTTTAAAATCACTGTCTTCGGGAAAAGCGTCGGTGAGGCATCCGTCCAGAAGAAATAAAATCTGGTTTTCCTGGGCCTCTCTTTGCTTTTTCAAACGCCACAAAAAGAAACAGCCGGCAAAGCTGAGAATAAAAAACGACAGCGACGACAACAAAACCAACCGATACAGGGAATACTCATATCGGGAAGCATCCCAAAAAGAAACGGTGTCGTGATAACCGTAAGGAACCATCAGTTCTTCCCCGTGGGCCTTTGCCTTGGGATCGTCTTTTTCCAAGGAAGACATCAGCACCTCTTCCGCTTCGGGATATTCGGCAATCACACTGCCGATAAGCTGTTTAACTGTGTCCATTTCACGCTCATAGACATCGGATATCAGGGAAAAACCCAACACCGCGAAAGCCGCGGTCCATATCAAATTGATTCCTATCAGGATTACAACATTACGTTTCATCTTTTCACACATTCCTCATCCCAGATATAGCCCAGACCCCGGATATTCTTGATCCGAACCGGTTTCGATGGATCCTCTTCCATTTTTTCACGGAGGCGACGGATATTTACGGCAAGCGTATTGTCATCGACAAAATCACCGTCAATGTCCCAGAGAGATTCCAACAGCTGATTTTTCGATAAGACCTTCCTCGGATTCTCCATGAAATAAATCAGAAGCTTCTGTTCTTTGGCGGTGAGATTGAGATATTCACCGTCTTTCATCACCCTGTTTTCAGCCAGCAAATAAACGATGGAGCCGGAAACAAGGCTTTCCGGCGATTCGGGACGGATACGCTTTGACAGAACACGAACTTTGGAAACAAGCACATCCAGGGAAAAGGGTTTTGTCATATAATCATCGGCGCCGGCTTTGTAGCCCCGGAGTATATCCCCTTCCGTATCCAGCGCCGTCAAGAACAGAAAGATTACATCGCTTTCCGCCCGAACTCTGCGGCAAAAATCCATCCCGTTTCCGTCAGGGAGACCCACATCACAGATGACCAGATCCATCTTTTCCGTCCGGTTCAGCGACAACGCTTGCCCTTCGGAAAAAGCGGAATATACGACATACCCTTCCTTTTCGAGCTTCCGACGTATGGCGTGATTCAAACTTTCATCGTCTTCCACGAGCAATAAGTTCATACTCACATCTCCTTTGTCTTTCCATCATATCGAAAGGCCGCGCCTTTGTCAACAGATCAAGATATAGAGAGACACGTTTATCAAAGGAAACATAAAAAAACCGCCGGTGTGCTGACCGGCGGTTTTAATGTTGCTGAAATTATTCTTTTTCGGCTTTGGCGGCGGCGATGACTTTTTCCGCCAGGTTCTGGGGAAGTTCTTCATAAGCGTGGAATTCCATGCTGAAGGAGCCTCTGCCCTGAGTCATAGAGCGAAGGTCGATGGCGTAGGTGTACATTTCCGAAAGCGGAGCCTGAGCACGGATGCACTGGAGACCGTCTTCTTCGGCTTTCTCCATACCAAGAACACGGCCGCGGCGGGTGTTCATATCGCCCATAATGTCGCCCATGAACTGATCGGGAACGAGAACTTCCACATCCATCACGGGTTCAAGGAGAATGGGTTTCGCCACTTCGCAGCCTTTTTTGAAGGCCAGGGAAGCCGCGATCTTGAAGGCCATTTCCGAGGAGTCCACGGGATGATAGGAACCATCTTTGAGGTTGACTTTGATGTTGGTTACGGGATAACCGGCGAGGATCCCTTCTTCCATGGCTTCACGGAAGCCTTTTTCAACGGCGGGAATGTAGTTCTTGGGAACGGAACCGCCGAAGATGGTTTCGGTAAATTCAAAGTCGCTGTCGGGGCAGTATTCCATATCAACGATGATGTCACCGAACTGACCGTGACCGCCGGACTGTTTCTTATGACGGCCCTGAATATCTCTGGCAGCGCCGCGGATGGTTTCTCTGTAAGGAACTTTCACCGGTTCTTTTTCAACTTCTACGCTGAATTTCTTGGCAAGACGGTCGATAACGATACCCACATGAGCTTCGCCGAGACCGGTAAGAAGGGTCTGTTTGGTTTCTTTGTTCTTTTCAAGTTTGAGGGTGGGGTCTTCTTCCAACAGACGAGTCAGAGCGTTGCCGAGTTTATCTTCGTCGGCTTTGGATTTCGGCGCGATAGCAATGGTATAAGTGGGAACGGGATATTTGATCCCTTCCAGATTTACGGGGTTGGATTTGGTGCAGAGAGTGTCACCGCTGCCGGCACGGGGCATTTTGGCCAGCATACCGATATCGCCGGTTTTAAATTCGTTCATGGCGATCTGCGTTTTACCGCACATCGTACCGGAGGAGCTGATCTTTTCATCAACGTCTTTGGTGCTATTATAGAGGGTACCTTCGGCTTTGAAATTCCCCTGCATCACTTTGAAGAAGCTGATTTTGCCCACATAGGGGTCGGTCATGGTTTTGAATACCAAATTAGCGAAGGGAGCATCGGCATCAATTTCTTCGGAAGCTTCCAACGGATTGGGAGCATAAGCGCAGATGGCGTCGGTAATCTTGTCAATACCGATACCGGTAAGAGCGCCGCAAGCGAAAACGGGAGCCAGTTCGCCGTTTTTGATACCGGCTTTCAGGCCTTTCACGATTTCATCGTGATCCAGTTCCAGAGTATCGAGATATTTTTCCAGAAGATCATCGTCACCGTTAGCGGCGGCTTCCATCAGCATTTCGCGATAATTTTCAATATCGTCTTCCAGTTCCGCGGGAATATCGATTTCCTTGGCTTTGCCTTTTTCATAGGTATAAGCTTTCATTTCCACAATATCCACAACACCGGAGAAAGTTTCACCGGCGCCGATGGGAATCTGAACGGGAACGATGTCCATAGTAAGAGCGCTTCTCAAAGATTCCAGTGCTTTATCGAAATCGGCGTTTTCTCTGTCCATTCTGTTGACCAGAACGAAACGGGAAGTTTTTCTTTTGTCCGCTTCTTTCCAGATCAGCTCGGTGCTGACCTGAGCGCCGGAAACAGCGTCGGCAACCATCAGGAGACAATCGGCAATACGCAGAGCGCCTTTGACGTCGCCATAGAAATCCATAAAGCCGGGAGTATCCAGCAGGTTAATTTTACAATCTTTATGTTCAAATGCCAGCAGAGAGGTGCTGATCGAAATTTTCTTTTTCGCTTCTTCGGGGAGATAGTCGGAAACACTGTTTCCTTCGTCCACTTTACCAAGTCTGGAAAGACTGCCGGTATTATAGACCATATATTCGGCCACTGAAGTTTTGCCGGTACCCTGGTGACCAACGAGGACAACATTTCTGATTTTTTCGGACGGATATACTTTCATTATGAACCTCCTAAGATTAAATGCAAACTTCCACCTTATATATTTGATACAAATTCATAAAATCCTTTAATTTCAACAAAAAAAATACGTATAAATTTCATCTTTTTTTCGTAACCTGTATCGGTGAAATACATGAAAAAAGAAACCATTTTATACGGCACCGCCGTATTGATCTTTACCAATTCCGCGGTAAAGCTGATGAGCCTGATTTACAGAGGGATCATGATCCGCCTGATCGGCGCGGAGGGTCTGGGACTCACCGAACTTATGATGCCCTTTTACTCTTTTTTAATTGTTATCGCGTCTTTGGGGATTCCTCTGGCGATCTCCAATTTTATCAGCGCGGAAACGGATGAGCAAAAGATTCAGGATATTTTCCACACCGGCGCGGTTCTGCTGGTTCTGAACGGTCTGGCTGTAACGTTGCTTACTTTTGGTCTCTTTCCCCTGTTTAAGGACATAATATTTTCCGACAGCCGCGTTCTGCCGGGTTTTCTCGTGCTTATTCCCACGGTCTTTCTGATTTCCGCCTTTTCGGCACTGAGAGGATTTTTTCAGGGATCCAGACTCTCCTCCCTCATCGGCAAAAGTCAGGTCGCCGAACAGTTCGCCCGGATGATCGCCGGGATTCTTCTCATCTCCCTTCTTCTCCGTTCCCGCTGTTCCCTGACAGTTCTCATCGTCGGGTTTTCTTTAGCTTCATTCATCGCGGAGCTTTGCGGAGGAGCTTATTTACTTCGGAAATATCGAAAAATGCGGTTAAAGAGAAAAGTAACGTTCCAAAAAGATCTCGCAGGAAATATGCTCCGGACGGGAGCACCAATCACAATGAGCCGCATTGTGATCTCTCTGACCTCGGCCTTTCAGGCGGTGATCATTCCCCGGATTCTCATTTCCCAGGGAGCTTCCATCGGGGACGCCGCCACTTTTTACGGCCTTTTCGCCGGTGTGGCCCTTACGGTTCTGCACCTTCCCTCCGTTGTCACGGGAGCACTCACAACGCCGCTGATGCCGGCCATCGCCGCGGCGAACGGCAGCGGAAACCTCCGTCTGCGCAACGAGCGAATCGGTAAAAGCATTCTTTTCACGAATTTTACGGCATTGCCGATTCTCGCTCTTTTATTCTATTATGCCGAAGAAATCTGCGGACTGCTTTTCGCCTCGCCACAGGCCGGATATTACCTTGCCTTTTTATCTCTCGGCGGCATTTTTCTTTATTTACAGCAACCCATTATCACCATTTTGCAAGGCATGAATCGGTTTTCACGGCTTTTTGTTCATTACTGCGCCGCGGATTTTTTATATCTTGCCGCCCTGATTTTTTTCGGCATTTACGGTATATTTTCCATTGAACGCTTTATGGTAATCTTTATCGCCAACGATATATTGATTTTCGCCCTCAATTATATCTATCTGAAACGTCTGACCCATTTCCGGATTTCCGTATTGAAAACCTATTTCGCTCCGATCCTTGCCGTCGCGGCGGGATTCATCGTCATTTTACCTGCTGAAAAATACATGATGCAGACAAATATCACGAATCTATGGTCCATGATACTGTCTGCATTTCTGTTCTTACTTCTTTATTTTTTTACTCTCTACATCAGCGGTGCCCTCGACAAAGAGCTCATTTCATCGCTTTTATCTCGGCAAAGACGTCGCTGAATCCCATCATCCGCTCAAACTTTTCCCTGTCCAGATAGTCCAGCTTTAGCGGTGTAACGGAAATATAGCCTTCGTGAAGAGCTTCCATATCACTGCCGGGTTCTACAATACGTTTCTTTTGATCACTGCTGTCATAAGCGTGCCAGTAGTAATCACGGAAAAAAGGGTCTGTCCGCTTTTCCATACATTCCGTTACAAGGTCCGAGGCAATGGTCGTTTTGCGGATTCCTTTCAAATCCGCCAAAGACACCGAGGGGAAATTGATATTATAGAAAAACGGTTTACCGACCTCTTCTTTCAAGATAGCCGGCATCATTTTTGAAAACATTTTGGCCGTCAAATCAAAATCAGCGTCCATAAAGTCCGCGGAAAGCGCGAAAGAAGGGATTCCCCTTGAAGCGCCTTCGTAAGCGGCGGAAACCGTCCCGGAATAAACGATGGATGCGCCGGCGTTATAACCCTTATTGATACCGGAAATCAAAAGATCCGGAGGTTCTTCCATGATCTGGCTCAGCGCCATGATAACACAGTCACCGGGGGTTCCCTTTACCGTATAAATCTCATAATCCGCTTCGGGAATATAAAATCGGTCAAGATACACCGGATCAAGAAATGTCATGCTATGGCTTTTTCCGCTCTGCTCCGAATCGGGGACGACAACGGTCAGATCATGTTCGTCTTTTAACGCACGGATCAGCGCGTGAAGCCCCTTCCCCCGGAATCCGTCGTCATTTACAATCAGTATCTTCATTTCAATAATCCACCGTTCTGAACAACGTCATATCATCAAAGGGGAAATAGCGCAATATCGCTTTGCCGTCAATATCATCAAAAGTGATATAAGGATAAGACCAGTAATGACTGTCGGCGCTGCGGTTCCGATTGTCACCGAAAACGATATAGCTGTTTTCCGGCACCGTCACAGGACCGAAATCGTAATTGGGAATTTCCTCAATATAGGGTTCTTCCAGAAACTCACCGTTGATATAAACACCTTCACCGGAGCGGACTTCCACCGTTTCGCCGGGCAAGCCGATAATACGTTTGATAAAGTCTTTACCCTCATCCATTTCAGCCGGAGGTTCAAAGGTGATAATATCACCCCGTTCCGGTTCCTCAAAAGAATAGGCAAGCTTGAAAATGATGATCCGGTCATTGGTGTTCAGTGTTGAGGCCATGGATTCCGAAAGGATTTTACAGGAATCGATGATAAAAAACTTCAGGACCGCAGCAATCAGAACTGCCAGAACAAGAGTAACAATCAACTCTTTCAGGGCAGAAAGAAACTTCATACTTACACCTCGTATATTCTATTGTTGTTTTCCCTTCCTGTTTGGCTTTGGTTCCTCAAAACACGGTAGCGGCCATTTTCAAACGGAAAACTCTGTTCCGTCTCTTACCGATACCGTTTTTCTTTTATTTGCCGTTAATCAGCGCAAAAGCTTCCGAACGGGTCGCCGCGCTCTTTTTGAAGTTTCCGCGAACCGCGGAAGTAATCGTTTTGGAACCGGGCTTTTTCACACCGCGCATGGTCATGCACATATGCTCCGCCTCAATCACAACAAGAACACCCTGAGGATTCAGCCGCGCCATAATGGCATCGGCAATTTCCGTGGTAAGACGTTCCTGTACCTGAGGACGTTTGGCATAGCCTTCCACGGTACGGGCGATTTTGGAAAGACCGGTAATGGCCCCTTCTTTTCTTGGAATATAAGCGACGTGAGCCACCCCGTAAAAGGGCATAAAATGATGTTCGCACATTGAGTAAACGGGAATATCTTTAATCAACACCATTTCATCATGGTGTTCCGCGGAGAACTGTTTCAGCAGATGCTCACTGGGATCCGCGTGAAGCCCGGAAAAGATTTCTTCATACATACGGGCAACACGGGAAGGTGTTTCCTTCAATCCTTCACGGTCAACATCTTCACCAATGGCAAGAAGAATTTCTCTGAAAGCAGCTTCAATTCTGGGCTTATCAATTTTTGTTTCCATGATTTTAACCTCACAGTAATATTTGATTGAAGTATATCATATTATATTTTATTGTTTTTCTCTTCAAACGTCAAGCTAAAGAGAGTAAATATTTTATATATTTCTTAAAGGAGGAATGAAATGCACCGGTTTTCCATAAAAAGAACATATTTTTACGCCTATTTGATCACCGCCGCCCTCACCTTTTCAATGGCACTGCTTTTTAGCATGGTATTTACTTACATTCCCTTAGCCACGAAAATCCTTACGGTTTTTTCCAACCTCTGTCTGGGACTTGCCGTTTTTGCCGGGGCGTATTACATCGCGAGATCCACACCGTTTTTTCGCTTCCGCCATATTCTTGTCCTCTCCACCGCGGTTTTACTAACCGTTCTCCTCTGCACCGTCTTTTTTGGGGAGCTCAACTCCGGACTGATGATGCAAAAAATGGTTCTTATCGGTGCCGCCGCATTTCTCGGTGAAATCTGCGGCAGGATTTAATCATCATTTATCACTGTTATTCTTTTCCTGAGACATTGACTCCGACGCTGAAAACAACTTCTTCCGGCGTTTTTTTCTCTCGCAATAAGGCGGACGTTTCGATGTCTCATGATACGCCCGGCAGGCATCACAATCGCCGTGACGTTCACATTTCTTCTTTTTACAGGGACATTCCATATTCAACATTTTCTTTTCCTTTTCAGTCCTACGTCTACCGTCGGACAACACCTGTTTTCTTCGCGTCAAGGAGGAGTTCACAAAACACTGTGAACTCCTCCTTTGAGATTTATGTAATTAATCCGTCTGAAATATTCCTTGAAATCAATGAATGAATTTCCGCAGAATCCGTTTCAGACCCGCGGGCACCTTAAAAAACAAAACGCGCATAAAACCACCTCAGTTTGATTTTACTTAAATATATGCCCGCAGTCTTAATTTATAACTTCGTCTCGATCAGATGAGCGATTTCTTTCACAGTGCCCCGGTATAATCTGGAAACCGGCAGGGAGTCCACAAAGTCACTGCCGTATCGCTTTTCGTAAATGCGTTTATCCAGCACACAGATAACACCGCGGTCATCCTCCTTCCGCAATAAACGTCCGAAGCCCTGCTTAAAACGGATGATGGCCTGAGGCAGGCTCAGTTCACCGAAGGCATTGCGGTTTTCCGCTTTCAGACGATCCATTTTTGCCGCGATGGTGGGAATATCCGGCGGCCAGAACGGCAAGCGCACAATCACCAGCAAACTGAGATTTTCACCGGCCACGTCAATACCTTCCCAAAAGCTGTTGGCACCGAGAATCACCGTCTTTTTATCTTCCCGCATACGTTTCAGCAGTGTGCTACGACTACCGCTGATCTCATGAGCCAATACCGTAACGCCTTTTTCCGCTAAAGGACGCTCCACCCGACGGAAAACCTCCCGGAGATGCATATGAGAAGTAAACAGGACCAACGCCCGGCCTTGGGATGCGGCGGTGAGAGAAATGATCGTTTCGGAAATTTCTTCCAGATATTCATATTCCGAAACGGAACCCACCAAAGGAACGTCGGTGGCGGCTAAAAGTACCGACTGATGATCGTAATCAAAAGGAGATTCCAGCAATAACTCTTTAACTTCCTTTTCCGCGAGATCCACACCGCAGGTACGGCGGTAATACCGGAAATTTCCCTTTACACTTAACGTCGCGGAAACAAAAATGACGCTTTCTTTATAACGATACAGCGCTTCCGCCAATGCTTCGTCGATCATCAGCGGCGCCGTTTTCAAAATGGGATAAAGTGTCCGTTCATTCCCCTCTTCCAGCCAGGAGACAACATTCTTTTCTTCTCCTCCGAGAAAAGCGGCAAGGGAGGTGGTGTGCTCACACCAGCTGCTCCGTGCCACGGAAAAACGGATTTTATCGTTTTCATAGCCGTCTTCTTCCAGTTCTTCCTCAAAAACCGCGGCGGTCTTATTCAACAGATTCCGGATTTCTTCATACCACAGCGCCAGATTTTCCAACGCCACTTCAGCATCTATCCAGAAAGCGCTGTTCCGAACTTGCTCATCAATGCGGAGCGTACGGAAAATTCCGTTGCTGCGGCGGGCGCAGGTTTCCATCATCTCTTTCAGGGCGAAAAAGCAATCTTTACCTTTATCGCCGTTGGTTTTCAGATTTTCCATCAGCTCTTCAAGAAAAGTCTGTTTTTCCCGGATCTTTTCAAGGGTCTGTTCCGTAGCGTATAAACCGGGGAAGGAAATACGGCGGTAAAGCTTCTGCAAAACACTGTTCAGTTCTGAAAGGACGCCGGTATGATCAAAAAAGGAAAAAGAACTGCCCAAACAGTTTTCCGCCACGGTTTCCAGCTGATGCGCTTCATCTATAATAAGATAATCAGTTTTCGGCAGGATACCGCCACACATGACGGAATCCGTCAGCAATAAGGAATGGTTGATAACGATCAGATGCGCCTGTTCCGCTTCACGACGGGCCCGCCGTACAAAACAGCGGCCATGATAATACGGACAGCGTACACCGAGACAATTTTCCGAAGCGGCAGAAAAACGGTTCCAGACCCGTTTTTCAAAGGAATTGAGATTGAGAACGTCACCGTCGCCGTCTTCGGTATCACAAACCCAGGGAAGAATCCGTGCCATGAAAAAGACATCGTCATGATCTTCATTTTCATAGGAATTTTCCCATTTTCGGTAACATAGATAGTGACTGCGTCCTTTGATCAGCGCGGAGCGGATCGCGCCCCCAAAGCACTCGTTCAGTTCCGGAATATCCTTTTTCATAATCTGATCCTGCAGGTGGATCGTATGCGTGCTGATAATCACAGGCTCGTGACCGTAAAGGCTCTCCAGTACGGAAGGCATCAGATAAGCAATGGTTTTGCCGGTACCGGTACCCGCTTCGGCCAAAAGATAATCTTCCTGATTAAAAGCGTCGCAGACCGCCAGGGCCATAGTCGTCTGAGAGGGCCGGCAGCGGTATCCGAAAACATACTTTATCAGGCCGTCTTCTCCCTCAAAGTAATGGAGGAGTTGTTCCCGGTCAATGATGTACTTTTCCGTTTCTTCCTCCTCATCGCTTTTTTCGCTGTCCTTTTGATAGGAAGATTTGGGTGGAAGATAGCTCTCGGCAAACACATCGGGATCAAACCGTTCAAAATACCGACGGTAAGTGGAGTAACGGTCGCCAAAGAGGTGAACCCAAGCGGCGATGATCCCTTTATCCGTCTCACGGAAGCTTTTTTCAATCAATTCAAAAAGCGCCGCCGTCGCCTCGGCATCGGCCAACGCCCGATGATGCGCCGGCGTCTCGATACCGAAATACTCCACAAGATTTACCAGAGCATAACTTTCCAGCATAGGAAAGGCCATTTTACAGAGGGTTATCGTGTCGAGCCACTCTTCTTTCGGAATACCGGTATAGAGCTCAAGAAAGGCGCCGTCAAAAGAAGCGTTGTGGGCAAGAGGTACAGCGTCTCCCATAAAATCAATGAAATCGTCGATCACCTCTTCGATCAAAGGCTGGCCGTACAGCATTTCATCGGTAATACCGGTAATCTCGGAAATCGTTTCCGTCAGAGAAATTTCCGGGTCAATCAGCGTCTGAAAAACCGACCGGTTTCCTTTATCGTCCATGCGCACAGCGCCGATCTCAATGATTTTATCCCTTTTCGCATTCAAACCTGTCGTTTCCAGGTCCACAATAACCCATTCCATAATCGTTACTCCTTTAAAGCGTATTATATCATAAAACACTCTGCAAAAACAGTAAAAAAGAGCCGGTTTCAGAATGAATCTGAAAACCGGCTCAAGATCTGCTGTAGATTATTTCCCATCGCTTTACGGCAGAGAGCGCTCTTACCGCCTCGCTCACATCGGATAAATATTTTTATCGGAACCTTTTCCGCGTTCCGATTATAGAATAATACAGATAATTCCCCCGCCACCGTCATTGACCATGCGTTCCAAAGTGACTTGCAATTTATCGCGGGCCGAATCCGGCATCGTACAAAGCTTGCTCTGTATACCTTCCTGTACCAGTGTATTCAGAGATTTACCAAAAATATTGGTATCCCACATTTTCTTGGGATCATCCTCAAATTCATCGAGGATATAGCGAACCAGCTCCTCACATTGTTTTTCCGTGCCGACCAGCGGCGTGATTTCCGTGGAGATATTGGCCCGGATCACGTGATAGCTCGGTGCCGAGGCTTTGAGCTTCACGCCGAAACGACCACCCTGTTTGATGAGCTCCGGTTCTTCCAGATACATTTCATCCAATTGCGGATTAACAATACCGTAACCGTTTTCCCGTACTTCGGCCATGGCATCCTTCAGTTTGTTCCATTCCCGGTCGGAAAGAGCATATTTGCGCATGAGACGCATAATCGTCTGATTTCCCTCAATCTCCTCTCCGGCGTACTCACCCAGAATCCGGTAGAAGTAATCGTCGCTGACGCCGACTTCCAGCAAAGATACGCCGGTGCTAAGATCCATTTGAACAAGGGAAGCGTTTTCCGCCGCTTCAAGCTGAGCAAGGTTTTCCACCGCCCGATCCAGATCACGGATGCGGTGAATACTGTTGACAATATCGTAGATATTGCTTTCCATATCTTTCCGCAGCCAATGGTTTTCATCAATTTCGGGAATCCATTCGGGTAAATGAACTTCCACTTCGGTAACGGGGAATTCATAAAGAGA
>JBJDXI010000055.1:0-2752 GCA_051866595.1 Clostridia bacterium
TAATTAGATTATAAATGAATAATGAACAAATATAAATCAAATGTGAAAAAAACAGTTTTCTCCGCGGCCTTCAGGCCGTTGCCAAAGCCGTATCCGCCAAAAACACCGTTTACGCGCTGAGCGGGATTCTGATCACGGCCAAGGAGAATGAACTGATCTTCAGCGCCACCGATATTGAAATCGCCATTGAATACAGAGAAAAAGACGTCACCATCGTGGAAGAAGGCAGTCTCATCGTTCCCGGCCGCTACGTACTGGAAATCGCCAAGAAGCTTCCGGACGAAACCCTGGAATTGGTCAGCGAAGGCTATACCTTCTTTATTCGCTACGGCACGTCGGAAATCACCGTCAACGGCATGGATAAAGAGGAATTTCCTGATTTTCCCGTGGTGGAAGGAGAAGTCCAGGGTGTCTTTCCCCTGTTTCGCTTTGAAAGAGACATCCGGGAAGTGGCCGTGGCCGCCAGCAATGACGAAAGCCGCCCCATTTTCACCGGGGTGCTCTTTGAAATCAACGGCGAGGAAATCAACTTTGTCGCCACCGATACCCACCGTCTGGCCATGAAAAAATCTTCCTGGCTCTCGAAGGGCAGTAAGGGCGAAGCCTCGGTGATCGTGCCCAACAAGATTTTGCAGGAAATCATTCGTCTGGAAGCCGATGACGACAGCCTCATTGAAATCGTCGTGGGCAAACGGGAAATCAGCTTCCGCTTTGAAAATACCCTCTTTATTTCCCGTCTCATCGAAGGGAAATTCCCCAATTACCATCAGGTGATTCCTTCCGAGGATAAGATCAAAGCCGTGGCCGAAGTGGACGCCGGCTATCTTCTTTCTACCCTGGAAAGAGCTTTCGTTCTCTCCAAGGAACTGGTTCGGGAGCACGTGGGCCGGGTGAACATCGCCCTGGTCAACGACGGTCTCACCGTGGATTCCCGGAGCCCGGAAATGGGCCATATCCACGAGGAAATTCCCGTGATTCAGCAGGGCGAGGATATGGCGCTGATCTTCAACGCCCGTTACTTGCTGGATATTCTTCGGGTGCTGGACAGCGAATCCATCATGATGCGCTTTACCGGCACCAATACGCCGCTGCTTCTGGGAAGAAAAGACGATACCGGCTACGTCTATCTGGCGCTGCCCTTAAAAGGCTGAGATGATTTTACGGGAACTGAAACTCACCAATTTCAGAAATTATGCCACGGCTTCAGTGGAGTGGAGTCCCGGAGTGAACATGATCCGGGGCGACAACGCCCAGGGCAAGACGAATCTCCTGGAATCCATCGCTTTTTTGAGTACCTTCGCCTCCTTCCGGAAGAGCAGTACCATGGAGCTCATCAAAAAGGACCGGGATTTTTTCCTGATCCGAGGCGGTTTTACCGCTTTGGGGACGGAGCATACCATGAACGTGGCTTATTCGGCGGAAAAAAAATACCGGATCAAGCTGGATGACGTCGAAAAAAAGCGGGCCTCGTCTTTAGTGGGATTTTTGAACACGGTGGTTTTTTCTCCCGATGACCTGATGATGATGAAGGGCCGTCCCGAGGATCGACGCCGCTTTCTCGACGGGGAAATCGTCCAGACGGCGCCGGAATCCCACGTCCTTTTCAGCCGCTATCAGAAGGCGCTGAAACAGCGGAACGTCCTGTTAAAGACGGTTCCCTACAGTCAATGCCGGGAAACACTGGCGGCTTACGATCGCCAGCTGGCGGAAAACGGATCGCTGATTCTGATCCGCCGCAAGGACGTACTGGAACGGCTTTTGCCCCTGGTGCGTCTGGCCCATCGCCGCATCACCGGCGGCAGTGAGGAGCTGCTGTTGGAGTATGAAGGCGGGATTCCCGGATTTCAGGAAAAGAAGCATACCTTCGACCAGTGGCGGGACGCCTTTCTCGATGAGCTGAAACAATGCCGGGAAACCGATTTTCAGCGGGGATTCACCACTTTTGGCCCTCACCGGGATGACATCCGGTTTTTTATCAACGGCGACGACATCCGCCGTTTCGGTTCTCAGGGGCAGCAGCGCACGGCGTCGCTGGCGCTGAAAATCGGGGAACTGGAGCTGATGAAGGGCCAGCGGGGGGAATATCCCGTGCTCCTGCTGGATGACGTCCTCTCGGAGCTGGACGAAAAGCGCCGGGAAGCGCTGATTTCCGCTATTAACGGCAAGGTACAGACCTTTGTCACCGATACCGGTTCCGAAAAGCTCTTTGAGGATGCCGTGGAATACCGGGTGAAAAGCGGCGAAATCCGGCCGGTGTAATGTCGGCATCCTTACTATGGAAAACCGCTTTTTAATGAAACTGGTTTTTTATGGGTGTATCTCTTTCATGAGTAGGAAAAGAAATATTTATCCGGTAAAATACCGGTGTTTAAAGGAAAAAGATCCTTTTCAGACCATAAAAACCGGTTTGAAGTGAAAATCCGCGAAATCAAGAAATACCAAAAAGAACAAAATTCGGCATAAAGAACATATGTTCTTTATGCCGTTCTTTGTTCTCAAATAGGGAGGTCGGCGGTTTCTTTACGGAAACCGCCCGTTTCTTTCTGTTATACGGTTAAAAGTGGATTTGAGGTCATCAATCTGCCGTTTCTTTTTGTACTACGGTTTTGAGTTCCTTTATTTGGCCGTTCAATTACCGTTTAGATTTTAACTACGGTTTAACAGATCTTATCCTACCATTCATATCTTTTGGGAGCATGTTCTTTTTGGCGCAAAAAGAACCAAATACCCTCTAGGGCACAAGCACGTGGGG
>JBJDXI010000056.1:0-13771 GCA_051866595.1 Clostridia bacterium
GGTATTCGCCTCTTCGGGGATATGCTGAGCCCGCCGGTAAAAAAATTGCTGGGGCTCCCGGGAGACGCAGCCTTTATTCTGGCCGCCGGTTATTCCACCGGTGTACCGGTAAGCGCGTCCCTCATCGCGGGTCTGCGCAGGGAAAACCGACTTTCCAAAGAAGAAGGAAACCGTCTTCTGGCCTATTCCGCCAATGTCAGTCCCGCCTTTATTCTTTCCGCCGTAGCCGTATCCATGCTCGGCGCCGAGGAAGAAGGCCCATCTCTCGCCGCCGTCCATTACGGAACCAATTTCGCGCTGATGATCCTCTGCTCTGCGTTTTTTCGACGTAAAAACAAACGGACAATCCCACCGCCGGTACGGACACAAACGGAAACAAAAGAAACTCTTTCCGTTCAAATGATCATTGACGCCCTGTTCAAAAGCGTCCGCACGATCTTTCTCATCGGCGGCGTCATCATCATTTTTTTCATCCTCATCGCTTTTCTCAATACGATCGGAATCCTTACCGCGCTGAGCCGTTTCCTGGCCCTGACACCGATCCAGGAAGACACGGTTCACGCCGCCGCCTGCGGCTTACTGGAAATCACAGCGGGATCCCAGAAAATCTCAGGACTCCACGTACCCTTTTCCGTAAAAAAAGCCGTACTTTCCGGTATTCTGGCTTTCGGCGGACTATCGGCACTGACGCAAATCGCCTCTCAGATACAGGGAACCGATCTTTCCGTCCGCTTTTATCTACGGTACAAAATAATACAGGGAGTGCTGGCATTTACCATCTCCCTGCTGTTCCCGATGAAGACCGAAGGGGTCTATACGTCTCTTGATTTTGCGCATAGTACACCCCTGGTATCACACATCCCTTTTGGCTGTGCGTGTTACGGAATCGCTGTTCTTTCAGCAATCGTTCTTATTTTTCGGCGTCTTTACCGCGCTGGGCAGAAGCGCCGGACTTTTTGTTGGTATTCAGACGGATTTCGTCGCGGCTTTTTTTCACGGTGTAAAGCGCTTTATCGAGACTGTTTTCAATCTGATAAAGAACGTCGTTAGCATAGCTTCTGGCGCCTTCCCGCACTTCCAAAGCCACCTGGTTGGCACGTTCCATCACGGCTTCAGCTTCAATCTGGGCATGACGGACGATTTCATGTTCCGCCACCAGAGCTCTGGCTTCTTTCCGGGCGTTATCCAGTTCGCGTTCGGCTTTGGCCTGAGCTTCCTGAATCATTCTGTCTTTTTCCAGAAGAGCGTACTGCGCGTCTTTTACTTCCTGAGGAATATTTTCACGAATCAGATCAATGACTTCGAATATTTCATCAACATTTACCATTACCTTATTGGAAAACGGTACTTTTGTTGCGGTATCTACAATTTCTTCAAGCTGGTCAACGTATTTTAAGATTTCCATTTTAAACTCCTTAATTTTACTGTAAAAAAAGTACTTTTGTTTTGCCGTAACGTTTCTCTTTTATGATCTCCAGTCCGGCATCGGGCAGTTCAAAATCCATATCGGCACCCGTCTCCGCAACGATGATTCCATCTTTCTTTTTCAAATGCAATTTACCGATCAAAACCAACGCATCCTCCAACAAACCTTTTCCGTAAGGAGGATCCAAAAAGATGACATCAAAACATTCGTCCCGGCAAAAAGCAGTATGAAAATCGGAAAAGCGCAAATCTGCGCGATCATCATAGGATAAGTTTTTCTTGTTCTGTTCCATAACCCGAAAAGCAGCGCGGTCACAATCAATCATCACGGCCTTCGCCGCGCCGCGGGACAAGGCCTCAAAGCCCATGGCACCACTGCCGCTGAACATATCCAGCACATCCAAGCCCGAAACATCAAACAAAACATTGAAGATCGCGCCCCGAACCTTGTCCAGCGTCGGACGGGTGTGCATCCCGTCCGGAGCGTTCAGTTTTCTGCCGCGGTCTGTTCCGCCGATAATTCTCAAAGCTCTTTCTCCACGCGGTACCGATCATTGCCGTGTTGCCGTTATTCAAACGAAAGCAAAAAAACAAATATCGGATTAGGATAAGCGCCAAAAGCATTTGCTTTCAGCTGAAGCAGATGTAGAAAATTCATTCCGAAATTTACAGGATCGGAGGAATTTCCATCATCACTATTATACATAATATATTATAACCTAACTGTCTCTAAAATTGCAAGGTTTTCAAAAGATTTTTTTATAAAAATATCAAAGGAGATTTTATGAACAAATCAGATACTCAAGGATTCATTCCCTATTACGACATGGCCGCCGAAGCCAGTGCAGTGCTCCGCGGTGAAACGAACCGGGAGATCCCCGGTGTCAGCGAAGACATTGAGGAAACGGAAGAATACCGTCTTTCCGTGATCCGAATTCTCAACGACGAAGGAGCATCCGCTTTGGAGCGCCCCCGGGGAACCTATGCCACCATTGACACAAAAACCGATCCCGACGATGAAAACACCGAGAACCGCGTCGTCGGTATTTTCAGCAAAATCCTCACTGAACTCCTGCCCCCGGAAAACGGAGAGACCGTTTTGATCTGTGGTATCGGCAATCCGGAAATCGCCTCCGACGCATTGGGGAAACGCGCCGTCGAAAAGATGATCCCGACACGGCATCTGCTCCGCGCTGATATGCTCCGGGATACGGAAGGATTCACTTCCACCGCGCTGTTTACCCCCAATGTACTGGGAAATACCGGCATTGAAGCATCCGAGCTCACCAAAGCTGTCAGCGAAGAGATTCATCCCCGGGCTGTCATAATTATCGACGCCCTCGCCACCGCTTCCTTTCACCGTTTGGGAGCGTCTTTCCAACTAACCGATACCGGGCTTTCCCCCGGAGGTGGCATCGGCAACACCCGACCGGCCATCAGCCGTGACACGCTGGGCATTCCCGTTATCGCCATCGGCGTGCCCACCGTCATCTACCCTCAGGCCATCGTCATGGACGCCTTTGAGAAAATGAAACAGGAGCTTTTCTCAAAAGAAAAATCCGCCGCGCTCCAAAACTGGAACGCAGCGGAAGAAATTTTGTATCAAAATATGCGGGATCAAATGCAGATGTTCGCCGTAACACCCAAAGACATCGACTTTACCGTCGACCGCCTGTCCAGAATCCTATCCGGAGGGATTCAAGCGGCGCTCCACCCGGAGATCACAGAGGAAAACTACATGGAGTATTTTCCCCGGTAATTACTGGGGCATGATCAGTCCGTAAGAAACAATCCGGGAACACATTGTGGCCGCTTCGGCCCTGGTCGCGTTCGCCTGAGGATGGAAGGAGCCGTCGGGGAAACCGTTGATCACGCCAACTGCCTGACAAATACCAACAGAATCCTTGGCCCAACTGCTGATCTTGCCGGCATCGGAAAAATCAGCCTGAGTGCGGATCCCTTTTTGTTCGATTCCCATATAAGTGAAGAATTGCATCGTCATCCGGGTCACCTGTTCTCTGGTGATCTCCATTTCAGGAGCAAACTGATTGTTTCCCACCCCATCGGTGATTCCCGCAGCCACCGCCCAGGAAACGTAAGGATAGTACCATTCTCCTTTTTTCACATCCGTAAATTTATTTTCGCTGTATCCGGAGACATCCTCCATGGAAATTTTCGCCAGAAACGTCACAAACTGAGCTCTCGTCAGACTGCCGTCCGGACTGAAAGTGCCGTCCCCCATCCCGGAAGCAATTCCCCGGGAAGAAAGAAAATCAATATAGGTGCTCCCCCAATGCCCTTTGGTATCGGAAAAAGTACCGGGATTTGTCGTTACCGTATACGTACCGCCGGCTTTCAGCTGCCAGCGAACCAGATTCGCGTCAGGATAATAAGCGCTGAAGCCCACAGATTTCCGGGCGCTGTCCACCATCGCCAGCGTCGATGCTCCCTCGGAACTCCCGGTATAGGGCAGTTCTCCGAGACAGCGTCCCTTCGTTCCGAAAACCTCTTTATTGTTTTCATCTTTAATCTGGAATGTCACCGCGGATTTATCGGCGTTATAAGCGAATTGGAACGTAACCGATGAGCCGGATACATTTTCAAGAAGAGATTTCAGAAAAGCGTTATCCAAAGAAAATACGCTGTAAGTATCGGTCACATGAATACCCGGCGAGGAACTGTCCGCTTCTTTCATTAAGATCTCTTTTGTCGTACTGATCGTTCCTCCCACCGTATTGGTCGTTAATGTCGAATAGCCGTCGTTTGCCAGGATACGTACGCTGTCATCCTCATCAAGTCCCTGTATGGCAAAGGCGGAGAAGCCGCCCAGCACCATCACGGCGATGACAATGACCGCGATCACTGCTTTTTTCATAATCCACCTCATCTCTGTTTTTAAATTTTATCATTATAATGGTTATTATAGTATTCTACAGAAACTTCCCGATTCCTCTTTTTCCCCGAAAAAAGAGCAGGCAGCTGCCATTCAGACCTCCGAATTCAGCCTTTCCTTCCATTGTTTCCCGGAATTTCCCCCGCGAAAGAATACGGAAAAGCGGACAAACGAACAAAAAACTGCCTTTTCCTCTTTTCGCCGCATAAAAAAAAGAGCAGGCCGCGCCTGCTCTTTTTAAGAATTCCGTTATTTGGGGAACTGTGTTTTGGCGGAGTTGTTTACCGCGCCGTTCTGTCCCTGGCTCATCGCCTGTTCGGCATAGGCTACCATTTTTTTTGTCATATTGCCGCCAACATAGCCGTTTTCACGGGAAGAGAGATTGCCCTTGTCCATATTTTCATAATCGGGAATACCGAGTTCATTGGCAACTTCCATTTTAAAACGATTCAATGCGCCTTGAGCGCTTTTCTTCACAGGGTTGTTACTGTTTTTGGACATCGTAAATTCCTCCAGTTGATTATTGATTTGTGTTCATGTTATTGGCCATATTCTGTTCCGCAAAAGCCACCATTTTTCGGGTCATATTCCCGCCGACATAGCCGTTTTCGCGGGAAGAGAGATTGCCTTTGTCCATATTTTCATAATCGGGAATGCCGAGTTCATTGGCAACCTCCATTTTAAACTGTTTCATCGCAGATGTTGCTTCAGGTCTCATCGGAGCTTTGTTACTCAAATCATGCACCTCCTTTCGCTGCAAAGTTATTGTTACACGAAACGTTTTTTTTATTCCGACAAAATTTTCCGAAAAAAACAGCGCCCGAAAGAGCGCTGAAATGATCTTATTTTAATGAAGAACATCATATTTTTTTTCAATGATTTTTTTGACCTTCCGCCATTCCGGCGATGCCAGCTGAGGATCTTTTTTCTGCCGCGCGTCCGCCGCGGCGGCGGCCTCCCGGAGCAGATCATGATCACGGAAAAGATCCGCCAGATTCATTTCCGGCAGACCATGCTGACGCACACCGAAAAAGTCACCGGGTCCCCGGAGCTTCAGATCTTCTTCGGCAATTTTAAAACCGTCATTGTATTTTTCCATTATCTTCAGACGCTGAAGGGAAAGCTCATTTTTGCCCGCAGACTGCAAGATACAGGTACTGGAAGCTTTCCCCCGACCGATGCGCCCGCGAATCTGATGGAGCTGAGCCAAGCCGAAACGATCGGCGTTTTTCACATACATCACAGTGGCATTGGGCACATCAATTCCCACTTCAATTACGGTGGTGGCAACCAGGACGGAGATTTCGTTCCGGCGGAATTTTTCCAGAACTTCCTCTTTTTCCCGGCCTTTCATCTTTCCGTGAACCAATCCAACGGAAATGCCCTTCAGCTTTTTCTGTTGCAGATATTGATAATATCGGGTAGCGGATTCCGCTTCCATTCCCTCACTGTCTTCTACCAAGGGACAGATCACATAACATTGATGTCCGGCCGCCACGTGTTTTTCCATAAATCGGAGCACCCGTTCTTCCTGATCCTCCGTAACCACCAGCGTCCGTATGGGCTTACGCCCCGGCGGCATTTCATCAAGAACGGAAAGATCCAGACCGGAAAAAACCGTCATCGCCAGTGTCCGGGGAATCGGCGTCGCCGTCATCACCAGAAGATCCGGAGAAATCCCTTTCATAAATAAAGCGTTGCGCTGATTCACACCGAAACGGTGCTGTTCATCAATGACCACCAGAGCCAGATCACGGAATACGGCGGAGCTTTCAATCAACGCGTGAGTCCCAATCAACAAGTCAATCTTTCCTTCGCTGAGGGCAATACAGACTTTGCGTTTTTCCGCCGCTTTGGTGGAACCGGTCAACAGCGCAATCCGCATCGGGGTTCCCCTGAAGATCTCCATCATGGACTGATAGTGCTGCTCCGCCAGGATTTCTGTGGGCGCCATAAGCGCGCACTGATGTCCCGACGAAGCACAGCGATATACGGCGGCGGCGGCAACCACGGTTTTCCCGCTGCCTACATCCCCTTCCAACAGCCGGTTCATCATCATCGGTAACGCCATATCCCGGTAGATTTCCTCCACCGCTTTTTTTTGTGCTCCTGTGGGCGTAAACGGCAGTTTCCGATAAAAGGAGGCCGCGTCGCCGCCGGTCATAGCAATACCGGTACGCCGTTCTCCCGCATGCCGGAGCTGGAACGCCAGACGGAAGAGAAAAAATTCCTCAAAAACAAGACGCCGGTGGCTTCTTTCCAAAGACTCCAGATCTTTGGGGAAATGATATTCTTTTACCGCTTTCCGACGGTTTTCCAACTGATATTGGCGGAGAAAGCTCTCCGGGAAAATTTCCTCAATCCGATCCCCGGCGATCTCCAGCGCCGACGCCACAATCCGGCGCATCGTTTTCTGATTCAACCCCGCCGTCAGACCATAAACCGGCAAAATACCAAAGCCTTCGGTGCTCCGCTTCAATTCGTATTCCGACGCGGTCATCGAAGGTCGTCCGTTCCGAATTTCAGCCTTGCCGTATACCGTCACTTCCCGACCGTCGTAAAGCTGCTGTTTCAGCCACGGCTGATTAAACCATACAACGGTCATATAACCGCTGCCGTCAGTCAGCCGCGCTTTTAAAATCTGAAGATTATTACGCACCCGGCTGAGCTCCGCCCGATCGACATAACCGCTGACAAGAGCCGGTTCTCCGTCCCGCAGCGACGCGATTTCCGTCACATACCGCCGGTCCTCGTGGCGGGCAGGAAAATACTCGCAGAGATCCGTCACGGTGTGAATACCCAGTTTTTCCAGGAGCTTCGCCTTCTGGGGACCGACCCCTTTGACGTAGCAAACGTTTTTTTCACCGGGACACGCCTCCGAAACCGATGATTTCACCGATACGGATTTGCCGCCGTCTTCTACCAATGCTCCCGCAGAAGCAGAATCCTTCTCCGGCGCCAACTGTATCCGGGTCGTTTCCGCCATCTCGGGAGAACTTTCATCCCAAACCTCGGAGACTTCCTCCCCTTTGTCCCGTTCCTTTTCTTCCGCGCTCTGAAAATCGTCAATCAGTTTCAGCACCAAATCAATAATGGCTTTCCGCGTTTTCAGATTGGAATCGGCATAATGACGGACAACGCCTTTCATAAGCCGCGCGTCCTCGTCGTCATCTTTGGAGAGCAGTTTCTCCGTAAAGGCAGAAAAGCCACCGAATACGGCGTAATCGCCGTATCCCGTGTGGCTTTCTTTTTTCGCGGCTTCTGCAATTTTTACAAACGCGTCTCTCATGAATTTATTCCAATGAAATCAGATAATAGTACAAAGGCTGTCCGCCCCGGTAAAGTTCAATTTCCAGGTCTCCGTAAGTTTCTTCCAGTTTTTCCACCAACGCTTTGGCTTCATCTTCGGAAATATCACTGCCGTAATACAGCGTCAGAAGCGAGGCGTCTTCCATTTCCATCTTATCCAGCAAAGAGAGAATCCCTTCGTTGACGGATTTTTCCGCCGCGACAATTTTCCCGTTCAGAAGAACGAGAATATCATCGGCTTTGATTTCAATACCGTCGGCCACGGTATCCCGGACAGCGAAGGTAATTTCCCCGTTCTGCACATCCTCAAGAACGTCGCTCATGGCCTCGGCGTTTTCCTCGGCGCCGACTTCGGCGTTGAACATCATCAAAGCCGAAAGTCCCTGGGTCATGTATTTGGAAGGAACCACCGCCACCGGAGCGTCACAGATCGAAACGACCTGCTGGGCCGCTAAAATAATGTTGCTGTTGTTGGGAAGAATCACATATTCCTCGGCATTGACCTTCTCAATGGAGTTCAGAATATCCTCGGCGCTGGGATTCATCGTCTGTCCGCCGGAGATCACTTCGTCGGCGCCGAGACCTTTAAAGATTTCGGAAATACCGTCACCGCTGGAAACAGCGATCACCGCGCATTTTTTCTTCGGTTCCGAAGATTTGGGCGCTTCCTGCGCCGCCGGCACAGTGGTACCGTTCTTTTCTTCCAGCGCGCGTTTTTCCGCCGCTTCCCGGGCCATCTGTTCTTTCATATTCTCCACTTTAATGTCGAACAGTTCACCGATGGTCAGAGCGAAGCTGATAATCTTCCCGGGATCATTGCTGTGATAATGAACCTTGATGATTCCTTCATCCCCAACGCAGACGAGAGAATCACCGTCCACGGCTTCGGTGATGTGCTTCCGAACATATTCATGATCCTCTTTGGCGTTGTGAATCATCAGTTCCGTGCAGTAATGGAATTTAATATCGGTTTCCTGAAATTCCGCGGAAAAAGCCACGGTCTTGTCTTTTACCACCAGTTCTTCTTGACCGGCGGCGGTAATTTCCTCACCCCGCAGGGCGGCGAGGCCGCCTTCCAGAATATAGAGGAACCCGCGGCCACCGGCATCCACCACACCGGCCTCTTTCAGCACCGGCAGCAGATCCGGCGTATGATCCAAAGCGATGCCCCCGGCCTCAATGGCGGCCGCCAGCACTTCATCAATGGATTGTGCCGTTTCCGCCGCGCTTAACGCCGCTTCCGCCGCTTTGCGGCTCACCGTCAGGATCGTACCTTCCACCGGTTTCAGAACGCTTTTATAAGCGATCTCCACCCCTTTATTCAACGCCGCGGCAATATCCGCCGCTTTGATTTCCTTTGTATTCTGAAGCGATAACGTAAACCCGCGGAGGATCTGGGAAAGAATCACACCGGAGTTTCCTCTGGCGCCCATCAGCGCGCCCCGGGAAATGGTGGAGCAGATTTCCTTCACCGTCATCCCGTCATTGATGTTTTTCACGGCGCTTTTGATGGTCAGTCCCATATTCGTCCCGGTGTCACCGTCGGGAACGGGGTATACATTCAACGCGTTAACTTCTTCTTTATGGCCTGTGAGCTGAGCTTCGCCACCGCGGAAAAACTTCAGCAGCAAGGCCGCATTCATTGATTCGATTTCCTTCATTAAGGGACTCCTCCTTATTCCACAACGCGGATGCCGGAAATTTTAATATCAAGGCTATCCACTTTCAGCCCCGTTGTGTTTTCAACGGCGTAAAGCACCGCGTCGGAAATATTCTTGGCGATTTCCGAGATTTTCGTACCGTAAAGTACCTGAATCCGCACCATAATATGGATGCCGTTTTCCTTGATTTTCACTTCAATGCCCCGGTTGGCGCCTTCTCCCCGCAGAAACTGGGTAAAATTCTGGGCCGGCATACCGACAACACCGAAACATTCGGAAACGGCTTTATATGCAATCTGAGCGATGGCCGTTTGTGAGATCACAACAGACCCTGCTTCATTCACGACGGTATTGACCATAATCACACCTCCGTAATTCATTTTTACAAACTTGTGATTTATTATACCACATTCCCGCTGAAAAGTAAATCGAAACCGCAGAAGCCCGGCTTTTCTTCGGTACAGACAAGAAAAAAGCCGCATACAAGCGGCTTTTCTGTTCTTGATCTTCAATTTATTCTTCAAATTCCGGGCGGACGGTAAATCCGTGGCACATATTGTCGTCCCCCACGAGAACGATCTTCTTCCCGGATTCCTTTTCCCATTTCTGATGGAGTTTATTGTATTTGATATACTGAATCAGTGAAGTCGGCGCTTCCACCCGGATGGCGTCGGCCGCCGTCATGGAAGCTTCCTTATCCACACAGTGACGGATTTCCAGACAAACGATGGAATCGTTGTAAACATGGCCTCTTCCGTCGCAGCAGCCACATTCCCGGTCCATCATCTGATTCAGTCCGTGACCCGTCTTTTTGCGGGTCATTTCCAATAACCCCAGCTGAGTCAAACCGAGGATATTTGTTTTCACACGGTCTTTTTTCAGTTCTTTTTCCAAAGCGGCGATAACCTTTTCCCGGTCCTCTTCTTTTTCCATATCGATAAAGTCGATGATGATAATACCGCCGATATTGCGGAGCCGCACCTGGCGGACGATTTCTTCCACCGCCTCAATGTTGGCGTTGACGACGGTATCTTCCAGATTCGTCGTACCCACGTATTTGCCGGTATTCACATCAATGGCCGTCAGCGCTTCGGTATTGTCAATGACGATATAGCCGCCGTTTTTCAGCCACGCTTTACGCTTGCCGGCTTTTTTAATCTCATCAAAGAGATTGTATTCCTCAAAGACCGTCATCATATTGGCGATGGTCACGCGGTCTTTGTAATCCCCGTTAAAAAACTGAAGCCCCTCGATGACGGCATCATAGGTTTCCTGACTGTTGACGATGATCCGGGTTACGTCTTCGGTGACCTGATCCCGGAGAATACTGGAAAGCAGATTCAGATCTTTATAGATCAGGCGACTGCCTTTGGAGTGAGCGCTTTTATTGACGATCTTGCTCCACACACTGCGGAGCCATTTCAGATCCGTCATCAATTCTTCTTCCCCGGCGCCCTGGGCCACGGTACGCACGATAATACCCATGCCTTCGGGACAGATCTTTTCCGCCATATCCGCCAGACGCTGACGTTCCTTTTCATCCTCAATCCGGCGGGAAATGCCGATATAGGATACGGTAGGCATCAGCACAAGATAACGTCCGGCCAGCGTCAGATGAGTCGTCACCCTTGCGCCTTTGGTCGGCGTCGGTTCCTTCACGATCTGGATCAGGATCTCCTGTCCTTTTTTCAGCAGATCGTTGATGCCCACATTGCCAATGGATTCATCCTCCAACGTTACTTTGGGCAGTACCTCCCGGATATAGAGAAAGCTGTTTTTGTTCAGCCCGATGTCCACAAAAGCCGCCTGCATCCCGGGAAGAACGTTCTCCACGATGCCCTTATAGATATTGCCGGTGAGCCGTTCCTCATCGGCACGGTCAATATAGAGTTCCACCAGACGGCGGTCTTCCATCACGGCGACCATGGTTTCGTCGCTTTCCGCCCGGATAATAATTTCTTTTTTCATAGTACACTCCGTTCAGGGAGTAAATCTCTTCGCTCCCTCAGTCACAAAAAGCCCCATTCGCTGTATTTTCATATCCTTTATTATATCCCAATATCCCAGTACTGTCAAAAGCTCTGCTACACGCAGCGATCCAGAGGTTCCGGTCTTCACCGAGAGGAACATCGCGTTCCCCTGCAAGTCGATACCCAAAAGATAAGAGCGGAGATCAATTTCCTTTTCCCCTTTGGGACTTTTTCGCAAATACAAACATTGATCGGAATCCATCAGCGCTTTCACTTTTTCCGCGGCGTCTCCGGGCATTCCGTTCAAAAAGGTCACTTTATAAACAGCCTCGTTGATCACGGCCTCCAGCATTTTGGTGCCGGCGGGAATCTCCCGTACCTTCAATACCCGCACCCCTTCGGGCAAAATCCCGTTGAGCTTTTCCACCAGTTCCTCGCTTTTGACGATACCGCTGAACTCCGCGTCCAAATATTCACTGAGTCCTTCCACACCAACGTTCCGGGCCGGTCCCAATGAAAGCTTGGGCCGGGGATTGAATCCTTTGCTCCAGGCAATGGGCAGATGACCGCGGAGCATCGCTCTCTGCCAGAGACGCATCACTTCCAGATGGGAGAGAAAGGCCAGCGATCCTTTGATCTCATAATTGATACGATAATTCACGGTCTTTCCCCTGCCTTTCTGCATCCGGCGCCACAGCCGCCGCACACGTCCTCATAGCAATGAGGCGTGGTGGCTTCTTCCTTCGCCCTTTGATATTCTCGGTTCAAAAAGTCCATAGTCACCCCGCAGGAAATATGCTGCCAGGGCAGAGCCTGTCCTTCGTCAAACCAGCGCGTCGCGTAAGCCGCTCCGTCCACGCCACATTCTTCCAGCGCCTGAAGCCACAAATCATAACGGAAAAATTCGCTCCATCCGTCCAGACGAGCGCCCAGACGGAAAGCCCGTTCCACCACATCGGCGATCCGACGGTCTCCTCTGGCGATGATGGCTTCGAGAAAGCTGGTTTCAAAATCATGATAACTCAAACGGATGCCTTTCTGTGTTTTCGCCCAGCTCTTCAACTCCCGCTGTTTGGCCCGAACCGTTTCCTCGGCCTCCTGACCGCACCACTGGAAAGGCGTCTGCGCTTTGGGGACAAAAGTCCCGATGCTGACGCCGAGATTGATGCCTTTCCCGGCGGTGTACTTCACTTTCCGCAGAAGTTCCTTGATGGCCTCAATATCCTCCTGCTCTTCAAAGGGCAGACCGACCATCATATAAAATTTCAGATTACGGAAACCGTTGCGGAAAGCGTTGGCCGCGGTCTCCACAATATCGTTCTCGTCAATATTTTTGTTAATGATATTCCGCATCCGCTGGCTGCCGGCTTCCGACGCCAGTGTCAGCGTTCCTTTGCGCACCTTCTGCACTTCTTTGGCAATCTCCACGGAAAAAGCGTCCATCCGAAGGGAGGGCAGCGACAGACTGATACCGGCGTCGCTGTACTGTTCCGTCAGGGAATGAACCAGCCGCTCAATGCCGCTGTAATCCATCGTACTCAAAGAGAGCAGACCCAACTCATCGTAACCGGAGTTATTGATGACCGCTTCAGCGTCGCAAAGCAGCGTTTCCACGGATTTTTCCCGGCGGGGACGGTAGATCATCCCGGCCTGACAGAAACGACAACCCCGGACACAGCCCCGAAACAACTCAATCACGCCGCGATCATGGACAATCTCGGTATGAGGCACCAGCGGCTTCTGAGGAAATACGGCGTGATCCAGATCTTTGATATAGCGTTTGCGGATTTTCTCCGGTATCCCGCTTTCCGTGGGCACCACGGCGCCGCCTTCTTCCCGGTAAAGGCCGGGCACGTAAAAACCGCGTTTTTTCGCCAACGCCTTCAAAAAGTCATGGCGTTTTTCATCGCTTTCGCCGGGAGCCATTTCCCTGTAAAGAGCCAGAAATTCGATCAGTGCCTCTTCCCCCTCACCGATCATCATCACATCAAAAAAGGGAGCAAAAGGTTCCGGATTATAGACACAGGGCCCGCCGCCGATGACGATGGGATGGCAGTGATTCCGCTGTTCCGCCCGGAGGGGAATCCCGGAGAGATCCAGCATATTCAAAATATTTGTCACACACAGCTCATACTGGATACTGAATCCCAGGACATCAAAATCTCCGACGGCGCGGTTGGTTTCCAGCGTAAACAACGGTGTGTTTTCCGCCCGCAAAAGTTCCTCCAGATCCGGCCCCGGAGCCATCACCCGTTCCATGGCGAAATCTTCCGTCTGGTTCACAACTTCATAAAGGATGCGCAGACCGAGATGGCTCATCCCGACCTCATAAAGGTCCGGGAAAGCCATCACCATCTGCACATCCGCTTTTTCAAAATCCTTATCCGGTATATTCCATTCTTTCCCCACATAACGGCCGGGGCGTTTCACTCTGTTGAGAAACCTTTCAACGGGAATATGCTGATACTCTTTCATTATCGCAACCTCTTATCTTTCATTGTCCGTCCGTTTCT
>JBJDXI010000057.1:0-13739 GCA_051866595.1 Clostridia bacterium
TTTCTACAACAACCAGCGCATCCAGTTAAAAACCGGAGTGGCACCGCTCGCGCTGCGCCACTCCTTCTAAAACTAAATATTTCCTACCAGGGTGCTTTTTTGTGATGTCCGTACAATCTGGGGCAGTTCATACAATGGGTTATGGCAATCGGCGTAACAGTCATTTTCACCTTTTTGCTCATAAACCTGCCCGAAGCGACACTCGGCAGAGAGAACAGTCCTTACGAATTTACAAACAGAGGCTATTACGAGCAATACGGTGAACAATTTGAGCAGGACAACGGTTATAAGTATTTTGAACCGGAAACAGCAGAGGAGGGACAGTAAACGTCGAAAAGAACTGACAGACAATTAGGCTATTGGGTCTTTACTTGATATTTGCACCTCTTATACAAAATGCACCCCCTAACTTCAAAGGATGTGCATTGTATCAAAATTAGGATCATTTGTCAGAAAAAGAAAGATCCTACGAAAGGCAGCAGCCCATAAGGAAACATTGTAAAACTCCTGGATACAGTCGCAGCAGGATATATCCTTAGAAAAACGAATGGCAGATTATCAGACGCGACCTGCGGATAAATCCCACCCACTCCGAAAACCTCTTTTGCCATAACGGCAAGAGAGGTTTTTCTTTATATTGGAAATCGCCATCTTACACCAGCAAACATGGCATTGTTCTTAGGCGATGAATATTGATACCGATTCGCAGACATGATATACTGTTTATATATACGTATAATTAAAACACTACAGAGAAAGAACCGGTTGCCCATGCCCTTGGAGAGGGACATGGATAACTCTGCTTTATAACACAAGGAGCGGTCAAAATGACAGATTCCATTGAAAGAATTACGGAAAAGCTTAGCAATACAATAAGCCGGAACGGCATTGATTGGAATGCCTTTGAGGCCGTTCTTGCATCTGTTGAAGATATCAATATATTCGACAACGACGATGAGGAGACTATTTTGTCTAAACTCCTCGTAGGCTGTGATTTCTATCATAACGGCTCGCTCATGCCGGATATCATTCGCTCTTTTATTCAGCGCGGGTATAATGTTCACGCGAATGACGGCATCAATGGCGGCCTTTGTCTCAACCAATTATGCTGGTCGTCCTATGACCAATATATCATAGACGCCGCCAAGATTCTCCTGGACGCCGGCGCGCCCATCGATTATGCGTCGACGGACGACGATCCAAACGACGAACACAGCAATGTTTTGGACAGCATAAGCTGGAAATTACTGGGGTTGTGGAATGTTGACGGAGACTACGCTGCCGCGAATATCTTTGAAGCTTATTATTCCATGATCATGGCGGTGAAAAACGGAAAAGATTACCGTGAAATCAGCAGCTATTTCGATTGCATCAGCCTGAAACTCGACAAAGTGTCGGCAACGGTTGATGACGGTGAAGACAGGTATTGGACAGAAGGCAAACCGATAAAATACTCCGGAGACCTTTTCCTGTGGTTTGAAGGGAAACCGTTAAAAGTCAGTAAATATGCAAACTTGGTTATAGATCCCCTTCAGGCAAAAGAAAAAAAAGACAAGGCCATCGATGTTACCAGGGATTTTACGGAGGTTATCGGTTCAAGGCTTATCGACGTAAAGTTCATGGATCAGTTTATCTGCTGTTTTGACTTCGAAAACGGAAAAAGGATTGTATTCTCCAGCTTCGACCTTGAAGAAGGAAACAGCGTCGGATTCCTTGAAATCAGAGAGATTATTCATCAGATCAATATCGAAGAATTACAGGTCAGGCAAATCGGCATCAGTAAGAGAAAAAGCCATACAGATCATGCCGGTCATTACAGTGAGAGTTCCCTTGCTCTTTATACCGATGAAGGCTGCATTATTGTTTTCCCTATTGAAAAGGATGAAACAGCATGCAACTTAGATTTTGCGCTTTGTTCCGAAAAAGCCGCATTTGAATACACACGGCTTTTGCCCATCGGGATTCCCAAGGAAATACGGCGCTACGACAGAGACGGCAAAATCAGCGCGATTCGATTTCGTTGCGAGGAAGGCTATTTGTACCTTGGGACAACAGCATATACCTATAACAAAATCGAAATCCTTCTAAGTGATGAAGATTTTAACCCAAACGAATGCCCAAATTTCTTGGGTCACTCCGGAAAACGCATGGAGTTTCGCCTAAAATAATGGCGAGAGGAGGCCGCTATTGATGTTCGACCGCTGAAAAATTGTAAAGATATGGGAAGTATCCTTTTGTGACAACAGAATCAAAGACAATAATGCCTTCTTCTGCTTTTCGCCGATGATTGAATATCGTGTGACGGACGGCTACTGGATGGTATTTCAAACAGAAAATGATTTTATATCGATCGGCGCTGACGGCGTAACAAGATACGAGACCATGCCGTTTATGTCGCCGGATTATGTTATATCTAAGGTTGATTCGGATTCAATCGAAAGTCTTGAAACGACCTTGTTCGTCGGCGAAAGACTGATACAAGTGGAAAAGGAAGAACACCGCTTTGTCTTACGCTTTGATGATTTCACGATGTATCTGTATCCGTACACCGCAGATTGTTTTTGGTATGAACAAAATGCGACAGATTTGCCCATTAAAGGCTTTGAAAGACATATCACCAGAAAATGCGAATGTAGCGGAGAGCCGGAACTGATGCTCGACTTTGTTTCGGATTTTTACATCCGATGCGGCAAATGTCATAAATCGACATGGGCTGCCTATGAGCTTCGCTCGGTTATCGATGATTGGAACGCCAATAAAACAGAGACGGTTATCGATACCTCTGCAGAAAGATTTGCAGCGCATATTCATGAGTCGATAAAATATATCGCCCTTGATGAGCGCAGCGTCCGCTATGATGAGAACCACTGGGACTGCCATGAGATGATGATCGCAATCGGCAACGCCTTATTTAACATAAAGAGTCAGCGTGTTGCTGAAAATCAACATGATTTCTACTTTGAGGAGATTTCCGCTTACCGTCAAGAGATAAGACCCTATGTCATTTCTGCCGGTAAAGAGGAGACCATTCATTTTATAAGAATAGAACGAGAACCTGAGAGCGATGCGGTAATGCGTTTAAGCATTGGAAATCGGCCAATTCTTATTACCGCTCGTTTAGGGGACCATAAAATATAGGGTGGTCTCCTGCAATAGAGGCACGGCATGATTCTTCCGTGATGGATGTTGATAAGGATCCACAAATATGATACAATATCTATATATATAATTCATAATCAAAACGTTTTATTCGGAAAGAGATGATTTAATGAAAAAGAGAACATTAAGTTGGCTTATCGCCCTCTGCCTGATCGTATCGTTAGTCGGCGGCATTAGTCTTCCGGCGGCTGCCGTTACCCAGAGTCAGGTAGAGAACTGGATGAACGCGCAAATCGGCAAACGATTAGATATGGACGGCAAATGGGGTGCTCAGTGCGTAGATGCATTCAACTATTACTTACGTGACGTCTGGGGCATTGCAGACCCCATCAGAATGTATCCGGTAAACTACGCTTATCAGATATTTGACTACAACGTCCCTTCCGGTTGGCAAAAAATTTCCGGAGCCGGCAATTATCGCGTCGGCGACGTCGTCATTTGGGCTGCCGGGAATGGCAGTACCACAGGCCACGTTGGTATGGTCTATTCGGTTAATGGCAGTAACGTCCAGATTCTTCAGCAAAATTATAATAAGGAAGATACATGCCAAGTACATGCCATCCACTGGACCAACTTGATCCGGGGCGTCTTCCGCCCACCACTGGAAATACCACAGATCAACTATGCTTCGATGAACCTCGGCCGCTATTTGATTAAAAATAACGGCAACGGAGAATATCTATGCGTAGCGAACAGCGGAACCGCCAACAACATCGTAACCTGGGAACGCAATGGCTATACCTATGAATTTGAAATGGAAATTCAGGCGGCAGGTCAAGGCTATCGAATCAAGCCCACCTGCACATCGGGTACAACCAACGTACTCAATGTCGACGCCAATACCGTTGTCAGCGGTAACAATGTCATTCATTGGAGCGACGGCAACAACGCCACCCAGTGGTGGGGATTCCAAGCCGTTAACGGCGGCTATGTCATTCGAAATATGCAGAATCCTTCGGTCTGCCTCAGTATCGGAAACGGACATAACGTCGTCGTCTCCACCTATACCGGCGCAGCCACTCAGATCTGGTCTTTGGAACGGTCCCCGCTTTTCGTTACCGGTGTTGCCTTGAATCAAACCTCGGCATCAATCCGAGCTGGAAAAACGATTCAATTAACCGCAAATGTAACGCCGGACACAGCTGCAAATAAAGCAGTCATATGGTCCAGCGATCACCCTGAAATCGCCCGGGTGGATACTAACGGCGTTGTGACCGGTGTCAACAGAGGCACGGCCATCATAACCGTAACAACGGCAGAGGGTAACAAAACCGCCACCTGTACCGTACAGGTCAAGAAATCCAAATTTATCGACGTACCGGACGACACTTGGTATACCGAAGCCGTCGATTGGGCGGTGGATCATAACATCACCTCCGGCGTCAGCGAAACGCTCTTCGCCCCGGATGAAAGCTGTACCCGCGGTCAAATCGTCACTTTCCTATGGCGGAATGCGGGAAAAGTAACACCTGAAATCGAAGATCATCCCTTTGTGGATGCCGCACCCAATGAATACTATCATCCGGCCGTAATCTGGGCTTATCAAAACGGTATCACCGTCGGTACCGACGCCAAACATTTCAGCCCCTTTGCCACGGTAACTCGAGCACAGGTCGTTACCTTCCTGTGGCGGGCTTCCGGACAGCCCACACCCGGGAATACGAGCACTCCCTTCGTCGACGTCCCCTCAAATGCATACTACGCAACGGCTGTCCGCTGGGCCGTGGAATCCTCAATCACCAATGGCGTCAGCGCAACGGAATTTGCGCCAGATGCCCCCTGTACACGAGCACAGGCTGTAACGTTCCTGTATCGCGCGCAATAACGATCAGCAAACATCCTCATGTTCCCGTCGTCGCATGGCGATGGATGACACGACAAACACATCATGATTAAAAAAGAGAGAGGTTTCCGCCTCTCTCTTTTTGGTTCACTCGATTTTCAGCTGCGTCTCCTTTGAACATATCCCATTTCCCATCATCGCCATAAAATGAGACCGGCTCTGTCCGAGCAAACGATACCCGGTCCGATACATGAAAACGACAGTTTCCTCGGAAACTGTCGTTTTGAACTTTTTATGTTTCATTCCCCGCAGGCATGGACAAAAGCTTCGGCGATTCGGAGACAGCGAAGATCCTTTTCATGGCTGAATTCCGGGTGCCACTGCACACCCCAGACAAACCGCTTGCCCGGCAAATACATGGCCTCGATGAGGCCGTCCTCGGAAACGGCCATCGTTTTCAGGCAGGAGGCCGGGTCTTTTACCGCCTGATGATGGTAGCTGTTCACGGAAATCTCATCGACGCCGAGAAGATCGTGAAGAGGCGTGTCGTCCATAAGGCGCACGGAGTGAACGCCGCGGTCGTAGGGCGGTTTCATGCAATGTTCCGCGGTGGTGCCGTATTCCGTGGGCAGATCCTGATAGAGCGTGCCGCCCAAAGCCGCGTTCATCAGCTGCAGACCGCGGCAGATGCCCAGCACCGGCTTGTCCGCGCCGATGGCGGAGATGAGCAGACGGCGGTCCATTTCATCCCGCTCCTCACAGACCTCGCCGCAGAGCGGCGAAAGGGGCTGACCGTAAAGAGAGGGCGAAACATCCTGTCCCCCGGTGAGCAGAATGCCGTCGCAAAGCTCAAAAGCCGCGGCGAGCAGCGGCTCTTCCGTGGTCAGCGGCAGCATCAGCGGCACCGCGCCGCACCGTTCCACCATTTTCATATATCCCGGCAGCATCCAATAGCTGTCTTTTTCTCTGTCGTAAAGAGGCGACAGGCCGATGATCGTTTTTTTCATTTTATTTTCCTTCCCTGAAATACATCAAAAGCCCGGATCGACCTCCTCGATCCGGGCAATCGTTACACTGCAACATCTTTGTTTTATTCAAATGTCGGCATGCGGCGGTCGCGCACATAAGTCATCGGGCGTTTCACGCTTTTTCCGACTTTCTGTGACAGAAACCGACAGACTTCCTTGGTGGCGCAGATCTTATCGGCCACGCTGACCACAATGCTCTCCTTATACTTCGGCAGGCGGATATTCAAAGGAAACATATGCTTCTCAATGACATCGCAGGCCACATCGGTCAAAGAAAAGTCGCGGCGGGCGTTTTCCAAAGCGCGGCGGGCATGATCAAAGCCATGATCTCTGCGGCTTACTTCGCCTTCACGCCAATCATACAAAAAATAGTCGTGAAGCAGGGCGCCTTTGATCATGCTTTCCATATCTACCTTTTTCAGGCGAAGGGCCTTCGCGAGACGGACACTCATAAACGTTACGGCAATGGAATGTTCATAACAGCTGACACAGCCGTGCTGACGGTATTGGGACTCCTGCTTCAGGCGATCCGACGCAATGACGTCACCGGCGTAATAGTACACTTTTTCCTGTACTGACAGATCCGCTATATTATTGACCATATACACTCTTTCTCCGGTTCAGCGCATAAACGCGCATTTTCTTTATATGGTTCTATTATTAACGATTCCCTTTCGCATTTCAAGGTTTAAATCATGTGAAAAATGTGAACTTTTAATGAATTTTTACACATCCATTCTATTTTCTCACCGGATCCCTTTTTCAATCTGTTCCAGATATTCTTCCAGACACAGTCCGTTATTCTCAATGATCTCCGCGGCTTCTTTTCCAACATAGCGGTAATGCCATGGTTCATCGGCAATACCGGTCCATGCTTTTTTGTTCTCAGGATAGCGGCGGATAAACCCGTAACGGCGGGCGTTCCGGGCGAGCCAGTCATAGACCTCACCGCCCGACGAATATTGCGGATCGGCGTTGATATCGACGGCGAGCCCCAGTTCATGCTCACTGGTTCCCGGCCGGGCACAGTAAGTCAGGGCAAGACGGCGGGCATCTTCTTTTCCCCGGCCCTCACCAAGATAAGCCGCGGTCTTTTCTTCCAGCAGCCGTGCCTGCTGTTCCCGGCTGCGGTACCCCGACGCCACCACCGGATAAACGCCCGCGGACCGGGCGTCGTCAAACATCCGCTGCAACGACGGATAGATTCTCGAATCCACAAATTCACCGTTTTTCAACTCCGTAAATTCCTGCCGGTTCCCATATCCCCAAGGAACCGGATGTTCTCCGTTCACCAGAATCAGATTCCAGGCACCGGGATCCCCGGCAGATTCGGCGCCGCCGCAGAGTGAAAAAGCGCCGGCAAAGCCGCAGAGAGACATAATCAGCACCGCGGCACAGAACAGACAAAAGAAAACCGTTCCTTTTTTCTGGTTCCGTTTCCTCCGTATCAAAAAAGACTTCCGTTCCATTTCTGTATTCTCCTTTCCAGACCGAAACTTCGGATATGACATAAGCATACCTTCGGAACGGTCGGAAAGGTTTAAAAGATTGGAGAAAGAGAATTAGGATTTTCCTGTGAATTAATGAAGATATAATGAATCCGGCTCCGTTTTCGGCAGCGAAACGCAAAACCGGGTTGTTTCACCATCGCTTTCCGCCGATATGACGCCGCCGTGAAGTTCCACAATATCCTTGGCGATGGCCAGCCCTAAACCGGCGCCGCCGGTGGCAGAGGAACGGGCATCGTCCAGACGGTAAAATTTTTCAAAGACCGCGGACAGCCGTTCCGGCGGAATCCCCCCGTCGTTTGCAATGACAAGGCTCACTCCGTCATCGGATTCGGATACCGTCACAGAAATGACGCTGTCGGCGCAGCCGTAGGCGACGGCGTTTTTCAGCAGGTTGTTCAATACCCGGGCGAACTGATCGGGATCCGCCGAAATCCACACCGTTTCCGGCAGGTTCATCGCGAACTCCTGCCCTTTTTCCTTGCGGAGAGGATACATTTCCTCGGCCATCTGCACCAGCATATAGCAGAGATCAATCTTTTCTTTGCGCAAAGGGACAGACTGAAACCGGTAACGGGTGATCTCAAAAAACTCATTGACCAGTGTTTCCAGACGACAGGCTTTTTCCAAAGCGATATGGATATATTTTTCCCGCTGTTCCCGGGGAAAATCGCGGCCCTCGTCCAGCAGGCTGAGATAACCGATCACCGATGTCAGCGGCGTGCGAATATCGTGGGCAAGGTACATCACGAGATCATTCTTGCGCTGTTCCGCCGCTTTGGCCTCATCCTGTCGGGTTTTTAGACGCTGTTTCACCTCATTGAGTTTGCCTTCCATAAAAGCCAGTTCCGAACTCATGACAATAGACTCGTCCTTTTCCTCCACCAACTGATCCACACCTTCCACGATTTCATCGAAATACCGGGTGAACCAGGATAAAAAAATGCGGAAAAGTACAAAAAACAGAACAACGATCAACGCGATGATGATCAGATCCCGATGATTCTGAACATAGAAAAAATAGAGCGTGTGCGCCTCGTCCCAATCGATGCCGCCCCAGTACATCAGCGTTTCCACAATGGCGTCACCCAGATGACCCCGGACAACCTCCCGCAAAAAGAGAACCAGGGCACCGGAAACGAACAGCAGTGCCACAGTCTGAAGAAAAAGACGGGTCACCAGTTTGCGGTAGGCTTTTCCCTTTAACGAATTACTCTTCAATTTTATACCCCACTCCCCAAACGGTTTTGATATAGCTTTCGGTTTCACCGGCTTCCCGCAGTTTTTCCCGGATATGGCGGATATGCACGGTGATGGTATTGTTGCACTTGCTGTAATACTCCTCGGCCCAAAGAGAATGAAACAGCTCTTCGGAGCCGACGACTTCTCCCTTATGCTCCAGCAGCACACGGAGAATGGAAAACTCCGTCGGTGTCAGCGAAACCGGCGTATCATGAAGCATACAGCGGTGCTTTTTTACGTCCAGAAACAAATCGCCGACACCGAGTACATCATTTTTCTCCGCCGGAAGCGTCGCTTCATTGTATTTTTTATACCGTCTCAGCTGGGCCTTGACCCGGGCAATCAATTCCAGAGGACGAAAAGGCTTGGTGATATAATCGTCGGCGCCCAAGGTCAATCCCATAATCTTGTCGGTTTCCTCATCCTTGGCCGTGAGCATGATCACGGGATAGCGGTGACACTGCCGGATCTTACAGCAGAGATCAAAACCGTTCATATCCGGCAGCATCACATCGAGAATCGCCAGATCCGGTTCACAGGTTTCCACGCATTTCAGCGCGTCGGCGGCGTTGTAGAATTTATGCACAATATAGTTTTCATTCCGCAGATAAACTTCAAGCAGATCGGCGATGCTTTCCTCGTCGTCCACAATGAGAATATGTTCTTCCATGGAGTTCCCCTCCTCCGGTCTTTTTAAAATCAGCATATCCGAAATATACGATTCATTTCCTTTTATTTTATAACAAAATCATTAAGATTTTCTTAAATTTCTTCTCTATTGATGATTCTTTTCCGGTATGTTATAATCAGAAACGGAAACGTCATATTTTCACGGTTCTGCCGTGCTTTGCCGATTTCTTCATTGCCGTTCAAGTATCGGCTTTTTTATTTTTACCGAAAGGAACCCTGTCTCATGATCTGGAACTGTATCGCCGTGGGCTGCGGCGGCGCTCTTGGCTCGGTCTGCCGTTATCTTCTGGGATTTTTACCCGTACCCCAGGAGGGATTCCCCTTTATCACTCTGGGAATCAACGCTCTCGGAGCCTTTATCATCGGTCTCGTTATCGCCTTCGCCGGGAAACACGGCGGCGCCGATCCCCGCTGGATCCTGTTTCTGCAAGTCGGTTTCTGCGGCGGGTTCACCACCTTTTCCACCTTCTCCAACGAGACCTTTCTCCTGATTCAAAACGGCAAAATTCTTTCCGCCGCCGTCTATATTCTCCTCAGCGTCCTCCTCTGCACCGTCGCCGTGTGGGCCGGGCGGCTGTTGATCCGCTGAAAACAGCGACCGATTTTTCATAAAATATATCCGAAATATACAAAGGAAAACAACCTGCTCAACGCATTGCGCCACCTTGGCGGCCATTGACAAAGAACCGGAAAAGTGTAAAAATAAGAAATATAAAAAAGAAAAATGAGGGAGCAATATGCAGTTAAATAAAAACGCCAGTGTCGTTTTGGAACGGCGTTATCTGTCCCGGGATGAACAGAACAATGTCATCGAAACTCCGGAAGAATTATTCCGCCGCGTGGCCAAAGCCTTGGCCGCCGAAGACCGGAATTACGACAGCAATGCCGACATTCAAAAAACCGAAGAAGAATTCTACGAACTGATGACCTCCATGCGCTTTCTGCCCAATTCGCCCACGCTGATGAACGCCGGCAAAGAACTGGGTCAGCTTTCCGCCTGTTTCGTTCTGCCGGTGGAAGACTCCATGGAGTGCATTTTCGATACCATCAAAAACGCCGCGCTGATTCATAAATCCGGCGGCGGCACCGGATTTTCCTTTTCCCGACTGCGCCCCAAGGGGAGCGTCGTAAAAACCACCGGCGGTGTGGCTTCGGGCCCCATCAGCTTTATGAAAGTCTTTAACGCCGCCACCGAAGCAGTCAAACAGGGCGGCACCCGCCGCGGCGCCAATATGGGGATTCTCCGCATCGACCATCCCGATATTCTGGAATTCATCGACTGCAAAGCCGAAGATAAAACCATCACCAATTTCAATATTTCCGTGGCCCTCACCGAAGAATTCATGACCGCCGCCGAAAAGAATGAAGAGTACGACCTCATCGACCCCCGCACCAAGGAAGTGACGGGCCGTCTCAACGCCGGCGAGGTCTTCCGCAAAATCGTCGACGCCGCCTGGCGCAACGGCGAACCGGGCATTATCTTTATCGACCGTCTGAACCGCGACAACATCGTGCCCTCCGTCGGTGAAATCGAATCCACCAATCCCTGCGGCGAACAGCCCCTTCTGCCCTATGAATCCTGCAATCTCGGTTCCGTGAACCTGACGCAGATGACCAGGGAGGAACAGGGCAAAACCGTTATCGACTACGATCTCCTTGGCAAAACCGTGGACACCGCCGTTCATTTTCTGGACAACGTTATCGACGCCAACCGCTATCCGTTGGACAGCATTTCCGAAATGACCCGCTCCACCCGGAAAATCGGATTAGGGGTGATGGGCTTTGCCGATCTTCTTCTGATGCTGGGCATCGCCTATAATTCCGAAGAAGGTGTGCAAACCGCCGAAGAAATCATGTCCTTTATCGAGGAACGGGGCCGCAAAGCTTCAGTGTCCCTGGCCAAAGAACGGGGAGCTTTCCCCCTCTTTGACAAAAGCACCCTGGCCCAGGGTGAAGAACAGCGCAACGGCACCGTCACCACCATCGCCCCCACGGGCACCCTTTCCATCATCGCCGGCGTATCCAGCGGTGTGGAACCGGTTTTCGCTTACGCTTACGTCCGCAACGTGATGGATCAGACCGAACTCACTGAAATCAATCCGATTCTCAAAGCCGAACTGGAAAAACGGGGACTTTACAGCGACGCTCTCATGCGCAAAATCGCCGAAGCCGGTTCTTTGGCCCATATCGATGAAATTCCCGCCGACATGAAAAAAATCTTCGTGGCGGCCCACGACGTCAGTCCCGAATGGCACATCCGCATGCAGGCCGCTTTCCAGCGCCACACGGACAACGCCGTTTCCAAGACCGTAAACTTCGCCCAGAGCGCCACCCACGGCGACGTGGAAGAAGTTTATCTCCTCGCCTGGAAACTGGGGTGCAAAGGCGTCACCATCTACCGCGATAACAGCCGGGACGCCCAGGTACTGAGCGTCGGCACAAAATCCGCCTCCGCCGGGGAAGCCGTAAAGGAAACCGCCGCCGGCATCAGCCCCCGCCGCCGTCCCGCCGTGATGCGGGGCTTTACCGAACAGGTAAAAATCGGCTGCGGCAAGCTCTATGTCACCGTCAATTACGACGAAGAAGGCATTTGCGAAGTCTTTACCAACACCGGCAAACACGGCGGCTGTCCTTCGCAGTCCGAAGCTGTGGGTCGTCTGACTTCCCTTTCACTCCGCAGCGGCATTAAAATTGACGATGTCATCCGGCAGCTCAAAGGCATCCGCTGTCCCTCCACCATCCGTCAGCCGGGACTCAACGTCCTCTCCTGCCCCGACGCCATCGCCAAGGTCCTGCGTCAGGCGGAAATCGCCATTCAGGAGGAAAAAGGGATTCTTCCCGCCATCCGGGAACAGCAAAAACCGGAAATCACACCGGAAATCACCTACGACGCCGCAAAAATGAAATTCTGTCCCGAGTGCGGATCTCCCGTCATCCATGAAGGCGGCTGTGTGATCTGCCCCGAATGTGGATTTTCCAAATGCGGCTGAACCGTAAATCAAGGATAACAGCATGAAAAAGAATCAAAACATCATCCTGATCGGCATGGCCGGCGCCGGGAAAAGCACTTTAGGCGTTCTGCTGGCCAAAGCGCTGGGGATGGACTTCATCGACAGCGACATCATCATCCAACAGAGAGAAAACCGCCTTTTACAGGAGATTATCGACGCCAACGGCATCGACGCCTTCCTGAAAACCGAGGAAGAAATCGTTTCCTCCCTGGGTTATCAGAATACCATCATCGCCACCGGCGGCAGTGTGGTCTATTCCGATAAAGCCATGGCATCATTGAAGGGAAACGCCGTAACCATTTACCTCTCCCTCCCCTATGAGGAGATTCAGAAACGGGTCACCAACATTGAGACGAGAGGCATCGTCCTGAAAAAAGGCAATAGCCTCAAAGACGCCTTTGACGAGCGGCTTCCCCTTTACGAAAAATACGCCGACATCATCCTCGAATGTCAGGGCAAAGACATCGAAGCCTGCGTCACCCAGCTGGTGAAAGCCGTAAACGAAACCGAATAAAAAAATAAAAGGTGTTTCCTAAAATCAAAGGAAACACCTTTTCTGTTGCTTCAAAGGACATATGCGCTTCAGAGCGGTATGCGCATTGTCGGAGGTTGGCGATTTCGCCGATTATCAGCCGTTTTGGGACGCCCCATTCAAAGAACATACTGTAAAACACACATAGCTTGGAGAACACTGCCGAGAACCACAAAAATGTGGAAAACGGAATGGAAATACTTTTTCTTTTTGCCCAGTCCGTAAAGGACCGCACCGACGGTATAGGCGATACCGCCGAAGAGAAGCCACCAAAAGCCGCCCCAGGTTACCGCCTCGATGGTGGGTTTCAGCGCCACCACGATCATCCAGCCCATGATCAGATAACAGGCCATGGAGAGCTTTTCAAAGCGTTTCAGGTCAATGGCGGTAAAAACGGCGGCCAGTACCGCCACGCCCCACTGCACACCGAAAATCACCCAGGTCAGCACGGGATACAGCGGCCGGATGGCCGAAAGGAGAATCGGCGTATACGTCCCGGCGATCAGCAAATAGATCGTACAGTGATCCACCACCTGCATGACTTTTTTGCCGAAACTCGGTTTCAATCCGTGGTAGGTCGCGGAAACAGAGTACAGCAGAATCAGGGAAGCGCCGTATACAGCGCCGCCCACAACGCCCCAGACATTATGGTGCGAAGCGGCAATCAGAACGGAAAAGACGAGAATCACCACACCGAGAACACCGCCGACGATATGGGTAATCATATTCATCCGTTCCTCACCGATGGTATAGACCGGCAACTGGCGTTCGGCCAGAGGAATTCGT
>JBJDXI010000058.1:0-2621 GCA_051866595.1 Clostridia bacterium
CATACCGCGGGTAATTTCAGTACTTTGCCAATATCTTTAAGATGAATCTTATCTTCTTCTTTCGTAACGATATTCACTTTGTCGGGAACAACGATCCAGACAAGAACCGCGCTGATGATACAGAGAATACCGCAGCCCACCAAAACACCGGTAACACCGGCAACGGTTTCGCCCAGTTTATTGTAGAAATACAACGCGGCAAAGGAAAGCAGGCAGTTCACAACGCCGCGGCTGCCTTCCAGCAGACCAAACATACTCCCCTGCTCGCTTTGGCTGCCGAGGCTGTTGGTCACTTTCAACATCGCGGACCAGAAAAACGCGGTGGCAATCATACCCCACAGGGCATAAATGATCATCTGAGAAATAAATCCGGGGAACGTCGCGTACCAGAAGGTCAGAAGACCGGTGGAAGCGAAAGCAAAGGCCAGCATTTTTCTGGGAGAGAATTTATCTGCCAGATAACCGCCGGGAGCATAAAAGATCATGGAAGTCAGGCCATACAAACTCAATGTGGCGGCAAACTGAGTCGGAGTCAAGTGAACCGCTTCAAATAAAGTATCATAAAAAGTCCAGCGAAGATACGCGGGTAAGTATGCGGAACATACACCAAGAGCCAACACCAGCAAAACTAAATATCTGTTTTTCGGTTTTCCCATAACGGACACTCCTTTTCTGAAGAATAAAAGAACGCGAAGGGTTTCGCATTACTGAATTTGTTCACGATACTCTATATTCTTGCAAATTCCGTGCCAAAAAAAAGACACTCTTTTTTGAGTGTCTTTTTACTTCTTTATTCTATATTGTTTCGGATCCATTTGATATTTTTTCAGTTTTCTCTTACAAAACAAACAAAAACAGCACTTAAACATCGCATGCTGTCGTTATTTTTATTATAACATAATATATACCGATTTCAATGTTAAATTATTTGCGGTTCAATACTTCGCAGATCCTTCTGTTTGGCACGGAAATTGCAATAATAATCGTTGTTCACGATAAAAAATTTCAGCAGAGGTGATACGATGTTTGATTTAAGAATCCTTACCGATGAAAACATTGAAAAGATTGTCAACGGCGCTTTCCGCGTTATGGAAAATGTCGGCGTTGACGTTTATAACGGAAAGGCCCTTGGTATTCTCAAAGAATTGGGCTGCGATGTGAACGGCAACAGAGTGAAAATCCCCAAAGAAATCGTAAAAAAAGCACTGGAAACCGTTCCTTCCCATATCAAGGTTTATAACCGAAACGGTGACCTCGCCATGGATCTCGGCGGCACAAACGGCTATTACGGTTCCGGACCCACCTGCACAAACTTCATGGATCCCTATACCGGAGAACGCAGAGTTTCCACGAAACAGTATACCGCCGACGCTTCCATCGTCGCGGACTACCTTCCCAATGAAGATTATGTAATGTCCCTCACCATGATCGACGACTGCACCACCGGCCTGGCGGATATTCACGAAGTCGACGCCATGGTCCGCAATACAACGAAACCCATTGCCACCTGGGCATTCACCGCGGAAAACTGCCAGCGCATCATTGACATGTGCGCCGCGGTCCGAGGCGGATTAAAAGAATTACAGGAAAAACCCTATGTCATTATCTACGCGGAACCGACCACGCCTCTTACCCACGGGAAAGAAGCTCTTGACAAACTGATGGTTATGGCGGAAAACAAAATTCCCGCTATTTACGCCCCGGGGATGCTTTTGGGCGGCACGGCTCCCATCACCCTCGCCGGCGCGATGACGGTGGGCATTTCGGAAGCGCTCAGCGGCATCGTCATTCATCAGGCGGTTTGCCCCGGCGCCCCGATCATTGCTTCCTGCGGCGGCAACGCCCTTGATATGCGCGTCATGAAATCGGCCTACGGTTCCCCCGAACTGATGCTGGCTTACGGCGCGTCTTCTCAGGTATTCCGTCATCTCGGAGTTCCCACCTTCGGTCTGGCCGGCGCCACCGACGCCAAAGTCGTAGACGCTCAGGCCGGCTTTGAATCCGCGCTACAGATTTTCATGAACGAAGCAACCGGCGCGAACCTTATTCACGACATCGGATTCATGGATTTCGGCCTCACCGGTTCCTGCCAACATATGGTTATGTGCGATGAAATCATCGGCTCCGTGCGCAGACTTCGCCAGAGCTTTGAAGTCAGCGAAGAAACTCTCGCCTTTGATACCGTAGCGGAAGTCGGCCCCGGCGGCAACTTCCTCGGCGCAAGCCATACTTTTGAAAACTTTAAAACCGAAGTCTGGTATCCTTCCATCAGCGAACGCCGTTCCTATGAAGAGTGGGCCGCCGACGGCAAAAAGAACCTCAGCGAAGTTGTGGATGAAAAAGTACAGGAAATCTTAAAGACCCATAAAGTACCTGAATTAGACAGTGAAATCATCGAAAAACTGGATGCGATCATCGCCGAAAGCGAAGCAAAGATGAAAGAGAATAAATAAGATCAAAACACAGGCAGGTTGAAGGAAGGTTGAAGGACAGCACCAATTCAACCTGCCTCTCCATTATTTCCCGAAAGAATGTGATCATTCATGGGGAAAAAGAAAATAAACAACATCGTGTTCTGGCCTCCGTTTCTGCTGCTTCTCGGCGCGGTGGTATACAGCTTT
>JBJDXI010000059.1:0-2607 GCA_051866595.1 Clostridia bacterium
TTCGGGCCTATAGCTCAGCGGTAGAGCCCCCGGCTCATAACCGGTTGGTCCTTGGTTCGATCCCAAGTGGGCCCACCAACAAAGTACCTTCCGTATAAGCGGCAGGTACTTTTTATCTTTTCAGTGTCTTTCACGTTGCATGGAAATTTCACCGAAAAATTCTGAAAACGGTTTTCCGTTAAGCGTATACTCTTTTCAGCAGCTGAAAATGATTTTTTTGATAATCGATGAGTCCTTCCTTCTTCATCCGGGAAAGCTCCGCCGAGAGGGCCGAGCGATCCGCCCCCAGATAATCCGCCATTTCCTGACGGTTAAAGGGAATCATAAACTCGTTTGTCCCCTGAATATCCGCTTGCTCGTTGAGAAAAGACACGATCTTGCGTCTCAGCGTATGCTGGGAGATATGGCGAAATTTCCTTAACAGACTCATATTGGATTTCGAGAGAATACCGATGAGATTATACAAGAGCTGTTTATGGGTATCGCAGGTGCAGGCGCACCCCCAGAGAATCGTGTTGGCGTCGATGAGCAGAACCCGGCAGTCCTCCGCCGCGACGATACAGAGATTATCGCCGAAATCATCCATAATCAGGGAAAGGCCGAAAATCTCACTTTTCCCGGCATTGTTCAGAATGGACCGGTTGCCGTCGCTGTCGGTGCAGACCATAAAGATGCTGCCGCTTAAAACAATGCCCACCAGAGGTGTGTTCTTTCTTCCGATCAGAACCTGAGTATCTTTGGCATAACAGACCTCCTCGGCCTTGAGGCAGTTCAGTACTTTTTTGATTTCCTCGTCGCTGAGATGATGAAAGAGAAGGGTATCTCGGATCTCACAAAGCTCCACAGAATTTTTCACAAAAAAAACCTCGTTCCGTTGTAACTACAACATATTTTTTATTTATTATACACTATAATATAGACAACGTAAAGAAAAATTTCAGGAGGAGAACGTATGAACAGAAAATTCTTCATCTGCAAACATTGCGGGAACTTCATCACTTTCATCGAAGCCTCCGGAGCACCGGTGATCTGCTGCGGTGAAACCATGACGGAGCTGGAACCAAACACTGTCGATGCCGCCGTTGAAAAACACGTTCCCGTTGTGGAAAAAAACGGAAACAAAGTCACGGTCCGCGTTGGAGAAGTCAACCATCCCATGACCCCGGAACACTTCATCAACTGGATTGCCTTAGACACCGGCAACACCCTTTATCTGAAAAACTTAACACCGGAAGATGCGCCGGAAGCGGAATTCATCCTCACTGAAGACACGGAATTCACCGCTTACGCCTACTGCAATCTTCACGGGTTATGGAAAAAATAATTCATATCAAGAAAGGTCGTGCAACACGATGAAAAAGTACATTTGCCAGACTTGCGACTATGTTTACGATCCCGAAATCGGCGATCCCGATAACGGCATTGCCCCCGGCACCGCTTTTGAAGATCTCCCCGATGACTGGACCTGCCCCGACTGCGGTGTAGAAAAAGACGAATTCGCTCCCATGGACTGAGTTCTTTTCTGAAAAGAGGCAGAAAAATGGAAACGAAAGTAGCGGTCATTGGATTAATCATCAGTAATACGGCGATCGTTCCGGAACTCAATGAAATTTTGAGCAGCTACGATCAGTATATTATCGGCAGAATGGGTCTGCCCTACGAAAAGCGCAATATGCGCGTGATCAGCGTCATTATGGATGCGCCGTCCGATATTATCGGCTGTTTCACCGGAAAAATTTCCCGGTTGAGCGGTGTGGCGGCAAACACGGTTTACGCTTAATAAATCAAATCATATTTTTAAAATACAAGGAGGATTTTACATTATGAAATGCGAAAAATGCGGTGTAGAAATTGCTGAAGATGAAGTTTATGAAACCAATGGTAAAAAAGTCTGCGAAGATTGCTCCATGACCATGAACTCTTACAACAGCCCCAAGAAAAACTGCGCTCAGTAATTCAAGGGAAACAAAACAGGAAATAAACGGGAACGTCAGCGGTTGTAAAAATTTTTTACAACCGCTTTCCCTGTATCATAAATCCACAAAAGAAAGGAAAAATATATGTACTGCGTAAAAAAAGTGACCGATGATCTGACTTGGATCGGCGGCAACGACCGCCGTCTGGAACTTTTTGAGAACGTATTCCCCATTCCCGAAGGCGTTTCTTACAACTCCTATTTCATGGATGATGAAAAAACCGTCCTTCTGGATACGGTGGACTACGCCATCAGCCGTCAGTTTATGGAAAATCTGGAATATGTGTTAAAGGGCAGAGCCCTCGATTACGTCATCGTCAACCACATGGAACCGGACCATGCCGCCGTTCTGGAAATCATCGGCAAAACCTATCCCGAAGCCACCTTCGTCTGCAACGAAAAGACACTGAAAATGATGAAACAGTTCTTCTCTTTCGACATGGAAAGCCGCGTGAAAATCGTTGCCGAAGGCGACACCCTCTCCACCGGCAAGCATGAATTCCACTTCGTCATGGCGCCGATGGTTCACTGGCCCGAAGTCATGGTTTCCTATGACAGCACCGATAAAACCCTGTTTTCCGCCGACGCTTTCGGCACCTTCGGCACGCTGGACGGCAAACTCTTCAACGACG
>JBJDXI010000060.1:0-13326 GCA_051866595.1 Clostridia bacterium
CAAATATCTTTCCCCTTGATAAAATAACCACATTTCTCTGAACGATGGAAAGAAAGAGGTACGTCTATGATTAAAATTATGGTTGCCGATGACGAACCGTTGCAGAGACAGTATCTGCGGACGGTATTGGAAGAATTTCCCCGGAAATATAAAATCGTTGCCGAAGCGGATAACGGCGAGGACGCCGTATCTCTCGGCATCGAAACGAGACCGGACATTATTTTCCTTGATATTCGGATGCCGGGTCTGGACGGGATCGAAGTCGCCCGTCAGCTCCGGGTGGCGCTGCCCGACGCCAAAATCGTGATCGTATCCGCTTACAGCGAATTCCATTACGCCCAGCAGTCGGTGGGCCTGGGCCTGGCGGAATATCTGCTGAAACCGGTGGAAAGCGTGGAAATCCTCGATCTGGCCCAGCGTTTGTCCGATGAAATCGAAGCCGATCAGGAAAAACGTCGTGAACTGGAAAATACCAAAGCGACGTTAAAAGACGCCCTGCCTTTTATCCGCATCGGTTTTGTGATGGACCTCATCAACGGCAATCTTACCGATGAAGCGGAAATGAAAAACCGCACAGCCTTTTTCGGGATCAAAAATCCCCTCTGTCTCGCCATGAACATCTGGCTGGACAGCCTTACCACCCAGAATAATTTCCGTTCCGAGCTGGAAAAACAGATTGTCCAGCGTCAGGTCAGCGAAGCCATCGAAAGCAGCCTCGTGGAATGGCCGGAACATTTCTTCATCTCTTTGGGCAACGGTCAGTACACCGTTTTGCTGGCGGCGGAAGAATCCTTCGACGACGCTTCCATCAAGGATATGGCCACCAATCTGGGGAACCATATCTGTGAATATGTTCGCACGAAAACGTCCTCCACGGTAACGGTGGGGATCGGCCGCATGGGCCACGGCCCCAGCGGCATCGCCCGGTCTTACCGGGAAGCTTCGGTGGCCGGGGAATACCGCATCCTTTACGGCGGCGATCAGCCCATCCACGCTGATGATGTTGAGGCCACCAGCGAATACGCCAACGTGCTCCGTCAGGGGTACGAAAAGAACCTCGTCATGGCCGTCTGCATGGGGGACTGGGATCGTACCGTGCGTTCTTTCCTCTCCTTGTGGACCGAATATATCAGCGAGGATACCCAGCTTGTCCGGGTTCGTCTGAAAATCACGGAAATCTGCACCGTGGTGGTGCGGGCCGCCGTGGAAAGCAGCATCGCCTACGATTCGCTGGAAGAAAGTCTGGCCCAGCTGGAACAGCAGATCGCCCGGGAAACCAATATGGACGTCATGAAGGAAAAAGTGGTGAACTGGCTCAACGATCTCGTCAGCAAAATCCGCACCTCCCGGGAGTTCCGCAATGTGAACCTCATCGACAAGGCTGTCCGCTATATGGAAGAGAACTTCCAGCGTGAAATCGGCCTCGACGACGTGGCCAAGCAGGTCTACCTCAGCACCTGCTATTTCAGCCGCCTGTTTAAACAGGTCAAGGGCTGGAGCTTTACGGAATACCTCACCCATGTGCGCATGGAAGAAGCGAGAAAGCTTCTGACCACCACATCCTATTCCGTGGCGGAAATCGCCATGCGGGTGGGTTTCCGCGACGCCCGTTACTTCTCTCAGGTGTTCAAAAAACACGCCGGCAAGACCCCGGGCAGCTATCGCCGGGACGAGGCTTCTCGTATTTTGTCTACGAGAGAATAATGTGCAAAAAAATAAACATTTCTGTTAGAAAAAACAGCTTTTTTCTGCTATAATAATTATGTGCGGCATGTTGTTTTCATGCCCTCCAATGAAATATAATTTATAACAAGCGCAACGCTTGATTATAGGAATGAGAGGTGCTTTCCTGTGGGAACAAAAGTAGCTATTAACGGTTTTGGCAGAATCGGTCGGTTGGTCTATCGTGCCATGTTTGATCACGAAGATCTGGATGTCGTAGCGGTCAACGATCTCTGTGCCGCCGCCGCCAACGCGCATTTGCTGAAATACGATTCCGTTCACGGAACCTGGGATAAAGATGTTACCGTTGCCGGTGACGACGTTATGGTTGTCGAAGGCAAAGAAGTGAAAGTCTTCGCGGAAAGAGATCCCCAGAATCTCCCCTGGAAAGAACTGGGTGTTGATATCGTCATCGAAGCCAGCGGCGTTTTCCGTGATGCCAACAAGGCCAAGGCGCACATCGAAGCCGGCGCGAAAAAAGTCATTATCACCGCCCCGGGCAAAAACGAAGACGGTACTTTTGTGATGGGCGTCAATGAAAAGGATTACGATCCCGCCAAACATCACATCATTTCCAACGCTTCCTGTACCACCAACTGCCTGGCGCCCTTCGCCAAAGTGGTGGACGCGGAATTCGGTATCGTCAAGGGGTTGATGACCACCATCCATTCTTACACCAATGACCAGCGTATTCTCGACCAGGCCCATAAAGATATGAGAAGAGCCCGTAACGCCGCTTCTTCCATTATCCCCACCACCACCGGGGCGGCCAAAGCTGTGGCGCTGGTTCTGCCTCAGCTGAAAGGCAAACTCAACGGTTTCGCCATGCGCGTGCCCACACCCAACGTCTCCGTTGTGGACCTCACCGTTGAACTGGAAAAACCCGCCACCGCCGAAGAAATCAACGCCGCCATCAAAAAAGCGGCGGAAGGCGAAATGAAAGGAATTCTCGGTTATTCCGAACTTCCCCTCGTTTCCATCGACTATAACCATTGTGCCATCTCCTCTGTGGTAGACGGCCTCTCCACCATGGTCATCGGTGACAACATGGCGAAAATTGTCGCCTGGTACGATAATGAGTGGGGTTATTCCTGCCGCGTCGTGGATCTCGCTTCCTACGTCGCGTCAAAAGGTATCTGATTTCTCAATTGAATCCATTGATATTACAGTGAGGATTTTTCCTCACTGTAATATGTCGTTATAGAGAAAATTACGTTGTTTGGAAAACGTGATGCCGTTTCCGACAGCGCCTTTGATTGTTTCAAATCATTTAAAGAAGAGGTTTTCACGAAATGAAAAAATTAAGTATCCGCGACTGTGATCTGAAAGGCAAAAGAGTGCTCCTTCGCGCCGATTATAATGTGCCGATGGATAAGGAAGGCAACATCACCGAGCTGATGCGTGTGGAAGAAAGTATTCCCACCCTGAACTATATTCTGGAACAGGGCGCCTCCCTCGTGATTCTCACCCATCTGGGCCGTCCCAAAGGGAAGAGGGTCCCGGAAATGTCCGTCCGTCCCATCGCCGCGGCCCTGGAAAAGCTCCTCGGCCGTGAAGTGAAATTCGCTGATGACGTCCTTTCCGATGAAACCGTGGCCCTGTGCTCGGAACTGAAACCCGGCGAAGTGGTGCTCTGTGAAAATATCCGCTACTACGCTGAGGAAGAAGGCAACGACGATGATTTCGCCAAAGCCGTTTCCCGCCTCGGTGAAGTTTACGTCAACGAATGCTTCAGCGTGGATCACCGCAGCCACGCCACCACCGTGGGGGTTCCCAAATACCTGCCGACCTATGCCGGCCTCCTGCTGGAAAAGGAAATTACCGCTCTCAGCAAAGTGCTGGAAGATCCCGACCGTCCCCTCGTCGCCATCATCGGCGGGGCCAAGGTTTCCGATAAAATCAAAATTCTGGCGAAACTTCTTCCCATTGTCGACCGCCTGATCATCGGCGGCGGCATGGCCAACACCTTCCTCGCGGCAAAAGGCTTCGATATGCAGAAGTCTCTGGTGGAAGAAGATAAAATCGATCTCGCCAAAGAAATCCTCGAAGGGGAATACGCTAAAAAACTGGTGCTGCCCGTGGACTGCCGCGCCGCTTCGGAATTCAGTAACGACGCCGACATCAAAGTGACGGCTGCCGACGCGGTTCCCGAAGGTTATCAGGCGCTGGACATCGGTGACGAATCCATTGCCCTCTTTAAAGAAGCGCTTGAAGGTGCGAAAACCATTCTCTGGAACGGCCCCATGGGCGTGTTTGAAATGAGCAACTTCGCTTTGGGAACCAAAGCCATCGCTCAGGCCGTGGGTGAATCCGACGCATACAGTGTCATCGGCGGCGGCGATTCCTCGGCGGCGGTCAAAGCGGTCGGCATGGAAAAAGGCATCAGCCATATCTCCACCGGCGGCGGCGCTTCCCTGAAATTCCTCGAAGGAAAAGAACTTCCCGGGATCGCGGCCTGCAAAGAATAAGCGGCTCTGTGATCTCCCTGATGATTCCCCGGGCTAAATCCGCCGGATTTCCGGTATCGTGCCCGCGGATGGTTTGAGGTGTGTATATGAAAATTATTGCGGGAAACTGGAAAATGAACGGCACTCCCGCCGAAAACAGACAGCGGCTGCTGGACATTAAGGCCACCGCCGATCCTTCGGTCAATCGTGTCATTGTTTTTCCGCCTTACCTTTCTCTGGCCGACGCCGTGGAAATCCTCGGTGGGACGGAAATCGCCGTTGGCGCCCAGAATTGTTATCCCAAGGAAAGCGGCGCCTATACCGGCGAAGTCTCCGCGGCCATGCTCAAAGATGCCGGCTGTAGTTACTGCCTGGTGGGACATTCGGAACGCCGCCAGTATTTCCATGAAACCGGCGCTTTTCTGAGAGAAAAAGTCACCGCCCTGATGGAACTGGGGATGATCCCCGTTTTCTGCGTGGGCGAATTGCTGGAACAGCGGGAAAACGGCACCTGGAAAGAGGTGCTGGCTTCCCAGATCAAGGAAGTCCTCTGCGGATTGGATTTCGACCGGGACCGCTTGATGGTGGCTTACGAACCGGTCTGGGCCATCGGCACCGGCAAAACGGCAACGCCGGAAGATGCCGACGCGACCATGGGTTATATCCGGGAGGTTTTGGCCGAAAACGGTTTGCCCGCTGATCTTTATCTGCTTTACGGCGGCTCGGCCAAGCCGGCCAACGCCGAAAAGCTTCTTGCCGAAAAAAATATCGACGGTCTTCTGATCGGCGGCGCTTCGCTGAAACCCGAGGATTTTGCCGCCATGACCAAAGCCGCCATGTCTGAAACGAGGTCCTGTCAAGATGAGTAAAAAACCGACGATGCTGTTGATTTTAGATGGTTTCGGCCACAGTGAGACGGTGAAGGGCAACGGCGTTGCCGCGGCGAAAAAGCCCAACTTCGACCGGTTGTGGAACCGGCACTGTCATGGCTATCTCGACGCTTCCGGTCTCGCCGTCGGTCTCCCCGAAGGGCAGATCGGCAATTCCGAGGTGGGGCACATGAATATGGGTGCCGGCCGTGTTGTCTATCAGGATCTGACCCGCATTACCAAATACATCAACGACGGCGTTTTCTTTGAAAACCCCGTTTTGAACGAAGGCATGGATCACGCCCTGTCGGCGGGGAAAACCGTTCACCTGATGGGTCTCCTCTCCAACGGCGGCGTTCACAGCCATATCGACCATGTTATCGCCCTGCTGGAAATGGCAAGGCGCAAGGGTGTGAAAAACATCGTGCTTCACGCTTTTCTCGACGGCCGGGATGTTTTGCCCACCTCGGCCCTGGAATTCCTCGATGAAGTCCAAAAGGCCATGGAGGAAAAAGGCGTGGGTCGCATCGCTTCTGTCATGGGCCGCTACTACGCCATGGACCGGGATAAACGCTGGGAACGGCTGAGACTGGCCTATGACGCTTTGACCCTGGGCGAAGGCGCTGTCTTTGAAGATTATCACGAAGGCATCAATGCCTCCTACGACGACGGCGTTACCGATGAGTTTGTCAAACCCATCATCCTGGGGAAAGGAGCCAAAGTGGAAGACGGCGATACGGTGATTTTCTATAATTTCCGTACCGACCGGGCCCGTGAAATGCTCTGGGCCTTCAAAGACCCGGATTTTGAGGGCTTTGAACGCAAAAGCCTGCCGGAAACCCATTATATCTGTTTTACCCAGTGCGACGCTTCTTACGATGTCCCCGTGGCTTTTCCCAAGGAAGCCATTGAGAACAATTTGGGTTATTACCTTTCTCAGCAGGGGAAAACCCAGCTCCGCATCGCGGAAACGGAAAAATACGCCCATGTGACCTTCTTCTTCAACAGCCAGGTGGAAGAACCCTACGAAGGGGAAGAACGGGTGCTGATTCCGTCACCCAAAGTAGCTTCTTACGATGAAACCCCGGCCATGAGCGCCGAAGGCGTTACCGAGGCGGTGCTGAAGGAAATCGAAGCCGAAAAACACGATGTGATCATTCTGAATTTCGCCAACCCCGATATGGTGGGGCATACCGGCAACGAAAAAGCGGTGATCGAGGCCATTGAGTTTGTGGACGGCTGCGTCGGAAAGATCGTTGACGCCGTTTTGGCCAAAGGCGGTGAGGTCTTCCTCACGGCGGACCACGGTAACGCCGAAAAAATGTGTGATGATGACGGCGGCCCCTATACCGCCCACACCAACAATCCGGTGCCCTTTATCATGATCGGCGGCCGCGATTACAAAAAAGCCGAAGGCCACGCCCTTTGCGATATTGCGCCGACACTGCTTCAGCTGATGGGGATGGAACAGCCCGCCGAAATGACGGGTACCCCCATTGTAACGGCGGAATGATCTGATAACGAAAAGCTATTTTTATTACTATATATTTTAATAAAATATGAGGTGTCATTATGTCTTTAATTTATGATGTGAACGCGAGAGAAGTTTTGGATTCCCGTGGGAACCCCACAGTGGAAGTGGAAGTTTATCTGGAAGACGGTACCATGGGCCGGGTGATTATTCCCTCCGGCGCTTCCACCGGTGTTCACGAAGCAGTGGAACTCCGTGACGGCGACAAAGACCGCTATCTCGGCAAAGGGACTCTTCAGGCCGTGGATAACGTGATGAACGTTATCGCTCCCGAAGTCATCGGCATGAGCGTCTTTGATCAGGTGGCCATCGATAAAATGCTCATCGAGCTGGACGGCACACCCAACAAAGGCAAGCTCGGCGCCAACGCCATCCTCGGCGTTTCCCTGGCCGCCGCCAAAGCCGCCGCGGCTTATCTCGACATGCCCCTGTACCAGTACATCGGCGGTGTCAACGCCAAAGTCCTTCCCGTTCCGATGATGAACATTCTGAACGGCGGCAAACACGCCGACAACAACGTGGATATTCAGGAATTCATGATTATGCCCGTGGGCGCCAAGAGCTTCCGTGAAGCTCTCCGCATGGGCACCGAAATTTACCATAACCTCAAAAAAGTGCTGAAAGCCAGAGGCTCCCTTTCCGGCGTCGGTGATGAAGGTGGCTTCGCTCCCAACCTCGACACCAACGAAGAAGCGTTGGCTGTGATTGTGGAAGCCATCGAAAAAGCCGGCTACAAACCCGGTGAAGACGTCCGTCTGGCCCTCGACGTGGCCTCCTCGGAAATCTACAGAGACGGTAAATACCATCTGGCCAGCGAAAACGAAGCCAAAACCAACGCCGAAATGGTGGAATATTACGCTTACCTCTGCGACAAATATCCCATCATCTCCATTGAGGACGGCCTTGCCGAAGACGACTGGGAAGGCTGGAAACTCATGACGGAAAAACTCGGCGATCGTTTGCAGATCGTCGGCGACGACCTCTTTGTCACCAACACCGAACGTCTGAAACAGGGCATTGAATCCGATACCGCCAACGCCATTCTCATCAAAGTGAACCAGATCGGTACCCTCACCGAAACCCTCGACGCCATTGAAATGGCCAAGAGAGCCGGTTATACTGCCGTGGTCTCCCACCGCAGCGGCGAAAGCGAAGACGCCACCATCGCCGACCTCGCCGTGGCTGTCAATGCCGGCCAGATTAAAACCGGCGCGCCCTGCCGTACCGACCGTATCGCCAAATACAACCAGCTCCTCCGCATTGAGGAAGAACTGGAAGAAGCCGCCCAGTACAACGGCATGGAAGTCTTTTACAACCTGAAATAACAATCATTGGACTTGAAGATGTCAACGAAGGCCGTTTCCGGCTTTTCATCGACTCCCGGGGCTGATCCAGAAACGCTGTTTTTTGGGTCAGCCTTCCTGTCTATTCTTTTCTCTTTTGTTTTTTTATACTTTTCGCGGTTTGACGCCGGGAATTTTCCGGAGAAATCTCCGGCGGCGCGGGAAGAGTTTTGGCTTTTTTTGCATATTTGTTGATTTATTTGCAATTTTTAATAGTTTTTGGTTGTATTTGATGTTCGTATGTGATAAAATACTGCTGTTACAAATGAGGAGGTATCCCTATGCAGATTTTTTTAATGATTGTGGATGTTCTGGTCTGTCTCGGCCTGATTGCCGTGATTTTGATGCAGTCCAGTAAAAGCGCCGGTGTATCCGGTGTGATCGGTGGTGCTTCGGAACAGTTCTTCGGCAAGAAAAAAGGGCTGGACGAGCTGCTTGCCAAAATTTCCGCCGTTCTGGCCGTGATCTTCTTCGTTCTGACGCTCATTATCGCCATCATTATGTAGTTTTCAATTTCGCTTTATTTATAATTTATTTATTATCATTTTTAGGAGGGTTGAAACAATGGAAACATTTTTCAGCATCAACTCCGTTACCTGGATCGCTCTGGCCTGCGGTATCCTCGCCCTGCTTTTCGCGGCGTATCATGGCCACAGAGTCACCAGAGAAGAACCCGGTACGGAAAAAATGAAGGAAATCAGCGGCGCGATTCATGAAGGCGCCATGGCTTTCCTTGCCAGTGAGTACAAAATCATCGCCATCGTGGTCGTCGCGATGATCGCCATTCTTCTGATCTGCGGTTTTGTAACCGGCAGCGGCGAAGAAACGCTCAGTCCCCTGACCGCGATTCCCTATGTTCTCGGCGCTCTCTGCTCTGTATTGGCCGGTAACATCGGTATGCGTATCGCTACCAAAGCCAATGTCAGAACCGCCAACGCCGCTCAGCGCAGCAGCAACGCGGCTTTGGGCGTAGCCTTCTCCGGCGGCGCTGTCATGGGTCTCTGTGTTGTCGGTCTCGGCCTTGTCGGTCTCGGCATCACTTTCGTTATCTTCTATCTGGCGATGCCCGATATGAGTGAAGTTACCCGCGCTTCCGTTATCAACGGTTTCGCTCTCGGTGCTTCCTCCATCGCTCTCTTCGGTCGTGTGGGCGGCGGTATCTACACCAAAGCCGCCGACGTCGGCGCCGACCTCGTCGGTAAAGTCGAAGCCGGTATCCCCGAAGACGATCCCCGTAACCCCGCTACCATCGCCGACAACGTCGGTGACAACGTCGGTGACGTTGCCGGTATGGGTTCTGACCTTTTCGAATCCTACTGCGGTTCCATCATCGCCGCTATCGCTCTGGGCGCTACCCTCTTTGCCGGTTCCGTTTCCGGTGTGGTTGTCCCCATTCTCATCGCCTGCACCGGCGTGGTTGCTTCCATCATCGGCAGCTTCTTCGTCCGCACCAGTGAAGGCGCCAACGCTCAGAAAGCGTTGAACCTCGGTGAAGCCGTTGCCATGATCCTGGCTCTTGTGGGCGCTTTCGTCGTCTGCCAGCTTCTCCCCGAACCCACCAATGGTCTGACTTTCCCCGTCGCTTATAAATACGGCGCTTTCATCGCTGTGGCCAGCGGTCTCATCGCCGGCTTCATCATCGGGAAACTCACCGAATACTACACTTCCTTCGATTTTAACCCCGTTAAGAAAATCGCTCAGTCCTGCGAAACCGGTACCGCCACCAACATTATCTCCGGTATTGCCACCGGTATGATGTCCACGGCGCTCCCCATCATCGTTATCGTTATCGCGATTCTGATCTCTTACGAATTCGCCAACCTCTACGGTATCGCTCTTTCCGCTGTTGGTATGCTCGCCACCACCGGTATTATCGTTGCCGTTGACGCTTACGGCCCCATCGCCGACAACGCCGGTGGTATTGCCGAAATGAGCGAACTGGATCCCCATGTCCGTGAAATCACCGACGCTCTCGACGCCGTGGGTAACACCACCGCCGCCATCGGTAAAGGTTTCGCCATCGGTTCCGCCGCTCTGACCGCTCTTTCCCTGTTCTCCGCTTACACTCAGGCCGTGGGTCTCAGCACCATCAACGTTCTCGACCCCAAAGTTGTTGCCGGTCTGTTCCTCGGCGGCATGCTGCCCTTCCTCTTCTCCGCATTGACCATGCAGGCTGTGGGTCGCGCTGCCAACAAAATGATCCTCGAAGTACGCCGTCAGTTCAAAGAAATCCCCGGGATTCTGGAAGGTACCGGCCGTCCTGATTACAGCCGCTGCGTTGCCATTTCCACCCAGGCCGCTTTGAAAGAAATGATTATCCCCGGCTTGCTCGCCATCATCGTTCCTCTCCTGGTTGGGCTCATTCCCTTCCTCGGTGCGGAAGCTCTGGGCGGCTTGCTCGCCGGCTCCCTCGTTACCGGTTTCCTTCTGGCTGTTATGATGGCCAATGCCGGCGGCGCATGGGATAACGCCAAGAAATACATCGAAAAAGGCTACATGGGCGGTAAAGGTTCCGACGCTCACGCTGCCGCCGTTAACGGCGACACCGTCGGTGACCCCTTCAAAGATACTTCCGGCCCGTCCCTGAACATCCTGATGAAATTGATGACCATTGTGGCGCTGGTATTTGCTCCCATGTTCATGTAATCAGAACGGGTGTCCCAAAACGACTGATCATCGGCAAAATCGCCAAATCCCGACGACGCGCATACCTTGAGTATAGCGCGTCGCCGTGCTTTGTCGAGTTTTACCGATTCTAAGCCGTTTTGAAACACCCTCAGGTTGTACGAAGCCGATACACGGTCGTCCCAAAACGCTTGATCATCGGCAAATCGCCAAATCCCGACGACGCGCATACCTTGAGTATAGCGCGTCGCCGTGCTTTATCGAGTTTTACCGCTTTTAAAGCGTTTTGAAACGCCCTCAGGTGTCCCGAAACCGTTTTTCGTGGAGAGAAATTCCGGAGAAAACCTTGACGATGGAGGCGCCGTCGTCTATACTGATAAAAGGAATCATCGTTTGGGATGAAGAATCTTTCTTCATCTCTCACCGCAGCATGTAAAGTCTGCGGGGCGATGGTTTCTTTTGTTCAGGGGGAATTCTCCGGTGCTTCTTTTCCTTCATCTCCATAACCGTACGGACCCATGAAAACGAGAGCGGGGGATTGACATGATTCCGGTGAAAGATTATACTATTCTCAGAGCCAACGCGTTGCACCCCGGCAGGCATTTGGAAGCCTGCTGGCTGAAGTAACGAAGCGGCTCTTTTTTATTTTATTCAAAGGCTTTTCGAGCGGTGTGGAAATCGGTTCGCGCTTTTCCGCGAGTCGGTCAGGGCAAATTTTTCCGTAAGAAGCTTTGCTTCGGGGAATGTTTCATTTTCATTGCTTTTTTTCGTGAAACGGTGTATACTGTCGGTGGAAAAAGCGTCGGCAAAACGCGGAGATTGGGTGGAATCTTCGAGATTCCCTCCGGAATTTGCGGCGCTTTTCCTTTTTTTGAGACCTTGTCTGTTCCAAGGGATTCGCCGCTGTCGGACAATGGATTTCCGGCATCGGATACCATTTCTTTTCGGTGTATGTTGACTGGAAACCCGGAATTGGCTATACGATAAACATCAGCCGGCTTGTGTCAGGTACTTGGGGAATTGTACCCCAAGGGGAGGCAAAACATGACCGGCTGTTTTTTGTGTCTATGGAGAGAAATGGAACATTGGTTATTTTTTCTTGACATTCATGATCCTTCGGTGTATATTCAAAAGCGAAAGCACGGCGTCTCCGGACTCGACGGCTTTGCCGCCCCCCGGTTGAGAAGACGCTGTGCTTTCTTTTTTTGTTTTCTTTTGCGGCGGGTTTTGATTCCTTTTTTCGGAAATAAGGTAGACAATTTTCCTTAATAATGATAAAATTAATTTTCAAGAAAAAGATTTTTTGTCGAACAAAATCGAGGTTCCCCGAAAAATGAAAAAACAGAAAAGGAGAAAATCATGTTTTGCAGTAATTGCGGTAAAGAATTAACGGATAACGTGGCTTTTTGCCCGGAATGCGGCGCGGCTCAGCAAACCGTTTCTCAGGAAGAAGCGCCTCAGGCGGCTCCTCAGGACACCCCCGCGGAATCGGTTTACTCTGCTCCCCAGACGCCTCCTCAGACAACCTATCAGCAGCCTTCTTACCAGCAGCCCGTTTATCAACAGAATCAATATCAGCAGAATCAGCCCCCTTATCAGCAACAGGCTCCCTATCAGCCGGCGGCTCCCGTGGATAACGGCAGTTTCGGCTGGGCCGTGCTCGGCTTTTTCTTCCCCATCGTCGGTCTCATTCTTTTCCTCGTATGGAAAGACCAGAAACCCCTCAGCAGTAAAAAAGCGGGGATCGGTGCGCTGGTCGGCGTGATCCTTTCGGTTGTGTTTTATGTTTTGGTGTATGTGCTGATCTTTGGCGCGGCGATGATGATGTATTGATTTCACATTCAGAAAATCTAAAAATAAAGAAAGAAGGTTATAACAATGAAATATTGCACCAATTGCGGGAAAGAATTAGCGGATAATGCGGCGTTCTGCACAGAATGTGGCGCGGCCCAGGCCGCTTCCGCTCCTCAGCAGGAAGCTCCTCAGACTTCTTACCAGCAGAATCAGTACCAGCAGAACCAGGCTCCTTATCAGCAGCAGGCCCCCTATCAGCCGGCGGCTCCCGTGGACAGCGGCAGCTTCGGTTGGGCGGTTCTCGGCTTCTGTATTCCCCTTGTCGGTTTGGTTTTATATCTTGTATGGAAAACCAATAAACCTCTCAGCGCGAAAAAAGCCGGTATCGGCGCGCTGGTGGGTTTCTGCCTTAACCTCATCTTCTCCTTTATCGGCGGTATGATGGGTTAATGGAGCGCTTTCTCTATAAATGGCTGCCGATCCTTTTTGGCTGTCATTGCAGGTCGGACCGTTCTTTCTTCTTTCGGGGAAAGCAGTTTCCGATCTGCGCGCGCTGTACCGGTTTGGGCATCGGCTTTCTTTTCTCGCTGTCATTGTTTTTTTGGCGGCCGCCGTTGCTCCTTGGGGTGCTGTTGATGGTTCCGTTGATTGTTGACGGTGTGCTACAGCTCAAAACTTCTTATGAGAGCCGTAACCCGCGGCGTTTGATCACGGGCATCCTGTTTGCTTACGGTCTTGTCAGCTTTATTGTCATCTGCGATATGTACGCTTACGGCCTGGGACAGCATGTGAAAGAAATAATTATGTCTTAAAAAACGACGGTATCCGATTTCGGATACCGTCGTTTTGGGTAGAAGGGGATATGCTTTATGGGGAATCGGTTTGTTCTTTGTCGTGTTCCCGATGGTTTTTGAATCTTGGGGGTGTAAGTTTTGTATGGGGCGCGAAGAGTCCTTTGATTGCCGCCAACAGCAGGAGAATCATCAGGAATAGAA
>JBJDXI010000061.1:0-54963 GCA_051866595.1 Clostridia bacterium
AAGAAAGGAACGCTATGAATATTTTACTGATCCAATCCCCCTCCGTGGAGGATCATACCAAAGAACGGGTTTATCCCATCGGCATCGTCATTTTAGCCACCATCGCAAAGAAAGCCGGTCATTCCATCACCATCATCGACATGAACCTGGAAGATGACAATTACGGCGCGGTCAAAACCCGGGTGGAACAGAAAAGTTTTGACCTCATCGGCATTTCCCTGCGAAACATCGACCCTTTGGCTAACAAAAATGTTTCACTGGTACCGCCCTTCGTCACCGTCATTTCCATGCTCCGGGCGCTTTCTCCCCAGGCGAAGATCATCGTCGGCGGCACCGGATTTTCCCTCTTCGCCCAAGAGCTGATGGAGCTGGCAAAACCGGATTTCGGCCTCATCGGCGAAGGGGAAATCGCCTTTCCCGAGATTCTCAGGACATTTCCGGACATTCCCCGGGATCTGCCGGGATTCTGTTATTTCGACGAATACGGTGTGCTTCACACCAATGCTCCCGAACCGGTCTTTGACCTCAAAGATTATATTTCACCAGACTACCGCCTGCTGCCCCCGGATCGTTACGCGGAAATCAATCAGTACGTTCCCGCCGTGGGGGTGGAGACCCGCCGAGGCTGTCCTTTAAAATGCGCCTACTGTTCCTACCCCATTTTACAGGGGAAAAAGATCCGCTGTCGCCCGGTCAGCGATATTGTCGATGAAATCGAAAAACTCTACCGGGAATACGACATCCGCCTTTTCCATCTCAACGACCCCGTCGTCAATATGCCGGTGGAGCACCTCGACGGAATCTGCAAAGAAATTCTCCGCCGGGGCCTTAAAATCCAGTGGACGGGATTCTTCCGGGAAAACACCCTCACCAAGGAGAACGTGGCGCTCTACGCCGAAAGCGGCTGCAACTGCTTCTCCCTCTCACCGGACGGATTATCCCAGAAAGCCCGGGATACGCTGAAAAAGGATCTTTCCGAAGAAGACCTGATTCAGGCCGCGAAGCTCATCGCCGAAACCGGCGTATGCTCCCTTTATCATTTCATGGTAAACGTTCCCGGCGATAACGGGGAAACCATTGAGGAAAGCAAGCGGATGATCGACAAAATCTACCGTATCCACGGCAAAAACAAAAGCCTTGGCTACGTAGTATTGAACCATATCCGCCTGCTGCCCCAGACGGAAAGCGCCCGGGCTGCTGAGGCAGAGGGCGTTCTCGATCACGACCAGAGTTTGCTTTATCCCATTTACTACAACCCCAAGCCTTACCAGAATCTGCGCTATGAACTGGAAACCCAGAGTCAGCAAAGAAATACCTTCATGTGGTATGGAATCAAGGAGGAAAAATCGTGAAACTGTTTTTTCTGGAACATCCCAGAGAAGTCGGAAGCGACTACTGCAACGACATTGCCAACACACCGCTGTCTTCCTGTCTGATCATTCCTTCCCTAGCCGGAAACCTGGAAAAAGAACATGAAGTCCGGGTCGGCGACGGTTTTCTGGGAAAACAATCCTATGAGCAACTGAAAGAGGACATCCTTCGCTTTCAGCCTCAAATCATCGGCATCCACATGATCTATCAATGGGATGAGCACCACCGGTTAAAAGCGTTTCTTCGGGAAATCGCAACGGAGATCAACGCCGACATCATCGTTTTCGGGTTTTATCCCTCCTTCGCCTATGAAGATCTGTTAACGGCGATCCCGGAAATCCGCGGAATCGTCATCGGTGAGCCGGAATCGGCCTTTTTCGCCTTGAGCCAGGGGATTCCGCCGGAAAAAGCCCCCTCCATGGCTTTCAGGAAAGAAGACGGAACCATCGGCCGCAATCCCATCGAAACCATCAAGGACCTCGATGCTTTAGCCTATCCACGATACAGTGAAGAGCTGATGAACATCGGTGAGGTCAACATCGAAGGCAGCCGAGGCTGTTACAATCACTGCACCTTCTGCTATATCAACGACTATTACGACAACCACTGCCGCTGGCGCGGTCACAGCACCGATTACGTCGTCGGTCTCATCGAGAAAATCATCAAAGAAACCGGGAACCGTCGTTTTTATTTTGTTGACCCCAACTTTTTCGGCCCCGGCAAAAACGGACAACGACGGGCCATGAAAATGGCCGCCAAACTGAAACCGCTGAACATCAAATTCGGCATTGAAGCGAGGGTCAACGACATTCATGAAGAAAGTATCAGCGCATTGGCAGACGCCGGCATGGAAGAAATCCTCATCGGGCTGGAAAGCGGCAGTCAGCGCTGTTTGGACCGCCTGAAAAAGAATACCACCGTAGACCAGAATGAACGGGCCCTTTCCATCCTGCGCAAAGCGGGCATTGCGCCGAACATCGGTTTTATTATGTTCCAGCCCGACTCCCGGCCGGAAGACATCCGCACCAATTTTTCCTTCCTCCGGCGCAATCACCTGCTGGAAGATGTAAAAATCACCGCCAATCTGCTCTACCATAACCAGATCCTGCTCCAGGGCTCTCAATGCTACCGTGAAGTGGAAAATCTCCCCACACCCAAACCTTACCACATCGTCCTGCCCTATAAAAACGAAAACGTGGGACAGCTGGCGTCCTTTATGCGGCGTTTCACCAACCGGCTGTTTCGGATCATGACGCCGCTGTGGTCTACCTTCTATAAGGAAAATGAAGAGGTGCTTCGGATTTATCAGGAACTCAATCAATTTCTCACGGATACTTTTGAGGAAGTCCTTTCCCATGAAGAAACCAAGGGACTTTATAAGGAAGAAGAGCTGGAAACCCTGGCCGGCGAAAAAGAAAGCGTTCTGGACGAAATCTGCCAGCGTATCTACACCGCCCTGCCGGAAGACTGGCGGGAACAGGGTCGAATCAAAACCAGCTCGACCTGTTCATAAATACAAACTCATTCTTTTCCGTATGACGGATCAGGCATAGAAGAACCCGATCGAAACCGTAAAGGTCTGATCGGGTTCTTCCTTAATTATATATGGGTTATCTTCTGCCGCGAAACGCGCAGATCCCTTATAAGCGCTTATTTCTGATCCGTCGCTTCGCTCCAGGTTTTTTCAAGCGCTTCCCAATCGGGATTCGGCAGCATCACCGTCCATACTTCATAGTTGAAGGTCTGGCCTTCTACCTGCTTATCCGTGCGTTTGTATTCGTGACTGTTGGTGGCTTCCTGTACCGCGGTGTAATACCACGCTTTGGTATTGCTGTTATCCGGCCATGTTTTCATATTCGGCAGCATCCCGACGATTTCCGTTTCCCGTTCCAGCACGCGGTTAATCAGACTCATCGCCTCAGCCCGGGTAATATACTGATCCGGATGGAAGGAACCGTCCTTATACCCTTTCAACCAGCCCGCCGCCGCGGCCTTTTCAATATCCTTTTCAGCCCAGTGTCCGGCCACATCGTTAAAAGACGGCGGATTTTCAATTTCCGGTTCATTGTTGAAGCGGTCAAAACGGGCGGCAATGGCGGCCATTTCCGCCCGGGTAATCGGCTGATCGGGAGCGAAGGTACCGTCTTCATAACCGAAAATAATTTCCGCGTTGGTCATGGTTGAAACGGCGTTGTTGTACCAATCACTGTTTGACACATCGGTATAGTCATTGGTCTTGGACCAGAGAACGGTACGGCTCTGATCATCGAGGAGGCGAAAATAAATCGTAGCCACTTCCGCCCGGGTAATGTTTTCCTCAGGGTAAACAAAGCCATCAGGACGGCCGATGATATAGGCCACATGGTCTTCCTTATTCAGTTGTGGAATCTGATAGGATACCGTCGGTTTCTGAAAATCCTCGGCTTCTCCCCGGTTTCCCCGGCTGTCTATGGGATAGAGTACCGCCCGGTTATTCGTATACAGACCGTCATACCCCATACTGCCATCTCTGTCGTACGTACCGTAAATACCGATGTCGCTTTGGGGATTGGTGAGCTGAACCTGATAGATCAGCTGAACCGGCTGATCAATGGTAACCGGAACGTTGATTTCCCAGATAAAATGCTCATCTACAGTCTCACTGCCGGGGACATAGGTCAGAATAAAATCATAACCGCTGTCGCTTTTCCCAAAGCCATACGTATTCTCATCAATGACTTCTTTATCCGGTTCAACACCGCCAACGGTCAGTTTCAGCGCGGAGAGATCATTGATCAAATCAAAATTGTAATCATTCCCGCCGTTATCTATTCCATCACCGATGAAATCCACCACTTTACTGCCGGCATCAAGCAGATAGATCATCTCATTGGCAATTTCGTCAAATGCGGCAACCAGATCGCCTTCCTCACCGCCGTAATTGGGTTTCGATACTTTATAATAGGAAACACCGGGCTGGGCACCGATCCAGTCGCAGAAATTCTCGCCGTACTGATAGACGGCGTTATTTTTATATTTATCTGTACCGAAAGCCACCATCTTCACTTGATATCGGCCGAGAATTTCATCCTGAAGATATTTCGCCGTATAATAGGTCGATTTCTGAATATTCGTATATTTATAGCCGTTATCAAAGGTTTCCCCGGTATTGCCGTTGGCGTACCAATCGTTGGCATCGGTGTCCCAGTCGGTAATCGCCAAAATCTCTTCCATGCTCATCACCGCGGAAAGATCATTGTTCGAAGCTTCGGGGTCGGTGCCGGCGGGAAAAGAGGTTTCCGAAACAGGGAACCCATCTTCATCCAGTGTGCGGAAATGGTGGGCGGTTTTGCACATCGGTTCGCCCTTTTCCATCCAGTAAATGGGAATCCCGTCGCTCATGATCACCATATATTTGTCCGAAGCGGAACCGCTGTCCAGCATCGCTTTTCCGGCGATGAGCCCCGCCATCATGTTCGTATCCGAGGAAGCCTCAATCTTTTCAATGGCCGTTCTGGCCTCAGTTACCGTAACGAGGCCGCCGGTAAGATCGTGGGCCGTCCGATCAAAGGTAACGATGCCGATATGAGTATCCACATTGTTTTTCGCCGCCAGCTCATCACAGATGGCCAAAGACGCTTTTTTGGCTTCGGCAATATCGAGATCTTTCATACTGCTGGAAACATCCATGACGATGACCACATCAACGGAGGGTTTCTTATCGGCGGCGGGGAGAGAAAGCGTCACCTCTGATATAAAGTCCTTCAATTCCCCGGCAGTTTTGGATTTGGACACCGTCCATTGCACCGAAGACTCCTTCTCCGCCCCGGAGATTTCACGGGCGGAGACCGGTACTGAAATTACCGTCAGCACCATACACATTGCCAATAAAACACCGAAAACCTTGTTCCTCATGGGATTTTGTTTCTCCTTTCTGATTTTCCTTTTGTTTTCCTTGGTTTTGTTTGCAAAAGAATATACTCCACCCTATTATTTTATGCCCAGTACTCCGTCTTATTCTGTTTCTTTATCGCCCCTTCCCGACAGATTTCTTTATCCGCACGCATATACAAGGAAAAAGAAAAGCGCTGTGCCTCCAAAAAGGATGCACAGCGCTTTTATGATACAACATCATACACAAAATAACGCAAACCAACACACTTGCGGAAAAAACGCAAAAAACTTGCAAAAAGCATGCATTTCACGTATAATATACAAGTGCGGTATGAGCGACAGCTCTTGGTTTGGGTGCTGCTTCACCCGGGCGAACCTCTCATTGGGTGGAAGCTTTGAGAGGATGCCGCATTTTTATTTTGTTTTATCTATTTCCTTGGTCGGAAAACCCGACAAAAACAGCATACCATATTTTTCCGTACATTTCAAGCCGCTTATAAACAGTACTCCGCAAATTTTTTTAAACAGCAGAAGCCCGGTGATCCTATCGAATCACCGGGCTTCTTTATAAAAGACGATTTTCTTTTGAAATTCATAGGTAGTTGGTGTTTTTTTGACTTAAGGAGAGTAAAAGATATACATTCGCGGGGAAAACCGTCTTGAAAACAGGATTTAAGCCATGAGCTTGCAGATCATTTCCGTCAGTTCCACGGGGTTATCCACGGGCATACCGCCGATGAGACGGGCCTGGGCGTAAAGGATCCGGGCGTATTCGCCCACGGTTTCCTTATCGGTTTCGTACATCGCCTTGAGTTTAGCGGCGATGGGATGATCGGCGTTGATGTCCATATAAATCTCGGCTCTTACCCCCTGATCCGTGGGCATGGATTTCAAGACCCGTTCCATTTCCAGAGAGATTTTCCCTTCGGAAGTGAGGCAGACCGCGTGATTTTTCAGCTTATGGGTAAAGCGAACGCCTTTAATGTCGCTACCCACAGCGTCTTTCATGTATTCCAAAAGATCTTTGGAGGCTTCGTTTTCGGTTTTTACCGCTTCCTTTTCCTCTTCGCTGACGAGGCCGGCGTCATCGGCGCTGACATTCACGAAGCGTTTGTCTTCGTATTCCAGCAGAATCTGGAAGACAAATTCGTCGATGTTATCGGTGAGGTAAAGGATTTCGTAGCCTTTGGCCTTGGCCGCGTCGGTCTGGGGCAGAAGGTCGATCTTGTTGACATCGGTCCCGCAGGCGTAGTAGATCTTTTCCTGATCTTCGGGCATACGGTCACGGTATTCTTTCAGTGTGACCATTTTCTTTTCCGTGGAGGAATAGAAGAGGAGCAGATCTTTAAGCTCTTCTTTATGAACGCCGAATTCGTCATAAACACCGAATTTCAGCTGAACGCCGAAAATGGAGAAGAATTTTTCATAGGTTTCTCTGTCCTTTTTCAGCATAGTCTTCAATTCGCTGGTAATCTTCTTATCAATGGCTTTGGCGATAACTTTCAGCTGATGGTCATGCTGGAGCATTTCACGGGAGATGTTCAAAGAAAGATCGGCGCTGTCCACCAGCCCTTTGACAAAACTGTAATAATCGGGGAGCAGATCGGCGCATTTATCCATGATCAGAACGCCGTTGGCGTAGAGCTGCAAGCCTTTTTCGTAATCTTTGGTATAGAAATCATAGGGCGCTTTGCCGGGGATATAGAGAAGCGCGTCATAAGTGGCCAGCCCTTCGGTTTTGCTGTGGATCACTTTCAGCGGTTCGGTATAATCGTAGAATTTATCCTGATAGAACTGCTGATATTCTTCTTTGGTGATTTCGCTTTTGTTCTTGCGCCAGAGGGGAATCATGCTGTTCAAGGTTTCAGTTTCAATCACCGCTTCGGTTTCGCCGTCCTCACCGCCTTCTACGGGACGATGATGAGTCACATCCATGCGGATGGGATAGCGGACGTAATCGGAATATTTCTTCACAAGGTTTTCCACACGGAAGGAGGAGAGGTAATCGCTGTATTTTTCTTCTTCGGTATCTTCTTTGAGATACAGCGTAATTTCGGTCCCGGCGTTTTCTTTTTCGCAGGGTTCGATGGTATAGCCGTCGGCGCCTTCGGAAGTCCAGCGATAAGCGGTATCGGCACCGAAAGCCTTGCTTTCCACCACGATTTTATCGCTGACCATAAAAGCGGAATAGAAGCCCACGCCGAACTGGCCGATGATTTCAATATCTTCCGCTTCGGTATTTTCCTTCTTAAAGGCCTGGGAACCGCTCTGGGCAATGGTACCGAGGTTGTTTTCCAGTTCATCGGCGGTCATACCGATGCCGTTATCGGAAATTTTAAAGATACGGTCTCCTTCATTGAGATCGATGCGAATCTCAAAATCGTCTTTATTCAGACCGACGGTTTCATCGGTAAGGGAACGGAAATAGAGTTTATCAATGGCGTCAGACGCGTTGGAGATCAGCTCACGGAGAAAAATTTCCTTATGGGTATAAATCGAATTGATCATTAAATCCAATAATTTTTTCGATTCGGCTTTAAATTGTTTCTTTTCCAAAAGAATCACCTGATTTCTAATTTTTTAGCACTCACTCTCATCGAGTGCTAACAGTATTATAGCGTCTTTGACCTTTCTTGTCAACCGTGTTCGTTTCGCGCGAAATGATTTTACGGAAAAAGAAAACGGACACCGTAACGATGTCCGTTTTCAACTTTTACCATCAAATCAATAATTGGTAAAACCAAAATCCTTAATGGTCACTTTCAGTCCCATATCCTCAAAGAGCCCGTTCAGTTCTCCCAAAATGAAATGTACGTCATCTTCCAGATATTCCGAAAGAAGGTCTTTCATTTCCGTGCTGGCCATGGCCGGTTCGGAACATTCAAAGGAATCCAGAGGAATCCCGTCAATCTTCATGAAAGCTCCCGTATTCAGCGTCGCTTTACCGACCCAGAAAACAGCTTCGTAATCATCTTCAAGAATGATCTGACATTCACACTCTTTCGTTTTGGGATTCGGCACCATCATGGTATAAATACCATAGAGATCCTCGTTATTGTAGCTGTCACTTATAAAAGCGATGGCGTCCGACGCCGTATCCAAGGTAATCCCGAAACGGAGTTTCCATTGTTCCCAGGAATCAACGATAATGTAATCCAATTCGTCTGCCCCGTTGACGGTACCGTGCAGCCGCAGATAATCCACAACATCCTGATAGGGATCGGCCGGTGTTGCCGTAACGGTAACGGCGAGGGAAGCGGTTTTCCCGTTAAAGGCAGTGCAGGTAATGGTGGCGTTCCCCGGCGCCACACCGGTAATCACGCCCCGGGAGACTTTCGCCACGGATTCATCCGAAGAAGTCCAGGTCATTTCGGCATAGGCCGTTTTCGGAGAAACCGCCAGATGACCGTCGATAATCAAAACAGAATTTCCCACCGTAACGGAATAGCTGTCCGCGAGGAATTCCACTTTATCCACAGCGCCGAGGTTCATATAATTCACAGCGAATACCGAAAGCATTTTGGCAACCTGAGCCCGGGTGGTGTTGTTTTTGGGACGGAGATAAACACTGTCCCCTTCTTTGTTACCGGTAATGATGTCTTCGGCCATAGCCCACTTAAAGGCAGTCTCCGCGTAATCCGCCACATCACCGCTGTCGGGAAGAGTCAGCTCTTTCGAAGCGGAAACATCATATTTTTTCATCTGTCCATAGCGGTACAACATCGCCACAAAATCCTGACGGGTAATCTTATCATCAGGTCCGAACCTACCGTCGGTGTAACCGGCGACAACGCCGACAGACGCCGCCCATTCCACGGCATCGGCAAACCAATCACCAGCGGTCACATCTAAAAAAGCGCTTTGAAAGGTCACTTCCGGTTCCTTTTCCATGGCGTAGAGCACCCGGGCCACTTCCGCCCGGGTCATTTCACGGTCGGGGCGGAAAGTTCCGTCGGGATAACCGTTGAACAAGTCATTGGCCGCGGTAAATTCTATATAATTATAGTACCAGAATTTCGGAGCGACATCGGGGAAATAGCCGGCATCGGAAGGCGACACCTCCGATGGCGAAGAAGCAAGCCCCACAGGAAGTTCCGCATTGAATACGGCCTCAGTATCGGCGGCAAAAACCGAAACGGAACCCAGCATCAGAAAGGCGCAGACAACAACGATAAGAAACAATAATTTCTTTTTCATGTTTTCCTTCCCCTTTATTTTGTTGATGTAATTCTATCAAACATTCATTTCAATATCAAGCAGGTATTTTATAAATTTACACCAGCAAAAGAATTTCATTTTTTCTTCGGCAGCATTGCCGTACTGCGGTCTAAAATTCCATGGATGGCGCTGATCAGTACGCCGTAATTCACCATGGGCACATTCTGGGCCACACAGCACTTGGCCCGATATTTTACTTCCCGCTGATTGAGCATACAGCCGCCGCAGTGCACCACCAGAGCGTAGGGCGAGAGATCGTCGGGGAATTCCGTGCCGGAACAGGTGGAAAATTCCGGATTCACCCCGGTATACTCCCGGATCCAGCGGGGGATCTTCACCGTGCCGATGTCGTTGCACTGACGGTGATGGGTACAACCCTCGGCGATGAGGACTTTATCGCCGTCTTTCAGGCGGGAAAGACCATCCAAACTCTTTAAGGCCACATCAAGGAACCCCTTGTAGCGGGACATCAGAATGGAAAAGGAAGTCATCGGCACATCGGCGGGGGTTTCCGCCGCCACACGGTCAAAGACCTGACTGTCGGTGATCACGATGGCGGGCTTTTTGCCCAAAGACGCCAGAGTCTCTTTGAGTTCCGTTTCTTTGGCCACCACCGCCACGGCGCCGGCTTCGAGAATATCGCGGATCACCTGCTGTTGAGGGAGGATCAGCCGCCCTTTGGGCGCTGCCTTGTCGATGGGGATCACCAGCACGGCGAAATCGCCGGGATTCAGCAAATCCCCCACCAGCCGCAATTTCAGCTCATCGGTTTTTGCCAACCGCGCCATCCGCTCCTTCAGCTCATGAATACGGTATTTTTCCACGGCGCTGACATAGATTTCATTTTCACCGGCTTCCGGTTCCTCCGTCAGCAGATCGCATTTATTCAGGACGACGATATAGTTGATCTCTTTTTCCTCAAAAAGACGGATCAATTCCTCATCGGCGGCGGTTTTCCCCACCGAAGCGTCCACCACAAGGACGGCCACATCGGTTTTGTTCAGCACCTGCCGTGTTTTTTTCACCCGGAGCTCGCCCAAAGTGCCTTCATCGTCAAAGCCCGGGGTGTCGATAATCATCACCGGCCCCAATGGCAAAAGCTCCATGGCCTTATACACCGGATCGGTGGTGGTACCTTTCACATCGGAAACAATGGCCAGATCCTGGCCGGTCACGGCATTGACCACGCTGGATTTGCCGGCGTTACGCCGGCCGAAGAACCCGATATGCACGCGGTCGCCGGAAGGTGTGTCATTTAATCCCATCGCCTGTCACCTCTTAAAAGCGGAAATCCCGCTTGCCGTTTTCAATTTCTTTCAGGTTCCGGGCGGCGATTTCCCGCGTCTTTTCTCTGGGAATCCGCTGCAATTCCTTTTCAATCAGGGCTTCACCGATTTTCCGTGTTTCCGGAGAGGCGTAGTCCACCAGATATTCTTTCAACGTCATCAACGCGTTGGGATGACAGCAGTTCAGAATTTTGCCGCTCTTACAGAGGCTCATAAAGCGATCTCCGGTGCGGCCCTCCCGATAACAGGCGGTGCAGAAGGAAGGAACGTAGTCGAAATCCATCAGCCAGCGGATGACTTCATCCAAGGTACGCTGGTCGGAAACGTCAAATTGTTCCGTTTCGTGGGGACGTTCTTCCTCACTGTATCCCCCCACCGAGGTGCGGCTGGCGCCGCTGATCTGGGAAACGCCGAGACGAATCACTTTTTCCCGCACCGCCTGGCTTTCCCGGGTGGAAATAATCATGCCGGTATAGGGCACGGAAATGCGAATCAGCGCGCAGATTTTAGCGAAAATATCATCGCTGATACCGTTATCAAAATCATCGGGATTGATGTCGTCGGCCCGTTTCAGACGGGGCACACTGATGGTATGGGGCCCCACGCCGTGGGCGGCTTCCAGATGTTCGGCGTGCATCAGCAGGCCGGCAAACTCATACTTATATTTATCCAGACCGAAAAGAACGCCGAGACCTACATCGTCGATGCCGCCTTCCATGGCCCGGTCCATGGCTTCGGTATGATAATTATAATCATGCTTGGGGCCGGAGGGATGGAGCTCCGCGTAGCTTTCCTTATGGTAGGTTTCCTGAAACAGAATATAGGTGCCGATACCGGCGTCGTGAAGCTTCTTGTAATTTTCCACGGTGGTAGCGGCAATATTCACATTGACCCGGCGGATGGCGCCGTTTTTATGCTGAATTCCGTAAATGGTCTCAATGCTTTCCAGAATGTATTCAATGGGGTTATTTTTGGGGTCTTCCCCGGCTTCAATGGCCAAGCGCTTGTGTCCCATATCCTGCAAAGCGATAACTTCCCGCCGGATTTCCTCCTGGGTCAGCTTTTTGCGGGGAATATTCTTGTTCTGGCGGTGATACGGGCAGTACACACAGCCGTTGATGCAGTAATTGGAAAGATACAGCGGCGCGAAAATAACGATACGATTGCCGTAATAGGCCATTTTGATCTCTTCGGCCAGATCGTACATCTGCTGTATTTTCGTTTCATCGTCGCAGGCCAGCAAAACCGAGGCTTCTCTGTGGCTCAACCCTTTATGAAGCCGGGCCTTTTCCAGAATACTGTCGATCAGCGCTATGTTGTCTTTGTTCTTTTCCGCGTAATCCAACGTGTCCAGAATTTCCTCATGATTGATAAATTCATCGGCACACAAAGATTTGGGGTCATACTTGATACTCATAAATACTCTCCTTCCTTCCGGGTCAAAAGATTTCCCCGTCAGTTCCTTATTTCACGGCCGCCGGTTTTTCGGTACAGCCGATTTTTCCGTTATTCCTTGGTTTCAAAAGGGTCTCAGACATGGGAGTAAATCGTCTTTGCCGTCACCCCCGGCAGGCGGCCGATCTTTCCCGAAAGAGCGTTGATCACATCATTGGGAGCGTCCACGGCGACACTGATAATGCAAACTCCCTTTTCTTTATAGGGAACGCCCATGCGGCTGATGATATACGCGCTGTAATCATGGAGCACTTCATTGAGTTTCTCCCAGCAATCCGTCTGCTCCACAATCACACCAATCAAAGCGACTCTTGTTTCCATCGTCTGCCTCCGTAAAAAAAATACGCCGTTCCGGCGCAGTAAAACAAGGACAATCCCGGTGCGGAAACCTCCGTCAGAACCCGAAAAATTCTCCTTATACCGTGGTTTTGCGCCTTTCATCTCAATACACCATTTCAATGTCAGAAACCACACTGAATTTGTTTATATTATAACACAGAACTTCAAAGAAGAAAAGCCCTTCCCTTTTCAGCGCCGGGCCATGGCCGCGCGTTTCCGCCGCCGGTAAGAACTGCGGTTATGGTACTGCCGCGCTACGATATAGCGGTCAAGAACGATCAACACCAAAAGAATACCCATCCATAAAAACAGACCCATAAAAAGACCTTCTTTCTTATCTGATTACGGTCTGATTGTATCATGGGAGATGGGATATTTTTGGTACATACAAAAAAGCAAAAAAAATTATGGCGGCGAAATGGCGGCAGTGGAGATGAATTTTAAGTAACAACCGTTTGATAAAAAAGAGCGTCCCAATAAAACGCCTGTTAAAAGCATATAGAAAAGCACCCCAATCATCCGCTGTCATGAGGTGCTTTCCAAACGGCTCTACTCTCCATAAGTAAAATCAAACGGCCGTTATTAACGTTATGATGTTTTCACGGGCAAAAACGCGTCGTAGAAATGACACCGCCGGCCTTCGCCGCGAAAAGTAAAAAGATAGGATACAAACCCCGGTTCCCCGGAAGGGATATAACCGTGTTCTTCGGCGTAAGTCAGAAGCCGCTTCATCGGAATCGGATCATCCAGCGGTTTCTCACTGCAAAAGGAAGTATATAAAAATCGGCCCACCGGGAGGATACGCATACGCACATCGGAAAATTTCTCATTCAGATAGGAATGATAGCGCTCATCAATCATCAGCGATGTTTCCTGATAGACCGGATCTCCGTTATCCACGGAGAACTCACCGCTCCAATAACTCACCGAAAAAAGCGGGGAGTGAATATCCACATCACAGTCTTCCTGAAAACCGTTGACGTTGGGATAGTAAAAACAGATCGGCTCATTCCAGGTGATTTCCTTCACCTGGTCCATGATTCCCATGGCTTTCTGAACACGCTCCTCAAACGCGATCATCAGATCAAGTTTTTCCTGCTGACGGCGGATCCGCTCTTTAAAATCAGCGATACAGTATTTATAACGCTGATGAATCTCCCCGGGAGAAGATGAAAAAAGCAGTTCCCGGATCTCATCGGCGTTGGAATCCAGACAATTCCGGTAAAAGGATACGTCGATAAGCTCCAGCAGATCGCCTCCGCCGTAATAGGAATACCCGTTATCCTCATTCTTTTTCACGGAAATAAGCCCTTTATCCTTGTAATACCGGATAGCGGAGCGGCTGATGCCGAGCAAATGGCGAATTTCCGCCGGCGTAAATGTTTTTTTCACGATACCGTGTCTCCTTCAACGGGGGAGCCTGATCTTTACACACATTATAAACCTGTGCGTAACAACCAAGTCAAGTATTTTTTTGTCATTTCACGGCCATTATTTCATAACTTTTTTCAATTTTACAAGGAACGCGGATTTTCAAATTGTCTTTTATTCCATTCCGTGATAAACTGAAAAAAAGGAGGCGGTGAAATGACGACAGATCCCCCAAAAAAACTGAGTATTCTCTATATATTGGAAATTTTAAAACGGGAAACAAACGAGGATCATCCCCTGACCCATCAGGAAATTCTTCAGATCTTAAAAAGGGATTATCACATGGAGCTGGAGCGAAAAAGCGTCTCCCGCAACATTCAGGACCTCATCGACGCCGGTTACGACATTGTTACCGAAAACGGCTGTTATCTGGCCTCCCGTGATTTTGAATACAGCGAGTTGCGACTGCTCATCGACAGCGTATTGTTTTCCAAAAACATTCCACGAAAGCAATGCAAAACACTGGTCAACAAGGTGGCTGCGCTGACCGACCGCCATTTCAACGCTCACGTCCGCCACATCACCACCATGCCCACGGCGGATACCAACAACCGCCAGATTTTTTATACCATCGAAGTGCTGGACGAGGCCATTTCTCAGGAAAAGAAAGTTTCCTTCTGGTACAACGAGTACCATACCGATAAAAAGCTGCACCATAAAAGAGAAAACCGCTATGTTGTAAGCCCCTACCAGATCGCCGCCACCAACGGGCGCTACTATCTGATCTGCTGTACCGAGGGACACGATAATGTCGCCCATTACCGCATCGATCATATCGACGGCATTGAACTCCTCGAGGAACCGGCCAAAACGATGAAGGAAGTCAAAGGGCTGGAAAACGGACTGGATCTGCCGAAACATATGGCAGAACATATCTATATGTTCTCCGGCAAGAGCACCCGGGTGATTTTCCGGGCGAAGCTTTCCGCCGTGGATCAGATCATCGACTGGTTTGGCAGCGACGTCCTCTTTGAAAACGAAACCGAAAGCACGGTGGATGTTTCCGTCCGTGTCAATGAAAACGCCATGTTCTGCTGGCTGCTTCAATACGGTATGAGCTGTGAGGTGCTCTACCCTCCGGCCCTCCGGGAAAGAGTCCGGAACGCCGTCAATGACATGGCGAAAAAATACGCCGAAGATCCCACATCGTAATTTTCCGCGGCCGTTCCCCGCTCCTTTCCGTGGATTTCCGAAAAATCCCCACATAAATCAAACCCGGCAACACGCTGAACCGCGTCGTCTGCCGGGTTTTCTTCACGGTTTTTGCTTAAAGAAGGGCGGGGAAGAATTTGGCAAAGACCATAATGCCTTCTTCGCCGGCGAGAACCTGATGAGGTACTTTCGGCCGGAAGATGGTCACGTCGCCGGGAACAACGGCGTATTCTCCGTCACCGTTGATACAGGTACCGCCGCCGCAGATCACTTCATGGGTTTCCGTCTGCACATCATGGGTATGTTCCCCGATTTTCTTTCCGGGAGCCACGCGGATCAGATGAAAGCTGAAAGCGCCGCCGCTGTCCGCCGAGGTCACGATATGTTTCAGTTCCACACCGTCAAAGGCCGCGTGAGCCGTCCAGGGAATATCGGCAAAGGCTTTTTCTCCTTCGGGCAATTTCAACGTTCCGTTTTCAAACAGATCATAAACTTTTTTTCCTTCCATGTTACGTTCTCCTCTCCGGAATTTTCTTTTTTTATTTTAACAAAGAACCTTTCTTCTGTATTGCAAAATATTGCATTTTCTATGATAAATCCATGGCTTCCAAAGCGCGGTCAATCTCCCGGCGGCGGTCATGGAAAAGCAGTTCTTTATTGTGGGCGAAGTAACCCTCACAGCCGTAACGGCTGATAAAATCCACCGCGTCCCGGCTCACCGTCAGTTCCGTCACCAGCACCAGCATTTCTTTCCCCTCACCAAAAGCCTCCTCGGCAAAGGAAAAAACATGGTCGAAAGCTTCTTTTACCCAGCGTATTTCTCCGGCCAGATCGCCGAGATCCTGCTTCAGCGAAGCTTTAACGGCCGCCGGATCGCCGGTGTACTCCGCCTGTTTCCGGCGCAGAATACATACGGCCCGTTCCAAACCGCTACGTTCCTCTTCTTTCAATGAAGAGGATTTTTTCGCCGCGGCCAGCTTCCGTTCCATTTCATCGCATTGGGCAGTCAGGGTGGCGTTTCCGTCCTCCGCCGCGGCCGCCGCTTTCACGGCGCCGGCCACAAGGCGCAGAACCCGTTCTCTTTCGGTAACGACGGAAACTTCCCGCAGAAGAGATGAGAGAATCAGGCCGATCAAACTGATCCGCTCATCAAAGGAGGCGTTCTTCGCTCTCTCCGTCACCGAAGAATCGGAACTTCCCCTCAAAATCGCGTCGACCTGATAATCGCTGCGGTATTTACGGTAAAGCTCGTAATAAACATAAAAATCCTTGGCGATGCGGCGGTTTCGAACATACTGGCCGATAAGCCCTTCCTCCACCTCAATGCCGCAGGCTTCATATTCTTTCATCATTTCCGACAGATCGTCCCAGCCCCGGGGCGTCACGAAAGACTTACCCTCCACCGTTGTTTCCACGGCGCAGAAATCCCCCCGTTTCACGGAAAGATAGGAAATCACCGCCGGATGCACATTCTGCTCATAAGCGTATTCTTTCCAGGCTTCAAAATCGGCCTCCACCTCCAGGACTTTCAGACGATCCAGCGTCGCAATATCAAACTCCCGGACGGAGCGGTTGTATTCCGGCGGATTCCCGGCGGTCACAATGATCCAGCCTTCGGGCAGAGCGTGAGAGCCGAAGGTCTTGAACTGCAAAAACTGGAGCATCGCCGGGGCCAGTGTTTCCGATACGCAGTTGACCTCATCGAGGAAGAGAATCCCCTCCCGGACGCCGGTGGTTTCCATCATCGCATATACCGAGGCGATGATCTCGCTCATGGTATATTCCGAAACGGAAAATTCTTTTCCCCCGTAGTTTTTCTTTACGATATAAGGCAGACCCAGAGCGCTCTGGCGGGTGTGGTGAATCATCGAATAGGAAACGAGACCAATCCCCAGCTCTCCGGCAATCTGTTCCAAGACGGCGGTTTTGCCCACCCCCGGCGCGCCGAGGAGAAAAACCGGCCGTTGACGCCGGCGGGGAAAACAATAGGCCCCGTATTCATCTTTCTGCAAATACGCCCGGACGGCGTTTTTGATCTGCTCTTTTGCTTCACGAATATTCATTTTCACGGTCTCCTTAAAAATCATCCAAATCAAAAGCCGCGGCCAGCTGTTCCTCAATGGATCGCTGCTGTACCGTGCGGTGTTTGTATTCCATCAGCGAAACCACGGCTTCCCGGCAGCGCAGGCGATTCGCCAGCCCGATATAATCATCCACCTTCTCCGGTGAAGGCAGACCCATCCGGTAAAGCCCCTCCAGCGCCGGGATATTCACCGTTTCCACCGCCAGAGAAAGAACCGCGTCCTCATGCTTTTGTATATAAGCGTCGTACAGGGCCTGTTCTTCCTCGCTGTGGCGTTCTCTCGTTGTCAGATAACAAAGCACCAGGATTTTCTGAGCTTCTTCCTCCCACAGCTCCGGCCGGGCATGAGGGATGTAGCCCCTTTCCAGCCGGGGCAAATGGCGGTGACCGAAAAGATTTTCGGAAATCCGCTCCATGCCATCGGGAAGATTCAGCTCTTTCAGCCCGCCACATTCCCGCAGGGCGTTGCTGCCGATTTTCGTCACGCTTTCGGGAATCGTCAGCGAACGCAGACCGCCGCAGCACTCAAAAGCGCCCCATTCAATGGTTTCCAATTTCGGAGGCATTTCAATATCCGTCAGATGGCGGCAGCCATAGAACATCCGGTTGGAGATCACGCGGATCTTCGGCGGCAGGACGATGCGCTTTAAGGCGATACAGCCCCAGAATGCCGCCTCCCCGATCCATTCCGTTTCATCGGGAAGTTCAAGGGTTTTCAGCGCCGTACAGCCGCTGAAGGCCCGGTAGCCGATTTTTTTCAGGCCGGAAGGAAGTTTCACCTCCGTCAAAGAGGTACATTCCCGCAAGGCCCACCAGCCCAGTTCCGTCACGGTTTCCGGGAAAGCAATCGATGTCAGCTTTTTCTGTCCCCGAAACAGCGCCTCTCCGATGGCCGTTACGGTTTTGCCCTTCCATTCCGAGGGCACCGATAAAGCGCCTTCAACCTCGCCGTAAAGATCCGTCAACGTAATACCGGTCTCATTTTTTTCATAGCCGTAAGACAGGCTCATAACATCCATACCTCATCACCGTCGAGGACCGCTTTCATGGCCCAGGGCGGAACATTTTTCTGCGCCGGCGTGTCCTCCAAAAAGATAAACGCCGTTTCGTAGGGAGGTTTCTTCAACGGATACTCACCGTAACCGTCGGTAAAGTAGAGCAGGCCCTTCAAGGACTCAAAATGATGTTTTTCCACCAGTCCGTTGACGTAGGCAAACACCGGACGAAAATCGGTACCGCCGAAGCCCTTCAGCTCCATTCCCTCCAGATACCCTTCAAAATCCTCCCGGGAGGTGATCACGGCATCCTCTTGAATTTCCGTATCGCATTGAAGAATATGAACCCGCACCTTCTCAAAAAAGCTCGTTTTCTCCAGAAGAATCTGACAGGTCTGTTCCAGAAAACGCCGGACCAGCTTCCCCGAAACCGAAGCCGACGTATCTATGGCAATCACAAAATCACGGATTTTCTTTTCCTCCCTGTACTCCAGGGGTTCAATCAGCGGCATATTCCCATATAATTGCAGACCGTAGGTATAAAAGCAATAATCAAACTCATCCTCGTTGACTTTCAGTGACTCCCCGGAAATGGCGAAACGTTTCAGAAAAGAACGGTAATCGACTTTTTCTTTCAGTACCAGATCAAGGCATTGCATAAGGGTTCCGGCCTTTTCGCCCCATTCCCGGGAAAAGGTCTCCATGTCCATCCGCACGGTATGACCGGCCTCCCGCCAATAAACCGCGGCTTTTTCATCGCCCCGCAATGCCCTGCGGCCGCCGCCTTTGCCCGGAAGTTCCGTTCCGGAAAAATCAACGGTCTCACCGGACAACGGAAAATACCAGGAAGAGTGATCGTCGGCGCGGAAATCCTCGGCCATGGAACAAAGCTCTTCCTCACTCAGGTCACTTTCCGTCAGATAACGGTAGATCTTCTCCGCCGACAGGAAGCGCACCTTCTTTCGCAGCGTCTCGATGACCGAATCCTGACGGTACTGCCGTTTGCAGATGAGACCCGTCAGTTCCAGCTCATTGATGACATTTTCCGCGGCGATGTCACAGGCCAGGTCATAGCAAAGTTGATTCACCTCGCCGCCGCGGAAGGGATGAGCAAAGAGACAGTGCGTCAGCATATGCAGAAGATCCCGGGGAACCCTCTCTTTTTCTTCCCGACTGGAGATTAGAACATGACGTACGTTGTAGCGGAGGTGTTCACCGTCCACTGCGTAGCTTTCAGGATGACCCTCCACATCCTTCAGACGAAAGAGTGCCGTATCAAGAAAGCGCAGGGGCACCAGTAATTCACTGCGGGCCAACTTCAGTATTTCCGCCGCCAGAGACGATCCGCTGTTCCGTTGTTCTTTGAGCATTTCACGATCCATACCAATTCTCCTTTGATTTCATTATATCACAGTTTCGGAAAAAAGACAGAAACGGCGCGAATCAAAAAAGCAAAGGCGAAAAATATTGCCGGTTCTCCCCGAAAAGAAAACCATCGGAGGTGAACTCAGAAATAAAGAAATAATTTTTATGATAGCAGGCATTTTTCGGCAAAATACACTTGAAATCGACACAATTTGTAGTATGATATATATAGATTAGAAACACAGGAAATGTTTCTGTTTTCACAGAAATTTCAAAAGAAACCAGGAAATAATGAACAACTATCCTCATCGAAAGAAAAACAATTCCAATCGCAGAAGATCCGTCGGTACCAACCGGAGAGATTCGGAAAGAACTTCTCAAAGAAAAAGGACATCAGCGGAAAAACGACACAATACAGAAGCCTCTCTCTACGGCGCGGGAAAAAGAACACGGCAAACCAAACAAGAGCCGCCGCGTTCCCGGTCACGGAAACGCCGGCCTTCCCTTATCCCGCCGGTAACAGGAAAGAGTCCCCGGAAGAATCCCCAATCCCCGCAGAAAAGAAGCAACCGGCGGCAAAAACGATCCTCCGATCAACCAAAGCTTTTAAGAGGATTGCTTGCCGTCGTATTTCTCCTCATCATCGCCACCCTCTTTTATCTGGGGATCAGCACCGTCAAAGAACAGAAAACCCTTTCGGATAATATCGCAATTCTCGAGGAAATGGAGAAAAAAGATCCCGCGGAACTGCTGGCCGCCGAAGTCAAGGGCGGAATTCATGTCACGGATTTTCAGGCCGAACAAAGCAAAATCGTAAACCTGGATCCGACAGCAGTGGACAAGACCTCTTTGCTGAGGCAATTTAAAAACAAAGTCATCCTCGGTGACTCGTTAGCCAAAGCCTGCACCGGCTACGGTTATCTCAACGATTACATCGTTTTCGCGGAGATCGGCGTTTCCCTTACGAATTCCGATGAACTTTTTGAAGCCGCCGAAAGCGCCGCGCCTTCGATGATTTTTCTTTGCTTCGGTATCAACGATATTAAATCCTGCGGAGAACGTAGCGATATTTTCATCAAAAATTATACCAAGCGCATTACAGAACTTCAGAAAAGTCTTCCCCACACCGTCATCTATGTTCAGGGAATCCTGCCTCCGGCCTCTGTCAAGGCGAACTCTCCTTATCAATACCGTGAAAAATACAATCAGGAACTGGAAAAGATGTGCGATGATCTGGGCGTTTACTACTTTAATGCCGACTTTATTTTAGAACAGCTGCCCTCTCTCTATGATGTGGACGGACTTCATCCCAAAGGTGATTTCTATCCCTTATGGCTGACGTATCTGGCAGATATTGCGGGGTTATAACATGAAAACGGAAACTGATTTTTCGGCACAGCCCGCCGCGGAGCAAAGGCCCGCCCTTTCCCGTCACGCGGGGCTGTCCAAAACCGATTTTTTCTTTGGAATTATCAAACTGCTTCTACTGGCTTTCCTCATTTTTTATATCGGGATGCTCTTTTCGTCAAATACCACAAAAGACGTAAGCATCCATACCATCGAAAAAGTAATGGCACCTTTCGCGGAAGAAGCGGAATTAACACCCGGTGACGCCAACACGATGAAAAGAGAGTTCTCTCTTGATGCCGGCGCTTACCCCAATGCCATCATTTATTCTTCGGACTCATTGATGGATGTTTCCGAATTTTTCATTGTTAAAGTGGAAGATACAGAAGAATTTTCCGCACTGGAAACGGCCGTTGGCCTTTATCTGGAGGAACAAATGAAAAAATTCGACGGATACGGAACAAATCAGTACGATCTTTTAAAACACGCCGTCATCACGGAAAAAGGTCCTTACTTTTTCTTCGGCGTTTCCGAACAGGTCGAAAAATGGGAGGAGGCGTTCCTTTCCTGTATTAAATAGAAGGGAACAATATTACAGTGGTTTTCAGCAGTGTTTATTTTTTATTTATATTTCTCCCGGTTGTTCTGCTCCTCTACTTCGCCGCGTCCCCGAAAATGAAAAATCTGGTGCTTCTGACTGCCAGTATCTTTTTCTACGCCTGGGGAGAACCGGTTTATGTGGTGCTGATGCTGTTCAGCACCGTATTCAACTATGTGATGGGCCGGGATATTGCCAGGGAAAAACCGGCCGCCGCGAAAAAACGAAGCCTGATATTTGCCGTCATCATCAACCTTCTGATTCTCGGGTTTTTCAAATATTACGGTTTTTTAGTGGATACGCTCAATGGGATTCTTCCCTTTGATCTGCCTTACCGCGAGCTGCCGCTGCCCATCGGTATTTCTTTCTATACGTTTCAGGCTCTTTCCTATATCATTGATATTTACCGCGGAAAGATCGAGGTACAGAAAAATATTATCCTTTTCGCCGTCTATATCACCATGTTTCCGCAGCTTGTCGCCGGTCCCATTGTCAAATATTCGGATATTGGCACGGAGCTGAAAGAAAGAAAAATCACCGCCGACGACATCGGCGAAGGCATTGTCCGCCTCATCATCGGCCTCGGGAAAAAAGTTCTCCTCGCCAACAATCTGGGGCTTCTCTACACCACCGTCCAGGCCATGCCGGAACGGTCGGTTCTCCTTGCCTGGATCGGAATTATCGCTTACACGCTGCAAATCTATTTTGATTTCAGCGGTTATTCGGATATGGCCATCGGCATCGGACGGATGCTGGGTTTCCGTTTCCCGGAAAACTTCCGTTATCCGTATCTTTCCACGTCAATTTCGGATTTCTGGCGCCGTTGGCATATGACCCTTTCTTACTGGTTCAGAGATTACGTCTATATTCCCCTCGGCGGCAGCCGGGCCGGAACAGCCCGTCAGATTCGGAACATTCTTATCGTCTGGATGCTGACCGGCCTCTGGCACGGTGCCAGCTGGAATTTTGTTCTTTGGGGGCTGTATTACGGTCTCCTTCTGATGCTGGAAAAATTCGTCCTTCGCTCGGTCCTTCCCCATATTCCGGGATTCATCCGGCATATTTACACAATGTTTTTCGTCATCATCGGCTGGGTTCTTTTCAGCAACACCGATCTTACCGCCGCTCTGCAATATTTAGGCAGTATGTTCGGCATTGGGGCGGCAGGCTTCGCCGGAGGAGAAACCTTCTACTACCTGTTGACCCATTTGATTCTCCTCATCGTTTCCATTCTGTGCTGCGCGCCCGCTTTGGGTGAATGGTTTTTCGATCAGGCGGAATACCGGCCTAAATTTTCCGCCGCCGTACTTATTATGATCTTTGTATTATCCACAGCCTTTTTGGTTTACAGCTCCTATAATCCTTTCCTGTATTTCCGTTTCTAGGAGGTGAATGTCTTTTGAGAATAAAATTCGATTCTTATTCGCAGATCGTTTCCGTTCTGTTGATCGCCATAGTTTTGATTCTTGATCTCATCGGCATTTTTTCTCCGGACAGGAGTTACTCCTCCTCAGAAAACCGGAATCTGGAATTAAGACCAACCATGACATGGGAAACCATACTTTCCGGACGTTACCAGGAGCGTTACGAAGCTTTCACGGAGGATCAGTTTCCCTTCCGCGACGGCTGGATCCAGCTGAAAACCACCACGGACCGACTGACAGGCAAGAAAGAATTCAACGGAATCTATCTTGGGAAAAACGGCTATCTGATTCAAAATTTCACAGAGCCGAAAAAAGAAGCCGAAGATCAGATGTTCGACGCCGTAAAGGAATTTTCAGAGAATCATTCAAAGCTTCGGCAATACGCTTTGATCGCGCCAACGGCAGTTTCGGTTCTCTCGGATAAACTGCCGAAACACGCTCCCGTCGGCGACCAAAACGCCTATCTGGATCAGACCGCGAAAAATTTCAGCGAAGCGGGAATCACCGTTATCGATATACGCGAGAATATGAAAGCCGCGGCGAAGGAAAAACAACTTTATTATAAAACGGATCATCATTGGACCACAGACGGCGCGTACATCGCTTACCGCGCCTTTGCCAACGCCGCGGATTTAGATGGCAAAAACACGAAATACCGCAGATTACAGGTATCGGATTCCTTCTGCGGTATGCTCGCCGCCTCCGGTGGTTTTTCCGAATCAAAAACCGATGATATTTACGTATACCTGCCGAAAGGCAAAGAAATCAATTACGTCGTCTCCTATGAAGAAGAGCAGGAGAAATCCGCCTCTTTCTACCGCACGGAAAATCTGAATGTCCGGGATCAATACACTCTTTTTCTCAACGGCAATCACGCGTTGGTCCGGATTACAACAAACGCGGAATCAAAGGATACCCTACTGATCCTGAAAGATTCTTACGCGAACTGCTTCGTTCCCTTTTTAACCGGAGATTACGCCGAAATCATCTTAGTGGATCCCCGCTACTACGCCGACGATCTGGAAACACTGATCAAAAGCGAACAAGTCACCGATTTGCTGTACCTCTACAACGCGAACACATTATCCCAGGACAGCAATTTGGAAACTGTTCTCGGTACAGAAAACGAATAAAAAAAATCGCCGAAAGCACATTCACGGATCATTTCCGCAGTTCCTTTCGGCGGTTTTTTTATTTTATTCTTCTACCGGTTCCGGTTCCGGCTCGGGTTCGGGCTCAGGTTCGGGCTCGGGTTCCGGCAACACACAACGGAAAAGCATCATTGCCGCTTCGGCCCGGGTCGCGTTCCTCTTCGGCCCGAAGAAACCTCCGGGATAACCGCTGATCACTTTCTGTTCCGTACAGGCGGCAACGGCTTCCACTGCCCAATCCGCCACCTCCGCGGCATCGGAGAAAGTCAACTCTTTACTGCTTAAAGGATAAGCATAAGCACGGTACAACAGTGCCGCGATTTCCTGACGGGTAATTTTCTGTTCCGGCGCGAATTGATTGTCACCGACACCGGAAACAATCCCGATTTTTCTCAACGCTGCGATATAAGTATCGGCCCAATGGCCTTCGGTATCTTCAAAGCCACTGGATTCTTCCGTCACCGTCACCTTACCGTCCGCAGCCAATTTGCGGCAAAGCAGTGTACTAAATTCCGCTCTGGTGATGGAATTTTCCGGACGGTACGTACCGTCTGGATAACCGGACAGAATCTTTTTCTTCGCCAATTCCGTAATGGCCTCTTCCGCCCAATGGCCGTCAATATCCCGGAAAGCGCAGGGTTCCTGATCGCTAAAAGAAAAAGTCCCGGATACGGTATTCTTTGTACCGTCGGGCAGGTTCACAAAGAAGCCCAGCGTAACGTCACTTCCGGCGTAATCATCCAAAGACAGCGTTTCAGAAAGGGACATTCCGTTATGAAATACTTGTTGCGAGAAGGTTTTCACCGTTTTACCGTTGACCGTCCATCCGCCGGAGGCCACAAAACCGTTCCCTGTGACAGAAGCCGTAACGTTCACCGTAAAATCGGCGCCGAGACGAATATCCGCTCTTGATCCGGTCATCGTATACACCGCGTTTTTCGCCGCGGCATCGCTTTCCTTGACGCAGGAGAAACCATAATCCAACAGTTTTCGTCCGTCACCGTAGCGGTTGCCGGATTTCAGCACCACCACAATAAGGCGACGGCCGTTCTGTTTGGCGCTTACCGTCAGGCAGCTGCCGGCGGCGTTGCTGGTGCCGGTTTTCATGCCGTCCACACCGGCGTAATAGTCACTGCCCAAAAATTTATTGGTATTGTTATAAGTACGCCCTTTAAAAGAAATGCTCTTCAAGGATGTATATTTTAAAATGTCGGGATGATTTTTCACAAAGGCCGAAGCCAAAATCGCCATGGAACGGGCCGTCACGTAATGGCCCGACATATTCACTCCGGCGCCGTAGGAATTGAGGTAGTGAGCGTCCATACCGAGACTCTCGGCGGTCTGATTCATCCGGGCGACAAAAGCCGACTCGGAACCACTGATATAATCTCCCATCGAAGCGCAGGCACCACAGGCCGAAGGCAGAAGAATCAGTTTCAGCATCGTATCCACGGTATACTGTTCTCCCTTATTCAGCGGCACATTGGAATAACCACCGGTATACGCCACAGCGGAGCCGTGAGCGGAAATGGTCACCACAGAATCATAGGAAATCCGGCCGGAATCAATATCCTCAAAAATCACATATGCGGTCATCAGTTTGGTCAGACTGGCCGGCGCCCGCCGCGTATCGGCGTTCTTTTCATAATAAAAGGCGCCGGTATCACCGTCCAGCACAATGGCGGAAGCGGCACTGACATCGGGAGCCGCAGCGCAAACGCCGACGGATCCACCGCAGACAAAGACCGCGAGAAGCAGAAGCAAACAACATTTTTTGACAAAAGAATTCATTGCGGTTCCTCACTCTTACAAAAGATACGTTTATTATATCATATTTCCAACAAAAGAGAACCGCATTTCTTCAAAAAAGCTATAAAACAAGAAAAACCGCAGAGGAACACTTTTCAAAGTCCTGAGCGGTTTTTTCTCTATAATACGGCAAACAGTGACAACAAACCGATACAAACAGCAAATACAATCAGCAGGAACGGCCAGACAAAGCGGATCCACTGCACATAGGAAATCCGCGCCATAGCGAGGCCGCCCACAAGGATTGCGCTGGTGGGAGTAATGAGGTTCACCAGTCCCGAAGCCGACTGAAAACTTGTGACAATCAACGAAGACGCCACGCCGGAAAATTCCCCCAGCGGTGCCATAATGGGAATGGACAGTGTCGCCAACCCCGAGGAAGAAGGTACCAAAAAAGAGAATAAAATATAAATTACAAAGGAAAGAATGGTAAACGTTACGGAACCGGCACTTTGCAGCAGGGATTCTCCGGCGTGAAGAATCGTATCGGTAATCATGCCGTTGTTCATCACCACGGTAATCCCCCGGGAAACGGCGATGATCAGCGCCACGCCCAACAGATCCGCGGCGCCGGCCACAAAGCTGTCGGCGATTTCCCCTTCTTTCAGACGGTAGAGGATCCCCGCCGCCAGACCGCCGACGAGAAAGAGGGCCGATAATTCCGTAAAGCCCCAGCCCAGCGTCGGCAAAATGGAAACACCCAGTTCATCGAAGGGAATCACGCCGTAAATCATCACCAGAAAAGTCCCGGCGAAGAGCGCCAGCACCCCTTTGCGTTTTCCCGTTAATTCCGGCGCTTCCTCGCCGCTTTCCACGGAGAAGTGAGCCGCGTCCACCAGCCGTGTTTCGTAAACCAGAGAACGTTCCGGTGCGTGCTTCACCAGACGGGCATAACGCAGAACAAAGCCGATGGCCAGCAATTCCAGAAGAATCAACATCATCAGACGTAAGCCGATCCCTTCCCCCAAAGAAATCCCGGCAAAACCCGAGGCGATCCCGGTAGCGAAAGGGTTCACCGTGGAACCGATCACGCCCATGCCGGCACCGAGAAGAATCACCGCGGCGGCGGTCAGCGTATCATAACCGGCCATCACAAAAACAGGAATCAACAGAGGATAAAAAGCAATGGTTTCTTCGGCCATGCCGAAAGTCGTGCCGCCGAGGCCGAAAAGGATCATCAATATGGGGATCATCCACATTTCCTTTCCCTTGAGCAGGCGGACAATATTGAAAATCCCGGCATTGATGGCCCCGGTTTTCATCGTCACACCCAGAAAACCGCCGACGGCAAGAATAAAGAGACAAATATCCACGGCGTCGTAAAAGCCGTAAAACGAGGCAAGCAAAATATCGCCGATTCCCTGCGCGTCGGGCTCCACCGTATGATACGTTCCCGATATGGGCTCGGAATAGCCGCTCGCATCGGTAAAATAATCGTATTGCCCGGCAGGGACGATCCAGGTTGCCGCGGCAACCAGAATAATCAGCAGAAAGAGAATGGAATATGCGGTGGGCATATTCCATTTTTTCCTTGTCAAATCATGGCAGTAAGTACCGCTTTAATGGTGTGCATCCGGTTTTCGGCCTCATCGAAAACAACCGAATGTTTGCTGCGGAAGACCTCATCGGTGACTTCACGAATGTCATAGCCTTTGTCCATCCATTCTTTGGCCATGGCTGTTTCAAAATCGTGGAACGAAGGCAGGCAGTGCAGGAAAAGCACATCGGGATTACCGGTAGCTTTCAGCAGATCCATCGTCACTTTAAAGGGCGTGAGCAATTCCACCCGCTCGGGAATTTTATCTTCCTCGCCCATGGAAGCCCAGATGTCGCTGTAAATCACATCGGCGTCCTTCACGGCGGAAATATCGTCGGAAATCTCAATCACCGCGCCGGTATCGGCGGCCACTTCATTGGCGGCGGCCAGAACCTTTTCATCAACTTTCAGCGAAGAGGGACCGTAAGCCACAAAGTGCATCCCCATTTTGGCGCAGCCGTACATCCATGCGTAGCACATATTATTGCGGATGTCACCGCAGAAAACCACCTTCACCTTAGAGAGAGGTTTGGCGCAGTGCTCTTCAATGGTGAGCATATCCGCTAAGATCTGAGTGGGATGATCCACATCGGTGAGACCGTTAAAGACAGGAACACCGGAGAATTTCGCCAGATTTTCCACAACCTCCTGATCAAAACCGCGATATTCAATGCCGTCAAAGAAACGGCCCAGCACTTTCGCGGTATCTTCCAGGGATTCCTTTTTCCCCATCTGAGAGCTTTTGGAATCGAGGAAAGTCACATGGGCGCCCTCGTCATGGCAGGCCGTTTCAAAGGCACACCGCGTTCTCGTCGAGGTCTTTTCAAAAAGCAGTACGACATTTTTGCCTTTCAGAAGCGGCTGATCATAGATTCCCGCTCTTTTCTTGGCTTTCAGTGTCGCCGCCAGATCCAGCAGATAACGGATTTCCTCAGGGGTGAAATCCATCAATGTCAAAAAGCTTCTTCCTTTTAAATTCACAGGCATTTATTTTTCCTCCTTATGCTGTTGAGTTTCTCACAGATCCGCCCGCACCAAGGGCATACTCATGCAACGCGGGCCACCCCGTCCCCGGGACAATTCCGAACCGGGAATTTCGTGGATACGGATACCGGCTTCCTGCAAGATCTCATTGGTCACATGATTTCTGGCGTAAACAACCACTTCTCCCGGGGCGATGGCGAGGGTATTGGAACCGTCGTTCCACTGTTCCCGGGCGGCGTCGATGACGCTGTTGCTGCCACAACAGATCAGCTGAATATCATCGAGTTCCAGATGTTCCTTTAAAATATCCGCCACGGTGCCGTTCTCAAAACGGATGCGGATTTTACCGTTCTTCCGTTCAATCACGAAAACGTCAATGTCCTTGAGAATATTGGGATGAATCGTAAATTTATTGTAATCCACCATGGTAAACACGGTATCGAGATGCATAAAAGTACGTTCTTTTGGTATATTGAAAGCCAGAATTTTCTGAAAATCACTCTCTTCGGAAAGGAGATTATCGGCGAATTTCTCGATGGCGCTTTCGTGGGTACGTTGGGAAATACCAATGGCCACCGTGGTCCGGCTGAGGATCAGAATATCGCCGCCCTCCAGAGAGGAATCCTCTTCCCTATCATACCATATTTTTGTATTTTTATAAAGGGGGTGATGGGAAAAAATGTAATCGGCAAAAACCGTTTCTCTTCGGCGGGTCTCCGAAAACATTTTGTGAATGGTCACGCCGTTCCCCACCGAAGCAAAGGGATCTCTCGTGAAATAGAGATTGGGCATGGGATCCATGACAAAGGGATAATCACTGCGGACGTGGCGGATAAAGTCACTCAGCGTGTGCCCCTCAAACTGCTCCACATCGGATTTTCGCACCCCGGCCATCATCTGATCGATCATATCCCTTGTGGAAAGGGAAGAAAAGTATTCGGTCATGATCTCTGTTTCCCGAGTGGTGGAGAGGTTCGCCTCTTTCAGAACATCGTGAATAAAGTTCTTTTTCACCTCTTCATCCAGGATGGATTCCTCCACCAGATCTTCCAGATAAACGACTTCGGCGCCGTGTTTCCGGAGAAGAGCGGCGAAAGCGTCGTGTTCCTCCCGGGCAACTTTTAAATATGGGATGTCATCAAACAACAAGCGGTCAAGATATTCCGGCATTAAGTTTTCCAATTCTCTGCCGGGCCGGTGCAGCATCACTTTTTTCAGCGGCCCGATCTCGGAATGGACATGGATTGGCTGTTTTTCCAAAGTGCCACCTCATTTCCTGATTTTATTCTATTTTGTGAAAAAATGAAAAGGCTATACGATAAAATACAGGAAATTTCTCCCTTGCGAAAAACAAGAAACACTGTTATACTTCATTTATGAACAAAAAAGCCGTTTTAAACAAAATTGAATCCTATTTGAACGGAGAAATCAACGCCGAAGATTTTTCCTATGATTTCCCCGTAACCTATTCTTTTTACGCAAAAAAACTGGATCAGGAAGACCCGGCCTTTTCCGAATTGATGGAAAAGAAAGTCAAAGTTCTCTGCCGCGCATACGATCCCTTTGATTTTTACAACATGGAGGGAGAAAAAGTTTTCAGCGAGGACGAATTTCGCGCCGGCATCCAATCTCTCTACGAAGAAGCGAAAAAGATGCTTTGAACCATTTCACAGAAAAAACAGCCGCCCGTCGCGAAGACGGGCGGTTTTACTAAAAAAACCTGTCAAAATGATATGCGCCCCAAGATAGAATTTTCTTGAAATTAAAAGGAATGAGCCCGGTACAATTCCGAACTCATTCGCATTAAATTTCATATTTACTTTTGTCTAAACTTTGGGGCGCACTTCAAAAGACAGGTCTTTTCCTTTATCGGTTATTCTTCCTCAGGAGAAGCGACGGGTTCCTCTGCCGGCGGCGTTGTCGGCTCTTCCGTCGGAGGCGTTGTCGGTTCCTCCGGAGGGGTCGTCGGCTCTTCCGGAGCAAGGTTCAAATCATACAGACCGCTGATGATCCGGGCCGTCTCCGCTCTTGTCGCACTGTTCATGGGCCGGAAAACATACCGGTTCGTACCGATCTCATAACCTTTGATGATTCCGGCTTTCACCAGGGCGGTAACACCCGGTTTCGCCCAATCTTCAATGGACGCGGCGTCTTCAAACTGAACAGAGATGCTGTCATCCTCGGGCAGCGTTATTTTTTTATAATCCATATAATAGCGGTACAGCATCGTTACTATTTCCTGACGGCTGATGGGCTGCATCGGGGCAAACTTTTTCTCGCCCACACCGAAAACAATCTGATTCTCTTCCGCCCAGACCACGGCTTTTTGATACCAGCTGCCGGCTTCCACATCCACAAAGGAACCGGTTCCGGTTACCGCGGGCTCGCCTTCCATGCGATAAAGAATTGTGGCGAACATAGCCCGGGTCAATTCCGTTTCAGAACCGAACTGCGTATCGGACATTCCCACCATCAATTGATTCTTATATACTTTCAGAACGGAGTCATAATACCAGTCGGCCTTGGAAACATCTTCAAAAACATTACCGTCAGCTTTATCGCTCATGGCTTTCAGGAGCTTTTCGCAGTTGATCAGGCCGTATCCGTAAGAGGTATCATAACCGGGATTTCCCAGATCGGTACAGGTTTTTTTCAGTAAAGCGCTGAATTCCCGGGACGTAATATTTTCATCGTAGGAGCGGGCCAGAGCGGCAAGAGACGCCACAAAGGGCGTGGCCAGAGAGGTTCCACTGGTCACACGGTAATAATCATTCCCGTCATAGATCAGATCATCTCCGTTAGATTCATTGTTAAAAGGATTTCCCAGCGAGAGAACACCAACGCCCGGCGCGCAGCAGTACACCGATGTATTCCGGGCGGAGAACGAGGCCACCTCACGGTTGGCATCCACCGCGCCGACGCCGATCACACAGTCAAAGGCCGCGGGATACTGCAAAGAGCTTCCCTGAACGGCATTGTTCCCGGCGGCGGCCACAAGAATGGCTCCGTTGTCATAAGCGTATTCGCAGGCCGATTTCAGCAACGCGATCGTTTCCGGGGAGATTTCCGGATTGGCCGAATCCACAAGAAAACTCATACTGATGACATCGGCACCATAAACATCTACCGCATCACGGATGGCCTGAGCCACATGGACAATGGAAGCCTTTTTCTCTTTGGCGGCTTCATCCCAGTAAAAGGTTCGCTGGCTGACAACGGTCACATCCTTGAGCATCCCGGCAATCCCTTTTCCGTTTCCGGAAGTGGCACCGATCAGACCGGCACAGGACGTCCCGTGAGAAGTACAGTCCGATGTAACATTCACATCTTCTTCTGATTCATCGCTCTTAATATAATCCTTCCCGGATTTAAAATTTTTCTGAGCGTCTCCATGATTGACGAAAAAACCGGAATCAATCACGCACACCACCACATCTTTGGAACCGGTGGTGTAGTACTTCCAGCAGTTTTCCACATTGACCATTTTCAGCGCCCATTGGCGGGAGTAATAGGGATCGTTATAATAAGCGGCGGAGGTTTCCGCGTCACAGAGTGAGGCTGTCCCTGCAGCCCCCACCGAGAGGACCATGGGATGATCTTTCAACGCCGCGGCGGTATTCTCCTCGGCAATGTAATAAGCGTCCAGCAGATATTCCAAACCATACGCGTCAGCAAAGGACTCGATTTCGGCGGCGCTGTAATGTTCCGTGTCAAAAACAACGATCCAATCCTCATCGGTTTCGGCGGCAACGCCGACGGAAAAGACCGTCAAAACAAATAAAGTCAACAATAAAACTAAAATCGTGCTGCGTTTCTTCATTTTACTCCTCACATACCTGCTATATTTATATAATGTCTTATTTTTTATTATAAGGGAATCCCTGAACACTGTCAAGGAAGTTCCCGCTGAAAATCAACGAAAACACCGATAAAGCACCTGCTATACAATGGACCTACACGGAACCTTCATAACCGCAGTCAAAGCCAAGCCACCCGGCGTACAAAAAAGCCGCATCCTGAAGGATGCGGCTTTTGCAAACGGATTTATCGCTCTTCGCGATAATAGTTCACACTGAGATAAGCCGGTTCGGCGCTGTTTTTCTTTTTCCGCGCCGATTCAATGGCGAGAATCAAAGCGGTAATCAGGAAAGGCAGCAGCTGGTAGAATTCATTGGGAATCGCGGAAAGCCAACCCAATACCGTGGGGAAAGCGTCGGCCAGATTTCCTTTCCAGGCCATCAGCACGTTGAACATTCCAAAGAAGAAAGAACCGAAGATCGCTTTCAGCGGATTCCAGTTGGCAAAAATTACGAGAGCCACGGCAATCCAGCCCATGCCGTTGATCCAGGATTCATTCCAGGAACCGACATTGGTGACAAAAGCCATGTAACAGCCACCGATACCGCAGATACCGCCGCCGATGACGATATTGAGGTATTTGGCCCGGTTGACGTTGACGCCGGAAGCGTCGGCGGCGCCGGGATTTTCACCTACGGCCCGGACACGAAGCCCGGTTTTGGTTCTTAAAATATAAGCCCAACAAACGATGGCCACCACGATACCGAGGTAAACGAAAATATTGTAAGAGAACAGGAGACGCCCCAGATAGGGAATATCACGAAGCAGGGGAATCCCATTATCAGCCACAATCCACTGAAGATGAGGCGAAGCGGACAGACTGGGGAAGGTGCCGGCATTCGTCAGCATACGACCGATGAAAAGGTAAACACCGTCGCCGAAAATCGTCAGGGCGAGACCGGTAACGGTCTGGTTCGTCTGGAACGTTACGGTAAGTACCGCATAGATCAGCGCGCAGAGAGCCGCCGCGGCAAAGGATGCCAGCAGCGCCACGATGAGACTGTCGGCGAAACAGCCGAGACAATAGCCGCAGATGGCGCCGACGGCCATCATCCCTTCCACACCAAGGTTCAGGTTCCCGGCCCGTTCCGAAAGGATTTCGCCGGTGGTGGCAAAGAGCAAAGGAGTACCCATACGGATCGCGTAATAAAGGAAACCAATCAGGACTGCCATTTATTTATCCTCCTTTCTCTGTTTGCGAAAGTTGAAGGTTACTTTGTAGCGGATAAAGAAATCCGCGGCGAGAATCGTAAAGAGAATGATCCCTTCCAGAATATCCGAGGCTGAAGAAGAAATGGTAAAGGTACTTTCACAGACCGCGGCCCCTTTCTGAAGAATCGCCAGAAGGAAGGAAACAATCAAAATACCGAAAGCGTTAAGCTTCGCGAGCCAGGCCACAATAATCCCGGTAAAGCCCACGTTGGCGGCGATGCCGTCACTGAGCATATGCCCGGTGGCGGAGCCTGTAACCTGAAGCATCCCGGCCACACCGATGGTGGCAGCGGAAAGGAACATCGTTCTCAGAACGACACGGTTCACATTCATCCCGGCGTAACGCGCCGTATTTTTGCTGTCCCCAACAACGCTGATTTCATAGCCTTGTTTGGAACGGGTGAAATAAATCCAGGTGAAAACAACGAGAAGCAGGAGAATAATCAGGGAAATATCAATCTGCACACCGGCAATGTTCAGCTGAGGCTGCCAGGCGCCTTCGGGGAGGGTACGGAAATCCGGGCGCAGTACCGCGCCGGTATCGCTGAGGCGCCGGAAGAACATCGTGTTTTTCAGATACGTCAGAAAATAGAAGGCGATGTAGTTCAGCATCAGCGTCATCAGCGTTTCATTGGTATTGAATTTTACTTTAAGTACCGCGGGGATCAGGCCGAAAAGGCCGCCGGCCAAGGCGCCGGCCAGAAAAGCCAGGGGCAGAACGACAATGGCGGGAAGGGTATCCCCCAGGGCCAGCCCCACCGTGGCGGCGCCGATGGCACCCATGATGAACTGACCGTTACCGCCGATGTTCCAAAACCGCATTTTAAAGGCAAAGGCAATACCGATAGCGGTGATGGCCAGCGGAATCAGAATACGGATAAAACCTCTCAAATAAATGGCGTTTTCAAAACAGCCCACCACCATGGTGCCGTAATAAGAGAAGGGATTGACACCCATAAAAGCCACAAGGATGCCCCCCAGCACCAGGGAAATGGCAATGGCCGCCATATAGTAAAGGAAGCTCTGTTTTTTCGTCAGTGTATCCCGTTTGGACAGATGAATCGGCGGTTCATGAACCGTTTTCTTTTTCTTCGGCTCAGCTTTCTGCTTTTTCCGTTCATCAAAGTCCACCTTGATGTCCACATGATCGAGGGCTTCGTATTCCTCCTCATCCTCGCTTTTTTCCGACAGCGCGTCGGTCATCAGCAAGCCGAGATAGGCTTTGTCCACCTCTTTGGCGTCGACAATGCCGGTGACTTTCCCGTGGCAGAGCACCATGATCTTATCGCAGAGCTCCAGCATCACATCGAGGTCTTCCCCGACAAAGAGGATACCGACACCGCGTTTTTTCTGTTCGTTCAACGTATCGTAAATCACATAAGAGGAGTTGATATCGAGACCGCGGACGGGATACGCCGTAATAATCACCGTGGGATCGGCATCGATTTCACGGCCGAGGAGAACTTTCTGCACATTCCCGCCGGAAAGCTGGCGCACCGGCGTTTCCGTTCCAGGGGTAACAACTTCCAGATCGTGAATAACCTTTTCCGCCGTTTCTCTGGCTTTTTTACGATCCACCAGAGGCCCCTTGGCGTTGTTGTAATTTTTGAGCATCATATTATCGGTAATGCTCAGGGAAGCGGCAAGGCCCATCCCCAGACGGTCTTCGGGAATAAAGCTCATGCTGATGCCGCGCTTGATGATTTCCTGAGGCGAATTGCCTTCAATATGCTCGCCTTTATATAAAATCGACCCGGATTCAATGGGAACCAGTCCGGCCAGAGCCTCACAGAGCTCTTTCTGACCGCAGCCGGAAACACCGGCCACACCGAGGATTTCCCCTTTGCGGATGGCAAAGGAAATATCATCGATGGCCTTGGCTCCTTCCTCATTGAGGATGGAAAGATGTTCCACTTCCATCAGGGTTTCGTTGAATTCACATTCAGGACGGTCGATGGACAGCTCCACCGTGCGGCCCACCATCATATTGGTAAGTTCCGCCGCGTTGGTTTCCGAAGTTTCCACCGTACCGATGGATTTCCCTTTTCTTAAAATCGTCACCCTGTCGCTGAGTTCCAAAACCTCATTGAGTTTATGGGTAATGATAATAATGGAATAGCCGGCGCGACTCATTTTCCGCAGAATGGCAAAGAGCTTCTGGGTTTCCTGATGGGTCAGAACCGCCGTGGGTTCATCGAGAATCAGGATGCCCGCGCCGTAATAAAGCACTTTTAAAATTTCAATAGTCTGTTTTTCCGAAACGGACATATCGGAAACGTATTTTTCCGGATGGATTTCAAAACCGAAATCATCTCCGATACGGCGGATCTTTTCAAACCGTTCTTTTTTGAGGAAGAAATCCTTATCCTCCTCATTGCCGATCCAGATATTATCGGCGGCGGTAAAGTTTTCCACCAGTTTAAAATGCTGATGAACCATGCCGATGCCGAGGTTTTTGGAATCCTCCGGCGAATTAATGGAGACCAGTTCACCGTTGACATAAATTTCACCGCTGTCCGGTTTGTAGATCCCGGAGAGCATATTCATCAGTGTCGTTTTTCCGGAACCGTTTTCCCCCAATAATGCCAAAATCTCCCCTTTGCGCAAAGAGAGATCAATATGGTCATTGGCGACAACCGACCCGAAACATTTCGTAATACCTTGCAGTGATATTGCAATCGTATCTTTTTCAGCCATGGTTTTACCTTTCCCAAACAGCGATTGATTAACAACAGAAAGAGGCCGCAATGAAAGAAAATGCATTTTTTGGCAGACGTTTTTCACATTTGTCCAAAAATGCAGCCTTAATTGACAACCTCCGGTAAGCATAAACAAAAGAAGCGAAGGAGTGCCCGAAGGCACTCCTCCGTTCCGTCAATTCATTATTTCAGTTCCACGCCTTTTACAAAGTAGTTCATGGAGCCTTTGATCACGTCGTCACCAACGGATTCGCCGCCGGCTTTTACGATCACATTGCCTTCGCTGTCCACGAGGTCCGCGTCGGTAAGAACGAGTTCACCGTTTTCATCGAAGGAAACTTTCACGCCGGTGAATACATCCCAGGAGCCGTCAATGATGATTTCTCTGACAGCGTCGATTTTTTCCTGAGTGCCTTCGGCGCAGTTATCGGTGAGAGGAGCGACATCGACAAAACCTTCTTTGAGGCCGCCGTAGTAGTTGCCCATTTCAGCCCAGGTGCCGTCGATCACAGCCTGTACGGCGGTGGTGTAATATACATTCCAGTTCCATACGGCGGAGGTCAGGTTCGCTTTGGGAGCGTCAGCGGACATATCGGAGTTGTAACCGATGCTGTAAACACCGGCTTTTTCAGCGGCGAGCTGAGGATTGGCGGTATCGCAGTGCTGAGCGATGACATCGCAGCCGGCTTCAATTAAAGCTTCAGCATAAGCGGTTTCATTGGCAGGGTCAAACCAGGAGTTCAAGGATTTCACATAGACAACAGCGTCGGGATTGACGGACTGTACGCCGAGAGCAAAAGCGTTGATCCCGGAGCATGTTTCGGCCAATTCGGTGCCGTAAGCGGCAACGTAACCGATTTTATTGGTTTCGGTTTTCAGGCCGGCAGCGATACCGGAGAGGTAACGGGCCTGATAGATGCGGCCGAAATAGTTGTTGAAGTTCACATCGTTGGACATATAGCCGGTTGCGTGGGAGAAGTAAATATCGGGATATTCTTCTGCCAATTCGGAAGTGGTTTCCATATAACCGTAGCTGGTGGTGAAGATGACGTTGCAGTCCTGAGCGATGCAATCTTCAATGGCGGTGCGGATCGCGTTGGAATCGGAGTCGCTGATGTTCAGAACACGGAAGATCTGATCATCGGAGAGACCGAGTTCTTCCTGCATACCGACGATGCCTTGGTCATGCATGTAGGAATAGCCGGTACCATCGGCGGGATCACCGATATGCACAACACCGACTTTAATTTCTTCTACAGGAATACCGGCAGCGGCGGTATCGTCTGTAGCGGCTTCTTCATTGCTGCCGCAGGCCGCAAAAGCAAATACGACCATCAGAGCAAGAAGGACAACGAGAAGTGCTTTTGTCTTTTTCATTTTTTCCTCCAGAAAAAGTTTTTAATATTTATAAGGCTATGTTGCCCTATACACATATCATCATTCTTCACGGAAACAGATCTCACCGGTAAGGGCGTCCATGCCGTCGACAATGGCCATGGATTCCAGATGAACACCGTCTTCCCGGAGTTTTTTGCCGCCGTCCTGAAAACCCTTTTCAATGGCGATGGCCACACCGGCCAGTTTTGCCCCGGCCTGTTCCACAATGGCCATCAACCCCCGGACGGCGTTGCCGTTGGCGAGAAAATCATCCACAATCAGTACGACATCCTCATCGTTCAGGTAATCTTTTGAAATACGGATGTCATAAACACAACCGTGGGTAAAAGATTCCACGGGAGCGGAATAAACCGAAGCCCCGAGATTTTTCGTCTGGGATTTTTTCGCGAAGATCATCGGGCAGTCCAAAGCCTGGGCCACGGGAAACGCGATGGCGATACCGCTGGCTTCCACCGTCAGAACTTTGGTGACGCCGTCCGAAGAAAAACGCCGGGCAATCTCCTTTCCCAGAGAGGACATAAAGGCAACATCAATCTGGTGATTCAAAAAGCTGTCCACTTTGAGAATATTGCCGGCGAACACTTTACCGTCTTTCTTGATTTTTTCCTGAAGCAACTCCACGATCGCACCTCGAAACATAAAAAGATACAATTATTTTACTATGTCCACCCGCAAAATTCAATAGCAATTCCCCAAAATCTACAAAATTTTTATACCAGAATAAGGGATTTCAATAAAATTTCGTAAAACCGCCGTTCTGTAAAATCCCAGCAACAAAGGGATCGAAAAAAAGAAAGACGCCCTTTGGCTCTCCCCGCGGCCGCCGGACGACGCAGCAAACGGGAAGACCACGAGAAAAGACGGAAGGCCGGCGTTTTCCGCCGGCCTTCCGACCCGTTAAAAAATACGGTTTCCTTCAAAAAAGTTCCTTCAGACACAGAATGTAGCCATGGCCCTCCCAGAGGGAGCGCGCCCCTTCCCCGGCAAAGAAACAGTCTCCGGCGGAAAAAGGTTCACCGTTGCAAAAGCCGGAACCGTCGAGTATCAGATAAGCGCCGGGTTCCCTTTCTTTCCGACAGAAACCGCCCCGGAAAGCGATGGGTTCCGGATCAAAGGAAACGCCGCTTCCCGCCGGAAACAGCGGACACGGACCGAGAACGCCCCGAACAAGCTCTTTTTCTGAAAAATTCATAACGGAAAAGGCCTCTTCCCTGCGAAGTTCACGGCCCCGGCCGTAATCCTCCAGACGAAAAGTCACATCACAGTTATGCTGAATCTCATAAAAAGCGACGCCTCCGGCGCCGTGAACAGTGCCGCCGGGAATGAAAAGAACATCGCCTTCCGACACCGGTACCGGATTCATCAATGAAAGAAGGTTCCCTTCTTCACAGCGGCGTCGGCACAATTTTTCAGATACGCCGGGACGGAATCCGATATACACTTCGGCATCGGCGTAAACGTGATCAATGAGCCAAAGTTCATCTTTGCCTTTTTCCTTTCCGTCTTTCGCGGGATGCACCTGCAAGGAAAGAGGTTCCGCCGCGTCGATGGCCTTTACCAGCAGGGAAAGGCGGCGATTCCCATACCCCAGCCGGGAAAGAAAAGCAGAAAAGAGCGTACCGTCTTCAAGGGTACAGGGCGCCTCCTCCCGGTCGGAAAGAAGATAGGCTTCTCCTGTCTGAAACCCGCCGTAACGCCGGTCCAGCCGTTTCCCCGCCCAGATCTTTTCTTTTAAATAGGGCGTTAATTTCCACACGCCGCCGTATTCATTCACAAAACCGCCTCCCGCATCGTTTTTATCCAAATATATGCGGGAAAACAGAAAAAAATCTGCGCCGTGAATAAGAAAAGGGCTTTTCCCTGCCATCAGAATCCGGCGGCTAACGCTGAAGACGCGATGTCGGGAAACGCCCTCTTTATTCTCTTAATACGGGAAACGCAGCACAAAAACGGTGCCCTCTCCCACTTCACTGCTCATCTCGATGGAGGCGCCGTGATACTGGGCCGCGTGTTTGACGATGGAAAGACCCAGACCGGTACCGCCGGTTTCTTTGGAATGGCTCTTATCCACACGGTAAAAACGTTCATAGACACGACTTCGGTGTTCCTCGGGAATACCGATACCGGTATCCGCCACTGACAGCACCGCGCAGGTTTTGTCGTTCTTTACCGAAACCGTCACTTTACCACCGTCTTTATTGTAAATCAGCGCGTTGTCACAAAGGTTGTAAATAATCTCGCTGAGCAGACGGCGCACGCCGCGAATCACCGTGGATTCACCTTCCAATTCCAGGGAAATGCTCCTCGTTTCCGCTTTGGATTTCAGGGTTTTGAGGGTTTCTTCGGCCAAAGCGTAAAGATCCACATCCTCCGCCGGCAGTTCTCCGCCTTCATCCAGCTGGGAAAGACGGATAATATCGTCAATCAGCACCATGAGCCGCTCGGCTTCGGAACGGATATGGCCGATAAAACGGGGCATATCCTCTTTTTTCACCAGATTGTTTTCCATCAGCTCCGCGCTGCCCATAATGGCTTGAAGGGGTGATTTCAGCTCATGGGAAACATTGGCGGTAAATTCCCGTCGCTGCTGTTCCGCGTTGCTTTCTTCCGTCACATCAAAAGCCAGAAGTACCGCGCCGCTGATCTCACCCTCCCGGAAGATGGTATTCGTCTTGATCTGATATTTCCCACCGTTCCGCTCCAGAAGTACTTCGCCGTGGTGACCGTTGAGCGCCGATTTCACCACATTCTGCAAAGCCAGAGATCGATCCACCAGCAGAAAATCTTTACCGACACATTGACTGCCGGTGTCAAAGAGTTCCTTGGCCGCCCGGTTGATGCTCAGCACCTCCCCTTTGACATTCAGGAGAACAAGCCCTTCGCTCATCCGGTCGGTGACCATGGTAAATTCATCCTGTTTCCGTTCCAGTTCTTTTTTCTGGAAATCAATCTGGCGGTGCTGACGCTCCATCCGGGTCAACAGTGGCGAAAGTTCATCGTAAACGTCATTTTCCAGGGGATGATCCAGATCAATGGTGTTCATCGGTTCCACAATCCGCTTGGCCACGTTATGGGCCAACAGCAGTGAAAGGACGAGACCGATCAAAAAAACGATGAGAATCGGCTGGATCATACCGAGAAGCAGGGACAATACCGTATACTGGGTCACGGAGACGCGAAGCACCGTGCCGTCATCCATAGACACGGCCCGGTAAAGGGTTTTCGTGGAGAGCGTGGTGGAATAGCGTTCGCTTTCCCCCACACCGGCCTGGCGGGCTTCCTTCACTTCCTCACGGGAGCTGTGATTTTCCATTTCCGCAGGATTCGCCTCACTGTCAAAGAGCACCGTCCCGTCTTTGTCAATCCAGGTGATGCGGTAATCATTGGAATTCACGCTTTCCAGATAATCCATACCGCCCATCACCACGCCACGGACAGCCAGATCCGTCTGATCCGCCAGCTTGCTCTGCTGAACCGACGAAAAGTAATCGTACATCACCAGCATGATAATGCCCAGGCAGGAGAGAAACACCACCATGGCGACGATAAATATCGAACGAAATATTTTCTTTGTCATCCTTTTTCCTCCAGACGATAACCGACACCCCGCACCGTTTGGATCATCTCGCCGTCATGTCCCAGTTTCTGGCGGAGGGACCGGATATGCACATCCACAGTACGGGTTTCACCGTCATAGTCCACGCCCCACACATCGGAAAGCAGGCGATCCCGGGTAAAAACCATCCCCGGACGGGTCAGAAAGAGGCGCAGCATCTCAAATTCCTTCAGCGTCAGCTCCACTCTTTCACCACGGACCGTCACGGTATGTTCATCCAGATTCATCACAAAAGCGGCGTAACGCAGAACGTTGACTTCTCTTTTCGGCGCGGAGCGGCGCAGAACCGCTTTGACCCGGGCCACCATTTCCATCATCCCGAAGGGTTTTACCAGATAATCATCGGCCCCCAGATCCAGGCTGTTGATCTTATCGTATTCCATGCCTTTGGCCGTGGCCATAATCACCGGCAGGTTTCTTGTGGCCGGCGTCGCTTTCAGCCGTTTCAGCAGAGAAACACCGTCCTCGCCGGGAAGCATCACATCGAGGATCACCAAATCCGGCATTTCATCCGACAGCGCCTCAAAAAAAGCGGCACCGTCGCTGAAACCCCGGGCCTCAAATCCGGTGGAGCACAATGTATAGACCTCAATATCACGGATGCTCTCATCATCTTCCACACAGTAAATCAAGTTATTCGCCTCCTCTGTGGATGCCGGTAATGGAAAAACTCACCCACTCCGCCAGGTTTTCCGCGTGATCGCCGATGCGCTCGAAATACTTGGCCACCATCAGCAGATCCACGGCGTATTCGCCGTCTTCGGGATGGGATACGATCCAATCAATCAGATAACGCTTTACTTTATCGAAAAGGTCATCCACCACATCGTCCTCGGCCAGCACACGCTCAACAGATTCCCGATCGCCCTTGACGAAAGCGTCCACGCTGTCGGTGACCATGGTAGTGGTGGCTCTGGCCATCTGATAGATATAATCGGTTTCTCCGATGGGGTGTTCCTTTAAATAACCGATCATCTCCGCAATATCCGCGGCCTGATCACCGATGCGTTCCATATCGGTAATCATTTTCAGCGCGGCGGAAATCTGACGAAGATCCTTCGCCACCGGCTGCTGCTGAAGCAAAAGACGAAGGCAGCGTGTTTCAATGCTGCTTTCCATCTGATCGATTTCCCGGTCCAGAGGCGCCACTTTTTCGGCCAGTGTCTCATCTCCGTCCACCAGCGCCCGGGCCACCAGGGAGATCGCTTCCTCGCAGAGGGATCCCATTTCCAGCAATTCTTTATTCAATGCAGATAATTGTTCATCAAATCGGCTTCTCATCATCCAAACCTCCCGGTAATGTAATCTTCGGTGCGTTTATCTTCGGGCTGAGAGAACAGATGTTCCGTATCGCCGTATTCGATCAGTTCACCCATATAGAAGAACGCGGTCACATCGGAAATACGCGCCGCCTGCTGCATATTATGGGTAACTATAATGATAGTATAACGGTTTTTCAGATCCATCGCAAGTTCTTCGATCTTCATGGTGGAAATCGGATCCAGCGCGCTGGTAGGTTCGTCCATCAGCAAGATTTCCGGTTCCACCGCCAAAGCCCGGGCAATACAGAGACGCTGCTGCTGGCCGCCGGAAAGCCCCAGAGCCGATTTTTTCAGCCGATCTTTCACTTCATCCCAGATGGCGGCATTTTTCAGCGAGGTTTCCACAATCTCATCGAGCTTCGCTTTATTCTTGACGCCATGGGTCCGGGGACCGTAAGCCACATTATCATAGATGCTCATGGGAAAGGGATTCGGTTTCTGAAAAACCATCCCAATATCCCGGCGAAGTTCATTGACATCAATACCCGAGGCAAAAATATCCGTATCGCGGTAGAGCACTTCCCCTTTGATTTTTACCGAGGGCACCAGATCATTCATGCGGTTCAATGTTTTCAGAAAAGTGGATTTCCCGCAGCCCGAGGGGCCGATCAGCGCGGTGATGCTTTTTTCGGGAATTTCAATGTTAATATCTTTCAAGGCATGGTTCATGCCATACCATAAATTCAACTGATTCGCGGTAATAATATTCATAAATTCTTCCTCCGTTTAAAGTACTTACCGACAAGCAAAGCCGCGACATTGATGAGCATCGTCAGCACCATCAGAATGGCGGCGATGGCGAAAGCCACACCGAATTCCCCCTGCTCCTTAGCGTAGACATAGAGGGCAACGGTGAGGGTCGCGCCGGCACTGTTGAGACCGGAGACAAAACCGTTCAGCGTGTGGGCAAATCCGGCGGTAAAGAGAAGCGCCGCCGATTCCCCGAGAATACGTCCCACCGAAAGGATGCAGCCGGTGATGATGCCGTCAACGGAACCGGGAAGAACCACGGTGCGGACCACTCTCCATTTGCCCGCACCCAGCCCAAAGGCGCCTTCCCGGTAACTTTGCGGCACGGTTTTCAGACTTTCCTGGGTCGTCCGGATCACCGTGGGCAGATTCATGATAACCAGCGTCAGCGCGCCGGCCAGAAGCGAAGTCTGCAATCCCATGAACTGGCAGAAAAAGAGCATACCCACGAGACCGTAGATAATCGAGGGAATTCCCGAAAGGGTCTCCGCCGCGTACTCAATTACCGCCACAAGACGGGGATGAGAAGCATATTCCGTGAGATAAATCGCGGCGCCGACGCCGAGAGGAAGAACAAACACAAGGGCCGCGATGACAATATAAAAGGTATTTAAAATATCCGGCAGGATCCCGATGTTTCCCGACAGATAACTGGGTTCTGTGGAAAGCAGTTTCCATGTGATATGGGGAATCCCTTTGACCAGGACATATACTATCAGAAAGATCACAAGACCGCAGGTAAGAGCGGTCGCCAGTCCCATGAGTCCCCTCATCAGGACGGCATAGGCTTTTCTTTTTTTGGAAAATGTTTTTTCAATCATCATGATTTCTCCTTACTGCCCTTCAATAGTAAATTCAATGTCGCGTTGATCAGCATGATAAAGAGAAACAGCACAAGGGCGATGGAGAAAAGAGCTTCCCTCTGCAAACCGGCGGAATAAGACATTTCCGAAGCCACCGCCGTTGTGAGGAAGCGGACACTCTGAAAGAGAGAAGGCATATTCGCCGCGTTCCCGGCGACCATCATCACGGCCATGGCTTCGCCGATGGCCCGGCCGACCCCGAGAACAACCGCGGCGGCAATGCCACTTTTCGCCGCCGGAACGGAAACGCGGAAAAAGGTTTCCACCGGCGTCGCGCCCAGTGCGAGGGAGGCGTCTTCGTATTCCGGAGGAACGGCGTCCAACGCCGTCATGGATACCTTCACGATGGAGGGAAGGATCATTACCGCCAGTACGATAATGGAGGCAAGCAGGCCTGCGCCATCGGGAACATTGAAAAGGATCCGGATGGAGGGAACCAGCACCAGCATACCGACAAGACCGTAAACGACCGAGGGAATACCGGCAAGAAGGCCGATGGCCGGTTCAAGAACCGCTTTTACCTTTCGGGGAGCGGCTTTTGAAAGATAAACGGCGGTCAGGAATCCAATGGGCACACCGATCACGATAGCGCCGGCAGTCCCATATACACTGGTCAGAATAAAGGGTAAGATACCAAAAGAAGGTTCCGCCGCTGTGGAAGCCCAGGTTTTACCGAGGAGGAAGTCGAAAAGCCCGATTTCCCGGATGGCCGGAATCCCCGAAATGACAAGGTATACCGTAATCAGCAGAACACTGCCGACGGCAACGAGACCCAGCAGAAGGAAGACACCGTGAATCAGAGTCTCCAAGATTTGTTTTGAATTACGCTTTTTTTTCATATCCCCGTACCTTTCCTTTCACAGCGATCGAAAACCGTTGCCGCGATTATTGATTCGCGGCAACGGCACCGGCGGCGGCGATAATTTCAGCCGCGTCGGCGGAAGTGATGTAGTCGAAGAACCCCTGAGCCGTTTCGGAAAGGGCTTCATCGGTTTTGGTTACGAGAACGAAGGGACGCTGTACCACATAGCTGCCGTCTTTTACGGTGTCTTCCGTCGGTGTTACGCCGTTTACTTTGACGATTTTCACGGAATCATCCACGGAAGCCAGGGAAGCGTAGCCGATGGCGTTGGGATTCTGGGAAACGGTGGTAATGACGTCACCGGTGGAGGTCAGTTCCTGACGGTACTGGCATTTGTCTTCGGTTTCGGTGATGGATTCAAAACCGTCACGGGTACCGCTGCCGGCTTCACGGCCGATGAGAACGATTTCACCGTCTTCACCGCCGAGATCTTTCCAGTTGGTAATTTCACCGGTGTAAATGGCGGCGATGTCTTCCAGTGTAAGGTCTTCCACACCGTTGGCGGGGTTCACAATGACGGCGATGCCATCGTAGGCGAGAACGGTTTCCGTGAGACCCGAGGCTTTTTCCTCATCGGTCAAAGCACGGCTGGAAAGGCCGATGTCGCAGCGGCCTTCGGAAACAGCGGTGATCCCGCTGCCGGAACCGGTGGGATTGTAGGTGAAGTTCACATCGGGATTGGCCGTGGTGTAAGCTTCGCCGAGGGAACCGATGACTTTTTCCATGGAAGTGGAACCGTCGGTAGAAACACTGCCGCTGACAGAGCTTTCTTCCGTCGCGTCACCGGAATTACCGCAGGCCGTCAACGCCATGCCAAAACAGGCGGCGACCATACCAATGGCCAGAATCTTCTTCATTTTGTTAAGAATACTCTTTTTCATACTTTTTCCTCTTTTCTTTTTATGTTATATTTTACGTCTATAATCCTAAATAATGCAGGTAAAATCGAAAAGAGGGCTTTTGTAAAATCCATGTAAAGTGAAAAAAGATATAGAAAACCTGTCCCGGATTCCGGGACAGGTTTCTGATTTTTCAATCGTATAACGACACAGGGACAAAAGAAAGAAATCAAATTCCTTTCCCTGTATCTTTTATTCTCCGTAAACAATGGTATGCAGCCGGGCCGCCGCCGCGTCCAGATTATAATGCCAGTACCAAACACCGTCGGCATCCTTTCCGCCCCAAAGATCCGTTTCATACTGAATATCGGGAATGGTGTAACGCTCCATCTCAAAATTCCGCAGAGCAATGGGCATCAGTTTCAAAACATCAAAAGAACTCAGCGACGTATCGACGATGGCGGCGAACCGATGGATAAACCGGGGATATTCCCAGATCCCCATATTTTTTACAGAAGCGAAAATTCCGTTCAGCACTTCCTGCTGCCGGTCGGTGCGAGCGTTATCCGAATCGAGACTGCGGATCCGGGAAAAGCTGATGGCCTGATGACCATCGAGAACCACAGTACCGGAGCTTTCCAGATGTGGCGAACCGGGAAAATCCTCGTCCAGCATCCGGTTGATCTCATTTTTCTCCGCCTCGGAAATTTCCAGCGTCACCCCGCCGACGGCATCGACAATATCGGAGAGCTGATTGAAGTTTACCGTCACAAACTCTTTGACATCCAGTTTAAAAACCTGATTGATGGTTTTCACCGCCAGCTCCGGGCCGCCGTAAGCGTAAGCGTGATTCAGCTTCGTTTCGCCGTACCCCTCAATAGGCACTTTGCTGTCTCTCAGAAGCGACGTCATTTTCACATCACCACGAAAGATGTCCACCGTTAAAATCATCATGGCGTCACTGCGGCCGGTATCGCTATCATCCCGGGTATCTACGCCGAAAAAGGCAATATTCGTCACACCGAATTTACCGCTTTCCGAAATTCCCAGCGACGCGTCGTCTTTGGGAAGCGGGTGGGAATTGAGATTTCCCGTGACATAAAACCAGAATCCGCCCAAAATAAGAATCACAACGGCAAGAACCGTCCAAAGCGGTTTCAACCGGTGTTCCCTTCGGGGTTTCCGCTCCTTTTGCGGCTTTTCCGGAGGAAAGGCTTTGGTGCCCTTCTTTTTCCGAAAAATGGAATCTTCCATATATAAACCGCCGTTGTAATCATTTTGCTGCTCTTCCCGGGGAACGGCGCGAACCGCCCGGCGGCGGGCCGGTTCCTCGGACGGACGGCCACCGACAATCCGGGGATCATCAAAAACCGAGTCGCTTTTCGTCACTTTCGGCCGGCGCGGCGCGGCTTTTTTCCCCATACCTGCCGTCTGATTCTGTTTACGATTATAATCTTTTTCTCTGTACATAAAAATATCCAGTCATGTTTTTTTTGCTATTATACCATATTCACATTTTTATGCAAACCTCTTCCCATGGATTCACCGTAAAAACAAAAAATGCGAAGCAATGCTTCGCAAAATCAAAGAAAAAAATACATATTGGAATTGAAATTTCATTGTTCCAGCTGTTTGGCCAGAAAACCGGCGGCGGTTTCCGCCAGTTTTTGTTCGGTCTCCCCCATGGTCACATGACGCTCCCGGGAACAGATAATGACGCTTCCCACCACATCGCCGCCGGGGATGATCGGCGCGATACAGAAACAGCTGAGATCACTGCGGAGTTCATCGGCGACGAGGGCGAGATCCTCCCGACCGAGGTCATCGTAAACCCGATTCATCAGCAGTGTGCGCCGTTCCTCCATGACTTTTTCCACGGTGGGTCCGATGTGACGGTGAAGAAATTCTTTCCGGGAGCCGCCGCTGACGGCGATGATCTCATCACGGTCGGTAATCAGCACCGTTGTCTGGAGCGTATGGCTCAGCGCCTCGGCGTATTCCCGGGCGAAATCGCTCAGCGCCGTGATGGGCGAATACTTTTTCAGAATCACATCCCCTTCCCGATCCACAAAGATCTCCAGGGGATCTCCCTCTTTAATCCGCATGGTGCGGCGGATTTCCTTGGGAATCACGACCCGGCCGAGGTCATCAATCCTTCTTACGATTCCGGTTGCTTTCATATATAAATTCCTCCGTTTGCCTTTTCGGTTTCATGCCGGTAGTATCTGTAAACGGAGGAATTTTTATACCTTATTTCTTTCCGCGGACAATCTGATGAGCGATGCCCATCACCGCCGCGAAGAGCACCCCGGCCACAGGCCAGACAATCCAGCTGGTGTCCCAGTTGTCAAAAACAAAGCTGATACCGAGATAAATGGCGGTGACGGTGCACCAGTAAATCCCAGGGAAAAAGGAGAGTTTTTTATTGGTTTCCTTTTCTTCTTTCGTATAGGCCTCTTCCTGCAAAAGTTTTTGATACGAGCCCCAGATCATCCCCGTGCGGATGAAAAGATGAACCGCCACGGAAATCATCAACAGGAGAAGAGCAACGGTGCAGAGAATCACCAGATCAAACATCTCCAGACAAGCCGCAATCAACAGCGGAATGACACTGAGAATACAGAGGGCCACACCGAGGGCGATGCAAAGGCGGTAACGGCCTTCATCGGCCTGTTTTCTCTTTTCCACGATTCCCCTCACACCGTAGGCCAGGGCGATTTCTTCTTTTTCCAGATATTCATAAGGTGAAAGCTTCATGCCGTTGAGGATCAGAACGGTCACCGCGCCGGCCACCATCAGAAACAGCGCCGCGAGACCGATACCCGCCGCCGCGCCTTCGGAGAGGTACGCCGTAAACTCCGCGATACCGCCGAGGAGGATCAGGGCCACCGGAGAGAGAATCAGGGCCGAAACAGCCCAGGCAAACCGGGGCGACACTTTCCGCACCAGATCCATATAAACATTGGCCTGTTCCACATCGACGAAACGCGCCGTTTCTACCGGCACTTCCGTTTCCGAGGGAAGAGCGTCCTCGATTTCATCTTTCAGCAAGTAATCGGTGCTGACACCGAAAAGTTCGCTCATTTTCAGAATTTTTTCCAGATCGGGAATAGAAAGCCCCGATTCCCATTTGGATACCGACTGACGGGAAACGTTCAGCTGTTCCCCGAGCTGTTCCTGAGACCAACCGTTTTTCTTTCTTAATTGTATGATTTTATCCGCTAATATCATCTTTATCTTTCCTTCTCTTTCAAAAATGGATGCACGATATCGTGATTTCAATATAGCATGAACCTTTGCCACCGGCTACCAACTCGCCTTGGAAATTTGTCAACCGCCGGTTGCAGACCGCATGGAACAGGCATTTACAGAAAAACTTTCCGTTACAGTTCCACTTTCAGACGGCGCAGCAATCCCCAGAGACAGAGAATCAGCACCAGACAGGTGAGGAAAATCCAAAAGAGGCCGTCAATGTAATTGCCCCAGGAAAGGGTGGCCACCACCGTCCCCAGGGTACCGATAACGGAAGTGGCGAAACTGCTCAGCGCCGAGGCGGCACCGGAGGTATCTTCATGCTGATTCAGCAAAAGCACCATTCCTAAAGGTCTTGAAATCCCTTCGGCATAGGTATAGGGAATGAAAACGAGAAGCAGAATCAGGGGACTGATTTTCCCGAAGAGGCCGACGCCGGCGGTGGTTAAAGCCAGAAAGAGAAAACAGAGCTTCAAAACGGTTTTCCCTTTCAGCCGCTTATCCAGAAACAGATAGACAAAAGGCGCGGTAAAAGAAATGATACAGATACCGCCGTAAAAAAGGCTGTACTGAAGATAGCTCATTTCAAAATAATTCATACAGATATAAGAACATACCGCTACGAAACCGAAGAAAGGAACACAGATCAGGGAAATGACGGAGAGCAAAACCGAAAAATTCTGGTCCTTCGCCACATAGACAAGTCCTTTCATCGCCGGCAGAACACCGCCGTGAACCCGCCGTTCCGGCGGCAGTGTTTCCGGCAGAATCAGCGCCAGCAAAAAACAGAAGGTACCCAAAATGCCGAGAGCCGCCATGACCCAGCGCCAATTGCCCACCATCAGCATAAAAGAGCCTAAAAACGGAGCCACCACCGGCCCCAGCACAATCACCGACTGGATCACCGCCATGGATTTCTGAAAGAGGTCCGCTTCCAGATAGTCTTTGACCATGGCCATGGTTACCGCCGTGATGATCCCCGCGCCGAAGGCCGCGCCGCCCCGGCAGAAGATCAGCGTATAGACATCGGGAGCCAGGGCACAGCCAAAACCGAACAAAGCGAATAAAGCGACCCCCGACAGAAGCATCGGTTTCCGTCCGAATTTATCGCTCAAAGGGCCGCCGATGAGCACACTGAAGGCGCTTACGATAAAGTAAATCGAAAGGGCCATATTCAGCGTGGCGGCGCCGGTGTGAAAATATTCCAGAATCTGGGGCTGAGCCGGCAAAAACATATCGCAGGCCATCCAGTCCACCGCCATGATAAAGGTAATCATCGTCACAAATAAAACCGGATTCATCAAATCCTTCTTTTTTGCCATTTCCATTTTTTCCTCCCTTTCGCGTAACATTTATTATACCATGTATATAAACCGACATCAATTTCTTTTCCGTTTCCCGGCTCTTTAAAAAATCCTTACATTCCCTCTTTTTTTGTGATATAATAATGAAAAAAGTATTCTGAGAAACCGCTCTGTACCGCAATTTGCGTACCGGATGCGCAGACATCGAATATCCGGAAAGAGGGAAAATAAATGTATCAAGTCGATGATGTCGTTGTATACGGACTTCACGGCGTTTGCCGTATCACACAGATCGAACCAAAAATTTTCGCAGGAGAAGAGCATCTTTACTACACGATGAAACCGGTTTTTGACGACCGAAGCACCTTTTTTATCCCCGCGGAAAATGAGCTTTCCGCAAGGAAATTGCGTCCTCTCCTTTCCCCTCAGGAAATTAAAGAGCTGATCCGCTCCATTCCGACTCAGAAAATCATCGGGATCACCGATGAAAAACACCGCAAAGAAACGTATCAGCAGATCATTGAAAGCGGCGACCGCGGAGAGATTATGCGGCTCGTAAAAACACTCCATAAACGAAAAGAAGCCCAGCAGAAAGCGGGAAAGAAACAGCACCTGATCGATGAGCGCTTTTTAAAAGAAGCGGAAACGGTGCTCGGTGATGAATTCGCTTATGTTCTGAATCTGGACCGTACAAGCATCGCGTCCTATATTAAAGAAGAGCTGGGCGAATAAAAGGAATAATCAAAAGGACATGACAAACGTCATGTCCTTTTTTGTCTATAAAAATAAATTCAATCATCGGATTCCGGTACCAAAATTTCAATCAATACCGTTTCCGTTTACCCGCCACGGGAATACCCATCTGTTCCCGGTATTTCGCCACGGTGCGGCGGGAAATTTCAATTCCTTTTTTCTTTAATAATTCCATCAGTTCCCCGTCTTTCAGGGGATGAGCCGAATCCTCGGCGTCGATCAGCGCTTTCATCTGTTTTTTGATGCCCAGCGTATTTGTATCAGACCCCGAAGAGACCCCTTTGGGGAAGAAGTATTTAAAAGAGAAGAGACCACGGGGCGTCTGTATATATTTGTTGCTGACCACCCGGGAAACCGTTGATTCATGAACACCGATTTCATCGGCAATATCTTTGAGATTCAACGGCACCGGATATTCCGCCGCTTCGTTAAAGAATGCCGACTGGAATTTCAGAATGGCGTTTACCGTATCATAGATGGTTTTCCGGCGCTGTTCAATGGTTTTCAGCACCCATACCGCCGCGTTGAACTTCTCTTTGAGATAATCCTCGGTGGAAGCGTCCATCTGCATACCGGTTTTCAACAGATTCTGATAATAATCATTGACGAGAATTTTCGGCACATCCCATTCATTGAGGATAATCTGCCATTCACCGTCGATTTTTTTCACCGTCACATCCGGTGAAACATATTCCACATGACTGCCGCCACCCCAGGACTGACCGGGCCGGGGATCCAGGGAACGAATCATTTCCACCAGCTCCGTTACGGTTTCCACCGGCAGTTTCATCTGCTTGGCGATCATGGGAACGCGGTTGGCGCCGACCATGTCCAGATAATCGTGAATGATCCGTTTTAAATCATTGTAATGAGGATTTTCCTTATCCAGCTGTAAAATCAGGCAATCCTGCAAGTTCACACAGCAAACACCGGCGGGATCGAAACGCCGGATCATCTCCATGACTTCCGCGATTTCCGCCGGGGGCAGATGAAGCTCAGCGGCAATGGTACCGGGAAGGGTCAGCAGATAGCCGTTATCATCGATATACGAAAGGATGTATTTCCCAATCTTCCGCTGATGATCCGAAAGCGGCAGAATATTCAGCTGAAACAAAAGATACTCATAGAGACTGTTATACGCTTCTGTCCGGGCCTCGTAAGTAAAAGGCTCTTCACGGTTTACCGTATAGCTCCGGCTGCCTTCGGAATAATCATTCCGCATGGAAGCGAAAAGCTCTTCTTCTTTGGAAGGAGACGGCGATTCGTCCATTTCCAGCATGGGGTTTTCCTCCAGCTGTTCCCGGACAAACTGTTGTAATTCCAAAACAGGCATGGTCAATAGATCAATGGCCTGCCGAAGCTCGGTAGTCATCACCAATTTCTGAAGTTGTTTTAATTCGAGATTTATTCCTGACACGTTATCACCTGCTTTATTACGCAACAGCCGCACGTAACAAACGTTTCAAATTTTGCTTCTCTCCAATGAACCCACGATACCTCAAAAAAACAAATCTCTTTTCCGCGCGTTTTTACATAAAAAAACAGGAATGAGAACCACTTCATTCACTTCCGTAAAATATCGTCGCGAGCTTCCTTTTTCTGACATTATTCTATCAGAAATCACGAAAAGTGTCAATGAAACCGCAGGAGAAGACAGGACCATCTTTTTCCATCCGAAACGATAAAACAGCCGCGCGGATCTCTTTTTACGCGCGGCTGTTTTTGAAAATGGAGAGTAAGAGACTATGACCGGAAAACCGATCATTTCAGAAGAGATATAGAACGGCACAAACACAGATCAAGTAACGTACCGTTCTATTATTTTGTTCAGAAAGGAAGAAGGGAGTCCTCCTAAACAAAAGATTTGTCAAAACAACATTCATTCAGCCCGAAGCGCTTTTAATAACGCCGCCGCCATGATAAAACAAATAAAAATCATGGGGAACGCTGAAAGAATAGCAGCGGATTGCAGCGCCGTCAGACCGCCGGCAAAGAGAAGTACCGCCGCGACCAGACCTTCGGAAACACCCCAGAAAATTTTCAGGGAATTGGGCGGATTCTGTACGCCTTTGGCGGTCATCATCGCGCAGACAAAAGTAGAAGAATTGGCGGAAGTAATGAAAAAGACAGAAATCAGAATCACGGCGATAAACGAGGTCAGCTTAGCCAGGGAAAACTGTTCCAGCAGCGCGAAAAGAGCGTAAGAAATATTTTCACTCATAGCGTCACCGATGGCTGTGACACCGGACATATCCAGATAAATAGCGTTCCCGCCCATAATGGAAATGAAAAGAACACTTAAAAACATGGGACAAATCAACGCGCCTAAAATAAACTCACGAATCGTGCGGCCTTTGGAAATACGGGCGATAAAACCGCCGACAAAAGGACCCCAGGAAATCCACCAGGCCCAGTAAAAAATGGTCCAGCCATTGATCCAGCCGCCGCTCTCCCCAAAGGGATCCGTCCAGAAGCTGGAGGAAATCAGATGCGTAACATACTGTCCGAAAGAATCCACTATAAAATTCAGAATGAAAATCACGGGGCCGGAAAAGAAAATAAACAGAAGCAAAACCGCCATAATTGCCATATTGATATTGCTTAAGGTTTTGATCCCCTTCTCAATCCCGCTGACAGAGGAAGCCACAAACAATACAGTGGCAACGGCGATGATCCCGAACAAAACAACATTGGTATAGGGGATTCCGAAAGCATAAAAGAGACCGCTGTTAATCTGCATAGCGCCTAAACCCAAAGAAGTCGCGACCCCGAAAACAGTGGCGAATACCGCCAGAACATCAATAATACTGCCCCAAACACCTTGGGAACGTTTCTCTCCGATCACCGGTGAAACACAGCTGCTCAAAAGGGCGGGCTTGCCTTTGCGGAACTGAAAATAGGCCAGGGGCAGGCCGATAATACCATAGCATGCCCAGGGATGAATACCCCAATGCATAAAAGAATAGCGCATGGCCAAAGTGGCGGATTCCGCCGTACTGCCGTCGCCATAAGGCGGATTCAGATAATGACTCATCGGTTCCGCCACACTCCAGAACACAAGACCGATCCCCATACCGGCAGCAAAGAGCATAAAGAACCAGCTGAGCGTCGAATATTCCGGCCGATCTCCGTCTTTACCCAGACAGATCTTTCCGTATTTACTGAAAGCGATACAAACAAGGAATCCGATGAAAAAGACAACCGATAAAAGATAGAACCATCCGAAATCCGAGCAAAAAACAGAAAGCAGCCAGGAAAAAACATCTTCGGCACGGCGAGGTGCCACCGCGGCGAAAAGAACAAAAACCAGACAAAGAAAACCGCCGATATAGAATACCCTTTTATCTATTTTTTCATGGAATTTTTCAAGCATCGTTTCTTTCTCCTAAGCGTCAGAGCGGTGAGGTCTCTCCGCACCGCTCTGACCCGTTGCAACATCTGCTATATTCAGGAAAGGATTTTTTATTTCGATAATTCGCCGGTTCTTTTCGCGATAAAGGCACAAAGTTCTTTATCCAGTGCTTCGTCAATGGCGGGAGCTTCGTAGGAAGCAAGGAGGCTCTGCCATTTTTCGTTAGCGACTTCCGCAACGGTCTTGCGGCCTTTGGCGTCCCAATCCTGCCAGTTGCCGCGGTCGGATACATATACATCACGCTGTTCTTCGCGGCACATGGAGAAGGTGGAAGGCTGATAGAGAAAGTGTCCGCCGGGGCCCACCTGTTTGATGTCATCCATGAGGAATTTTTCTTCGGAGAAGTCGAAACCTTTGAGGAATTTATTGACAAGACCGGCGATTTCATCGTCGATGATGAATTTT